>NZ_JBGCCL010000048.1:0-31367 GCF_041262505.1 Streptacidiphilus sp. MAP5-3
GGCCCGCTCCGCCGCGCACTCACCGCCGGACGCGGCATCGGCGAGACCACCGTCGAACTCTCCGGCGACATCGACGTCCACATGGTCACCCACGAACGGGCAGGCCGGGGACGGGTGTTGCGGGCAGCCGGGCAACTGCACTCCACCGGACGGCGGGTGACCGGGCTGGTCTCCGGGCTGGTGCTGCCCGCGCTGCTGACCGCGGTCCTCTGCAACACCCGCGCGACGGTGAACCTGACCAGCGACACCCTGCTCTACCTGGCCGTGGTCGTCGGCGTCGCGCTGCTGGGCGGGATAACGTCCGCGCTGGTGGCCTCGTTGGCGGCGTCGCTGCTGCTCAACTACTACTTCATGCCGCCGATCCACTCGCTGAACATCAACGAGCCCAACAACGCGCTGGCGTTGGTGGTCTTCGCGGTCGCCGCCACCGTCGTCGCCGCGGTGGTGGACGCCGGTACGCGGTTCTCGCGGCGGGCGGCCCGGGCCACGGCGGAGGCGGAGACGCTGTCCGCACTCGCGGGTGCGGTGCTGCGTGGCGACCAGGCGGTGCCCGCGCTCCTTGCCCGGCTTCGCGAGACCTTCGGCATGGACAGTGTCGAGCTGGTCGAACGCGTGGTCGCCCCGGAGGAGTTGGCCCAGGAGCACGGGGCGGAGACGGTCCCGGTCGGGGCGGACGCCTCGCTGGTGCTGCGCGGACGCCCGCTGCCCGCCTCCGACCGCCGCGTCCTCGCCGCCTTCGCCGCACACGTCGCCGTCGCGCTGGAGCGCTCGCGGCTGGCGGAGGTCGCGGCCGAGGTCGAACCCGTCAAGGCCGCCGACCGGCTCCGCACCGCGCTGCTCGCCGCCGTCAGCCACGACCTGCGCACACCACTGGCCGTCGCGCTCGCGTCGGTCACCTCGCTGCGCAGCCACGAGGTCGAGTTCAGCGCGGACGACCGCGACGAACTCCTCGGCACCGCGCAGAGCTCGCTGCTCAAGCTCAACCGCCTGGTCGACAACCTGCTCGACATGAGCCGCCTCCAGGCGGGCGCGCTCACCCTGCACCTCCAGCCGACGCCGCTGGGCGAGGTGGTCACCAGCGCCCTCGACTCGCTCCCCGACGACCACCCGGCGGTCCGCACCACCGGACTCGACGCGGTGCCGCCGGTACTGGTCGACCCGCCGCTGCTGGAGCGCGCCATCGCCAACCTGACCGCCAACGCGCTGCGGCACGGCGAGGGACGCTCGGTGGTGCTGGCCGCCAGCTCGCTCGGCGACCGGGTCGAGCTGCGCGTCGTCGACCGCGGCCCCGGCCTGCCCGCGGAGGACCGGGACCGGATCTTCCAGCCCTTCCAGCGCCTCGGCGACCACGACAACACCACCGGCGTCGGCCTGGGCCTCGCCCTTTCGCGAGGCCTGGCCGAGGCCATGGGCGGCACCCTCACCCCGGAGGACACACCCGGTGGCGGTCTCACCATGTCCCTCGCCCTCCCTGCGGCGTCGCCCTCCCCGGGCACGACGCTCACGCCGGACGCCGCACACGGCGTGCCGGAACCAGATACCTCCCCAGCCCCAACCAGTCCTGTGACCGACGGAATGGCCTCGCTGTGACCCGTATTCTCATCGTCGACGACGAACCCCAGATGCTGAAGGCCCTGCAGATCAACCTCCAGGCCCGGCATTACACGGTCGCAACCGCCGCCGACGGCAGACGAGCCTTGCTGGAGGCCACCCAGAACCCCCCGGACGCGGTCATCCTCGACCTCGGCCTGCCCCAGATCGGCGGGCTGCAGGTGATCCAGGCGCTGCGCGCGTGGAGCGCGGTCCCGGTGATCGTGCTGTCCGGACGCTCGGAGTTCGCCGAGAAGGTCGCGGCGCTGGACGCGGGCGCGGACGACTACGTCACCAAGCCCTTCGCCATGAACGAGCTGCTGGCCCGACTGCGCGCCGCGCTGCGCCGCCCCACGCGGGCGGAGGCGCCCGCACCGACGGTCGAGATCGGCGCCTACACCGTCGACCTCGCAGGCGCGGTGGTCCGGCCGACCCGCGGCGACGGTCCGCAGGTTCGGCTGACGCCGACGGAGTGGCGCATTCTTGCGGTGCTGTTGACGCATCCCGGCAAGCTGGTGACGGGTGCTCAGATCCTGCAGCAGGTGTGGGGGCCCGGCCACGAGCAGAAAACGAACTATTTGCGCGTCTACTTCGCGGGCCTGCGGCGCAAGTTGGAGGCGGACCCGTCCCGCCCACGGCACCTGCTCACCGAGCCGGGGATGGGCTACCGCTTCGAGCCTTGAGCGTGGCACTAGCAGGGGCGAGGGGAACCACCCGAGAAACCCACCTGAGTGGATGGCTCTGAACGTTCGGGGTTCTACCTCGCAGGGTGGCTTGTCGCGCAGTTCCTCGCGCCCCCAGCGTGCTGCAACTTCCGCGCTATGCACTGCGGTATGACCGGGCGCTAAGCCGTCGTCAAGAACCGCATCGCGGACATATCGGCCGCGTCAGAGTCCGCCGGGAAGCTTGCCGGTGGGCACCGCGTCCGCTGGGATGGTCGGCATGGACAACCTCGTTCGCAGCCACGTCCGCGCGGTCACCGCGCCGGGCTGCGCAGCCGCGCACTCGCGGCATGAGGACCGTCCGCCTCATCGCACTCACCGCTGAGCTGCTGTCGCCGCCACCGGGACCTGACGTTCCGGGGTGAGTCCGTGTGAAGTTTCCGTTTCCTTTCCTTTTCCTGATTCTCGAATGGATCGCCGTGTCCGCTGACACCTTTGCCTTTGCCGGTCGCACCGCCCTGGTCACCGGCGCCACCAACGGCCTCGGCCTGCAGACCGCGTTGCGACTCGCCCTCGGCGGCGCTCGCGTGATCGTGCACGGCCAGACCGCGCAGAACACCGCCGTCGCCGTCGAGGCGCTGGCCGAGCTCGGCGCGCCGACCGGACGGCTGGAGGAGGCTCCCGCCGACTTCCGCCACCTGGACGAGGTCCGCCGCCTGGCCGAGACCCTCGCCGAGAGCCACGAGACGTTGGACCTGCTCGTCCTCAACGCGGGCATCGCCGCGCCCGAGCGGCGCACCCTGACCGACGAGGGCAACGAGCTGAGCTTCCAGGTCAACTACCTGGCGCCGTACCTGCTGACCCGCCTGCTGGAGCGCCCGCTGGCGCGCGGCACGGACACCCGGATCGTGGCCGTCGGTTCGACCCTGCACCGCACCGCCAACATCGACTGGACCGATCTGACCCGCGCCAAGCGGTACTCCCGGATCGCCGCCTACGGCCAGTCCAAGCTCGCGCTGACCACCTTCGTGACCGCGCTGGCCAAGTGGCTGCCCGAGGGCCACACCGCGATCAGCGTCCACCCGGGCATCGCCGAGACCGCGACCCGTCCGCTCTACGGCACCACCGGCCGTTCCGCCGGGGAGGTCGCCGAGACGATCGTCGCGCTCTGCGACCCGGGCACCGAGGTCGTCAACGGCGCCTACTACGAGGGCCTGGCCGTGACCACCGCCGGCCCGCAGGTCACCGAGCGCCGCTCGGTGGACCGCCTGCTCAAGCTGAGCGAGAAGCTCACCGCCCAGCTCGAGCCCGCCCTCTGACGATGCGGCACGCCGCCTTCCACCCCGACCAGAACCTGAGGAACCCCGAGATGTCCAAGCGCGCCCGCAAGAAGCACGACCGCCGCAAGAAGTCCGCCTCCCACGGCAAGCGCCCCGGGTCATGAACTGAGGTAGTCGCTGCAGCTGACGGCGCGTCTGTTCACCTGGACGGACGCGTCGTCGGGCGGCCCGCGGACGCGAGCGGGTCACGGAGGCGGGACCGGAGCCGGCGGAGGGCGAGCTGATGGCGGCGGGCACGCCTGGTGGCGTGGCCGAGCTCGGGATCACCTCGGTCTTCCTGAGGACGGTCCCGTCGGAGCCGCCAAGGGTTCCGTTGGGCGCGACCGCGACGCTGGCGGTCGTGCTCGCACCCGCGCCGTGACGGCGCTCCGGGGGAGTGTCGGCCCGCGGCCCGGTGGCGGACAGGGCCTACTCGTCCAGGCGGAAGCCGACCTTCAACCCGACCTGGAACTGCTCGGCCCGCCCGTCGCTGATGCTGCCGCGGATCTGGGTGACCTCGAACCAGTCGAGGCCGTGCAGAGTCTGCGAGGCGCGGGACAGGGCGCTGCGGATGGCGGCGTCGATCCCCTCCGCGGAGGTGCCGACGATCTCGGTGACGCGGTAGGTGTGTTCGCTCATGCGTCCACGGTCTCGCGGCTTCCCCACGCCCGCATGTCCGAGGCCGCACGTCCGCGCCGGTGGCGCTGCCGTGTCGGCACGGTGGCTGAAAAGTGGCGGAACGGGGTGGGGTCCGGGTGGGTGCGGCCCGAGCCGAGGTCGGCGGATTTGAGATAGTTTGGCGGAGTAGGCGAGGGGTACCCGACCACGAGATCCCCTGACCCTGAGGCCGAAAGGCACGCGATGACCGAGCATGTCCAGCTGACGTCCCCCGCGCCCCGCCGGAGCGCGTCGTGAGCGACGAGCGCGGTACCGACCAGGGCAGCCACGGACGCGAGGGCGGCGAGCAGCGGGTGGTGCGTCCCGTACTGGGCGCGCCCTCGTGGGTGAGCCTGATCGCGGGCGACCTGGACGTCGCGCAGCGCTTCTACGGCGACCTGCTCGGCTGGACCTTCGAGCACGGGCCGGAGCGGCTCGGACCGTACGTCTCGGTGCTGGCCGACGGCGTCCCCGTGGCCGGGATCAGCGGTGTCGCGATCTCGGCCGGGATGGGCGTGGGCTGGACCCCGTTCTTCGGCGTGACGGACGCCCACGAGGCCGCGCGCCGCGGCGTGGACCGGGGCGGCACGATCGGCGTCGGACCGGTGTCCATCGACGCCGGACGCATCGTGATCGCCCGGGACCCGGACGGCGCCTCCTTCGGGCTCTGGCAGGGTCGTGCCGCAGGCGTGGGCGAGCCGCCCCGGCTGACCGGCGTCCCGGCCTGGATCGAGCTGCGCACCGCCGACGCGTTCAAGGCCGCGCTCTTCTACGGCGAGGTGCTGGACTGGGACTCGGCGGCGGCGGAGCGCTGCGAGGTCTTCTACGAGCACGAGCGCGTCGTGCTGCGCGTGGACGGCCGCAGCGTCGCCGCGCTCCGCGGCCTGGCCGCCCCCGCCACCGAGGATGCACCGCCCGAGATGCCGCGCTGGCAGATCTCCTTCGCCGCGCCGGACGTCGACCGGGCCGCGGCCCGCGCGGTCGAGCTGGGCGGCCGGGTGGTCAGGCGCCCGGTGGACACCCCGTACGGCAGGACGACCGAGCTCGCCGACGTCGAGGGCGGCCGCTTCTCGCTGATCACGCCGAGCGCCCGCACCTCCGCCACCGGCGAGGAGTGAGCCACTACCGGGAGTGACGCCGGTCACCCGGGCGGCATCAGCCCGACAACATTCGCATCGTGGGCGTCAGGAACGCGTCAGGGGCGGACACAGGGCTCGGAGCTGGGGGAACAGTGTCGTCATGAGGCCGTGATCCGCGGCGGTTCACCGTACTGCGGACACGGGTTGACGCTTTCTCATGAACGCTCGAAGGGTGACACCCATGGTCCAGATGCTGTGTGGGAGCGATCCGGAACCGTCGGAACGCGTCCCGGCCGGACTGCTCCTGATCCCCGTCCGGTCGGGTCCCGCAGGATCGGTCGTCCGCCTGTTCCGCACGCCGCTGGGCGAGCGGACCGCGGTCGCCTTCACGACCCGGCGGCAGCTCGCGGCGGTGCTGGGGGAGGCGCAGCAGTGCGTCGCCCTCGCCGAGGACGTGGTGCGCGCGATGACCGAGCCGCTCGGCGTGACCCGGCTGCTGGTGGATCCGCAGCTGGCCGCGCTCCCGGCGGGTCGCCTGCGTCACGACGCGTCGTGGGAGCACTGGGAGTCCTCGCTCGAGGGCTCGACGCACCTGCGGATCGCCTGAGGAGGACCACCACCATGCCTTTCACCGTTCTCCCGGCGGCCGACGCGTACACGGCTGACGCGCACACTGACGTGGCGCACACCGACGTCGCGCACACCGCAGACACGTACACCGCCGACACGCCGCAGGACACCGCGCGACACTCGAACGACTCCTGGCTCGGCCCCTGGCCCGCCTCCACGCGGCCCGCGCCGCACGGGGACCTGACCGTCGGCGGCGTCTCGCTCACCGAGGCCGCCGATCGCTTCGGCACCCCGCTCTACCTGCTGGACGAGGACGAGATCCGCGCCCGCTGCCGCGCCTACCGGGAGGCCTTTCCGGAGGCGGAGATCCACTACGCCGCAAAGGCTTTCCTCTGCCGGGCCATGGCCCACTGGGCCGCTGAGGAGGGCCTCGGCCTGGACGTCTGCTCGCGTGGCGAGTTGGAACTGGCCGTGACCACCGGCTTCCCGACCGAGCACATGATCCTGCACGGCAACGCCAAGAGCCCCGACGAGTTGGAGGCCGCGCTGCGGCTGGGCGTCGGGCGGATCGTCATTGACGGAGCCGCCGAGATCGCCCGGATCGCGGCGCTGGTCCCGCACGGCAGCCGGCAGAAGGTGCTGCTGCGGATCGCGCCCGGCATCGCCGCCGGCGCCCACCCGGCGATCCGGACCGGCACCGTCGACCAGAAGTTCGGTCTGGCCAGCACCGACGGCACCGCGCAGCTCGCGGTCGCCCGGGTGCTGGAGCAGCCGCGCCTGGAGCTGGTCGGCCTGCACTGCCACCTCGGCTCGCAGATCACCAGCGTCAAGCCGTTCGTGCAGGCCGTGCGGCGCATGGTCGGGATGATGTCCTGGGCGCGGCAGGCGCACGGCGTCGTCCTGCCCGAGCTGGACCTCGGCGGCGGCCACGGCATCGCCTACCGCCCCGGCGAGGAGGCACTCGACCTGCGGACGCTCGCCGTCCGCGTCCAGGCGGAACTGCGGGCCGCCTGCGCGACCGTGGACCTGCCGGTGCCGAAGTTGTTGCTGGAGCCCGGGCGCGCGATCGTCGGCCCGGCCGGAGTGGCGGTCTACCGGGTCCTGTCCGTCAAACGCGGCGGGTCCGACGGCTCGGGTTCCGGTTCCGGCGGGGGCTCGAAGCACACCTTCGTCGCCGTCGACGGCGGGATGAGCGACAACCCCCGCCCCGCGCTCTACGGCGTCCGTTACTCGCCGCGGCTGATCGGGCGCGAGGCCAGCGCGGAGCTGCTCCCCGCGCACGTGGTCGGGCGGCACTGCGAGGCCGGTGACATCATCGCCTCCGACGTGCTGCTGCCCGCGGACATCCGTCCCGGGGACCTGCTGGCGGTGCCGGCGTCCGGCGCCTACCAGGTGTCGATGGCCTCCGGGTACAACCTGGTGGGCCGCCCGCCGGTGGCCGCCGTTGCCGGCGGCACGGCGCGGCTGCTGGTGCGCCGCGAGTCGCTGGCCGACGTCCGGAGCCGCGACGTCGGGCTGTGAGCCGCCGATCGTGAGCCGTCGGCTGTGAGCCGACGACTGTGGGATGTCGGCTGTGAGCCGGGTAACGCTGCCCGGTGAAACCTCTCCCGCCGCAACCCCGTTGGACTCTCCGACGGGGTTGCGGCGCATTCGGGCGGAGGTACGAGGTGCGGCCGACAGGACGCGGGGGAGCCCGGGAGGACGGGGTCGTCTGGGGATGGGCGTTCCTTGGTGCGGGTGTGTTCACGCTGCTCGCCGGGGCGACGGGCGGTGACCGTCATCTGGGCGCGACCCTGGGCGGGTTCGCGGTGGTGGCCGGGTGGCTGGGGTCGATCGCGACGGCGCGTTCGGTGCCGCTGGTCGCGGCCACCTGCTGGCTCTTCTACGACGGGTTCTTCGTCCACCGCAACGCCCGGCTGACCTGGGAGGGCGGACCGGACGCGCAGCGGTTCGCCCTGCTGCTGGGCGCGGCCGCGGCGGGCCTGCTGGTGCACCGCGCGGTCCGCGGCCCCGGCGGTGCGGGGCAGCCGCTGACCGGGGTCCTGCCTGCTCCGCCCGCACGGCCGAACCCGCTGCTCCGGGACACCGACCGGGCGCGCGCCAGGGTACGGACCGTCGTGCGCTACCTGATGGTGGCCTGTTTCGTGCTCGCCTGCTTCGTCGCGGCCTCGGCGGAGCGGACGACCGCGCAGACCGCCGCCGCCACGCGCGGCGTCGACCACGCGGTGACGGCGCACACGATCGCCGTCGCGGCTCAGCCGCTCGACCCCTCCGGCAAACCGCTCCGCGGCGTCTACCCCGGCCTGGTGGAGACCGCCGTCAGCTGGGACTACCCGGCGGGCACGGCTCACGGCGGGTTCGCGCTGGTGCCGGTCGGACGACCGGTGGGCACGCCGGTACCCGTCTGGGTCGACCCGCACGGTGACCAGGTGGTCCCGCCCGCCACCAGGGCCGAGTTGGTGCTGGAGGCGCTCGGCGTCGGCGGCATGACGTTCCTGGCCTGCGGCGGACTGGTCCTGACGGTGGGTTGGACGCTGCGCCGCCACTACGACCGCCGCGACGAGCGCGCCTGGGGCGAGGCCTGGGCCCGGTTCGAGCCGGAGTGGTCCGGCCGCCACCGCCCCGGCCATCTGCCCTGACAGAGAGACAGAGAGACAGAAAGACAGAAAGACAGACAGAGAAGAGCCCCGAGGGGAGACCCTCGGGGTGGACGCGGTGGACGCGGTGGACGCGGTGGACGCGGCGGGGTGACGCGGGTGGGCGCGAGGCGGGGTCAGACCTGTGCGGGGATCGGGAGCGAGACGATCAGGTCGCGGTCGCGGTTCCGGACGTCGATCCGATCGGGCAGGGTCCGGCGTCCCGCCGTGCCGCCGACCGGATCGACCGGGCGTGGGGAGCCGAAGATCTGGCGGACCGCCAGGCCGAACGCGACGGCGTTGGCGGGCTCGGTGATGGTGCGGGCCTGGTCGTCGAGGCAGTGCAGCACGAGGACCCAGCCGTGTCGGTGCAGGCTGGTCCGGGGTCCGGTCGGCTCGGCGTCGAGGCCGAGGCGGTTGAGCGCTTCGAGCAGGGCCTCCATGTCCTGGCCCTCGATCTGCCGGAAGTTCTCCTCGATCAGGATGTGTGCCATGTTCCTGACGATATCCGGCAGTTCGGCCCCGCCGGGCGGGAAGATCGAAACTCGCTCCGCACTCACGCCAGGTACCGCACCGGCTCACTCCTGAGGGTTCGTCACCGCTGGTGAGGTCCCGTTCGGCCGATTCCCGGGGCACCCGGCTGTCGTCGGCGGGTCCCGGGCCGCATCCTGGTCCAAGGACGTCCGCCGGGACCTGGGGAGGTGCACGCGCGTGGCTCAGGGCCCTGCCGCCGACGCGGCCGAGAGCACCGGTCACAGCCACGAGCGGGACCGGCTGACCGTCTCTCAGGGCATTGCCGCGCTCTCCCTCGACGCCCTCGCCTCGGTGGCGTACGGCCCCGAGGCGATCGTGGTGGTGCTGGCCACGGCAGGCGCGCAGGCGCTCGACTACACGCTCCCGGTGACGCTGGCCATCGTCGTGCTGCTGACAGCCTTGACGCTCTCCTACCGTCAGGTCATCGCGGCGTTCCCCAACGGCGGTGGCGCGTACGCGGTCGCCGGACGGCACCTGGGCCGCCGGGTCAGCCTGGTCGCGGCGGCGTCGCTGATCATCGACTACGTGCTCAACGTGGCCGTTTCCGTCTCGGCCGGCGTCGCGGCGCTCACCTCGGCCTTCCCGGGCCTCTACAGTGCCCGGGTCTGGATCTGCGTCGGAGTGCTGGCGTTGGTCACCGGCCTCAACCTCTACGGCGTGGCCGAGTCGGCCAAAGCGCTGATCGTGCCAACGGTGGTCTTCATCGTCGCCATCTACGCCGTGATCCTGTTCGGCCTGATCCGCTCCACCCCGGCCACCCAGCCGACCCACCCGTCCGCCACCGCGACCGGCACGGTCGGCGTGCTGCTCCTGCTGCGCGCCTTCGCGTCCGGCTGTTCGGCGCTGACCGGTGTCGAGGCCATCGCGAACGCCGTGCCCACGTTCCGCACGCCGCGCGTCAAGCGGGCCCAGCGGACCGAGGTCGGGCTGGGCCTGCTGCTGGGGACCATGCTGATCGGGCTCTCGCTGCTGATCCGGAAGTTCCACGTCGCGCCGAACCCGACCAAGACCGTGCTGGCGCAGCTGACCGACGCGTCCTTCGGGCACAACATCGGCTTCTTCGTCGTCCAGTTCGCCACCATGGTGCTGCTGGCGCTGGCCGCCAACACCTCCTTCGGCGGCATGCCGGTGCTGACCTCGCTGCTGGCCAGGGACAACCACCTGCCGCACGCCTTCGCGCTGCGCGCCGACCGGCAGGTCTACCGGCACGGCGTCCTGGTGCTGGCCGGGTCGGCGCTGGTGCTGCTGGTGGTCGCGCAGGGCAACACCCAGACGCTGGTGCCGGTCTTCGCGATCGGCGTCTTCATCGGCTTCACCCTCTCCCAGGCGGGCATGGTGGTGCACTGGCGGCTGGAACGCCCGCCGGGCTGGCAGGGCCGGGCCCTGCTCAACGGCGTGGGCGCGGTGCTGACGGCAGCGGCGACGGTGATCGAGCTGCTGTCCAAGTTCCGCGAGGGCGGCTGGCTGGTCTTCCTGGCGGTCGCGGTGCTGGTGGTCGTCTTCGAGTCGGTGCACCGGAGCTACGCGCGGATCGGGGCGGCGCTGCACCTCGGCGAGCGGCCCGCGCACCCGGAGGCGCGACGGTCGCTGGTGCTGGTCCCGGTCGGAGCCGTCAACCTGCTGACCGAGGAGGCGATCAGCGCCGCGCTCTCGCTCGGCGACGAGGTCCGCGCGATCACCGTCGTGCACGTCGACGACAGCCACCCGGACGACCCGCACACCGACGCGGACACCGACACCGACGCCGGCACGGACATCGAGGCCACCGAGGCCCGGATGCGCGAGAGCTGGCTGGCCTGGCAGCCGGACGTGCCGCTGATCATCCTGCGCAGCCCGACCCGCTCGCTGACCCGGCCCGTGGTCGACTACATCCACGAGGTCGAGCACGAGGACGCGCACGACCGGCTGGTGGTGCTGATCCCGGAGATGCAACTGACGCACCCGTGGCAGCGCCTGCTCCAGAACCAGCGCGGCCCGATCCTCGACCTGGCCCTGCGCCGCCACACCGACGCCGTGATCTGCCGCCTGCGGATCCCCATCAAGACGTGAACCGGCCCACCGTGCCTGGGAGCAGCCTGGGTGATCCCTGGCCGACATGCCCCGCTCACCCGGACGGGCTAAGCTCGCGCCAGGTGAGCCGGGAAGTCTGGTCGGCAACGCGCGGTCCCGTCCCCGAGGCGGGAACAGGCCGTCGCGACGATTCGGCCTGGAGTGAGTGACATGCCCGCGCAGTTCCGCTATCGCTTCCGCGTCCACGACTGGCGCAGAGAGCGGCTGCGCACCAACCTCTGGCTGGTCCCCGCGCTGGAGGCGGCGGTGGCCGCGGTGCTCTTCGCGGGCACGCTGAAGCTGGACCGGGTCGCCTACAACGGCGGCCTGCACTTCCCCTCCTGGGTGTTGAGCGGCAGCGCCGACGGCGCGCGGCAGGTACTGAGCACCATCGCCGCCGCGGTCATCACGGTGGCCGGTCTGGTCTTCTCCATCACCATCGTGGCGCTGACACTGGCCTCGACCCAGTTCGGCCCCCGAATGCTGCGCAACTTCATCCGGGACCGGGGCACTCAGCTGACGCTCGGCACTTTCGTCGCGACCTTCCTCTACACGATGCTGGTCCTGGTCGCGATCAGTCCGGGCCCGCACGGGGACTTCGTCCCGCATCTCTCCGTCACCGTGGCGCTGGCGCTCACCCTGGCCGACCTGGCCATGCTGATCTACTTCATCAACCACATCGCCCGGGTGATCCAACTACCGCACGTCATCGCCGACATCGCCCGCGAGCTGGCCCGGGCGATCGAGCAGGAGGGCGCCGGGGACGCCGTCGGCGTGGGCGGCCGGGAGCGCGGGCTCTCGCCCCGCGAGCTGCTGGAGCGGATGGCCACCGAGGGCGCACCCGTGCTGACCCCCGAACCCGGCTACCTCCAGTACCTGCGCCACGACCGGCTGATCGCCATCGCGCACGAGTCGCACGCCGTCGTCCATCTGCTCAACCGTCCGGGCCACTTCCTGGTCCAGGGCAGCCCGCTGGCCCTGGTCTGGCCGCCGGAGGCGGCTCCCAAGGTCGAGGCGGGGCTGGACCGGGGCCAGGTCACCGGGCCGTACCGGACGCTGACGCAGGACATCTCGTTCGGCGTCGACCAGCTGGTCGAGATCGCCATCCGGGCGCTGTCCGCCGCCGTCAACGACACGTTCACCGCGTTGACCTGCATCGACTGGCTGGGGGAGTGCCTGTGCCGGATCGGGCCCGGCTGGCACCAGCAGCGGGTCCACCGCGACACCGAGGGCTATGTCCGGCTCATCGCCTACCAGGCGTCCTACGAGCGGTTGGTGCAGCGTGCCTTCGAGAAGATCCGGCAGGGCGGCGTCGGCATGCCTGCGGTGATGATCCGTCAGCTCGACGCGCTGACCAAGCTGATGGAGCGCGCCACCACCCCGGACCGCCACGACCTGCTGCTGGAGCAGGCGGATCTCATCATCGCCTCCTGCAACGCCTCGGTGCCGGAGGCCGCCGACCGCGAGGACGTGATGCGGCGTTACCGGGCGTTGCAGGAGCTGGCGAAGAACGAAGGGGACATGTAGCGCCGGATCACGCCGAATCACACCGGATCAAGCTGCACGCCGCATCAGGCCGGCTCACGCCAGGGCGGACGGGGCCGAGTCGTCGGCCCGGCGCAGGCCCAGGGCCACGGCCGAGTCGAGCGCCTGGAGCGCAGCGGACGCGCAGGCCTCGGCACTCGCGGCGTCCCGGAAGCCGCCGCCGCGCCACAGCACCAGGGTCCGGCCGTTGGCGCGCAGCGAGTACCGCTCGGGCGCACCGGTGACGGCGGCGGCCAGGACGCGGGCGATCGCGCGCGCGTCGGGGGTCTCCGGGAGGTCGGTGTCGAACCGGACCTGGGCGGCGCGGTCGAGAGACTCGTCCTCTGCCGGATGGACGGCCATCGAGGTCGGCATCGCGATGGCGGGGGAGGTGTAGGGGCGCTCGTGCAGGACCTCGACCGCGGCGGTGGGCCGGTCCAGTGTCAGCACCAGGGTGTTCGACCAGAGCGTGACGCCGTTGTCGGTGCAGCCGTACGCGCAGACCAGCGTGGGCCTGCCCGCGAGTGGCCCCTGGGCGGCCTGCTCGTAGTCGTGCCGGTCACCGTAGTGGAACGGGGCCGCACGCCACGGCGGACGCGGCGCGGTGGCCGGGGCGAAGCCGGACCGAGAGGCCAGCTCCGTCGCGGTCGCCCGGGAGCGGTGGTGGTCACGACGGTTGTCGAGACGCGGCACCACCAGCCACATCGTCATCAGACAGCACCAGAGCAGGATCGGGATCAGCACAGCCATCGTCGGAGCACCTCCCAGAGGCCTCGCCCGGCACCACGGGAGCCGGTGCGACACACCGGAACCGACCGGGCACCGCCAGCGTAGGAAGCGCCGAACGACAGGTCAATATCGGGCGTGTACGGCCTTAACGCTCCGCTGGCGCGCCCTTGACGGCAATCTGCTGGGCAGCCCGATCGGCGGCCCGCTCGGGAATCCGCGGGACGGTCACCACCGAGCAGCGGGCGTGGGCCAGGCAGTAGCGCGCGGTGCGGCCTTCGGGCCGGTGGGAGCCGAGGACCAGCACGTCGTCGGCCGCGTCCGCCACGTCCAGCAGCACCCGGCCGGCCCGCCCGCGTGCCACGAACGGGATCAACTTCGCGTCGCAGGAGGCCACTTCGTCGAGCACCTGATGGCAGGTCCGGTCCAGTCGGGCCATGGCCGTGCGTTCGCAGGCCCGCAGCCGTTCGCCGCCGAAAGCGCTCCGTGCGGCGGCGGTCGGCGTCCAGGCCAGCACGCCGATCAGCGGGAGACCCGACTCCCGGGCCAGCCGCGCTCCCAGGCGCAGCGCCCGCACGCCGCCTGCGCCGCCGTCGACACCGACGACGACGCAGCCGGTCGGTCCGGCCATGGGTTCCTCCAAGACGGAAGGGTGGATGCGTGGGCGGACCCGGGTCCGCCCACGCGGCCGCGCTCCCGAGGTAATCCAGGCGGGATGGACATCCGGAGCGCGGCGGATCCGATTCAACCTCCCGCAGGCACGGTTCGGACGACCACCGTCGATTCCTGACATCCGCCTTACGGCGCGCGGCCCGCTCTTGTCGCGGCCTTGGCGGCGACAAGAGCGGGCCGCGCTTTCGCGGTGGCCGGGCCGGTCAGCAGGCCTGTGGCTCGTACTTGTAGCCCACCCCGCGCACGGTGACCAGCATCGCGCGGAAGCGCTGCCCGAGCTTGCGACGCAGCCGGACCACATGGACGTCGACCGTGCGGCCGTCGCCTATGGCGGGTTGGTGCCACACAGCCTCGATGAGCTGGTCGCGGGTGAAGACCTGGTGAGGTCGGGAGACCAGATGGGCCAGCAGGTCGAACTCGACCTTGGTCAGCGCCAGTGGTTGTCCGTGCACAACTGCCGTGCGACGCAACGGGTCGACCGTGACAGGTTGGATCCTCGGAGCGGGCCCGGACGCGACGGGTGCCGGTGCCGGTGCCGGTGCGGGTGGCAGCGGCACGAAATGCGGCGTGGTGGTGGCCGCCAGGCCGGACCGGTGCAGCTGCAGGCGGTGTGCGCGCAGGTAACTGACCGACACGCGAGTGTCCTTCCGGGATGGGGCGCGGTGGTTCTGACGTTCCGAAGTGCCGAGGGGGTGCCCCGACGACCCCCGCTCGATCCAACACCACGGTGCCGACCTGGGTGTTCGCGCTGACGTCATGTTGACGGGCCGGGCCGGGGTCTTGATGCCGCCATGACGCTCGGGTCCTGTCCGGGTCCCGTTCCGACACGGGCGTCCCGGTTCACGCCATGTTCATCTCAATTAGTGAGACGCCTCGTTGACACCCTCCGTGTGCAACTGTTGACTGCACGTGCTGTCGCCACACCAGGAGCACAAGGCTCCATCGGGACTCGCGACGCAAAGGACGCTCTCCACTTGCAGACAGCGACCAGAACCTTGTTCCACGTCAGTCCGTACACGTCCCACTGCGCCCTGATCGAGGCGGACGGCGATCACGCGGTGATCGGGATCTCCCCGGGGAACAGCTACTTCTCCGCCCAACGCGTCAACGACCTGGCCCAGTGGGGTGTGGACCACTTCCGCCGGGTCGACCTGGTGTACACCGACCTCCATGTCGCCGAGATGCACGAGGCTCTCGGGTACACCCCGGACGACGCCCGCCGAAAGGCCGTCAAGAACCTGCGCGGGGTCCGGGCGAAGGTGCACAACGCGGTCGAGGCGGTCCGCGCCGGACTGGCGGACGACGGCGAGGAGCGAATCCGCGCCCATGGCATGTCGGACTTAAGCGCCAATCCGGCCTACCGCCAGATCCACGATCAGCTCTGGGGACGCCTGGAGCGGGACGACGAGTTCCGCGGCGTGATCGACGAGTTGGTCGGCCGCTTCCTGGCGGCCAAGGTGCTGGGCGGCCAGGCCGGCACGCCGGAGCAGCGCGAGGTCTGCCTGCGCTACATCTGCGCGGAGGCCCCGCTCTTCCTGGACAGCCCGGCGATCCTGGGCGTCCCGTCCTCGCTCAACTGCTACCACCAGCTGCTTCCGCTGGCCGAGTTGCTCTACTCGCGCGGCCACGGCCTGCGCGCCTCCCGCAACCAGGGCCACGCGATCGTCACCCCCGTCGACGTGCCCGCAGCCGAATCCACCCTGCCAGCTCACCAAGGAGACGACCGATGACCGTGGACACCCTCGCCTGCGCCCGGGACCGCGGCGACGACCTGGATGTCGACGCACTGCCGGCCTTTCCCTTCTCCTGGCGCGGCGACCAACTGCCCGACGAGGTCGAGGAGTTGCGTGCCGAGCCGGTCAAGCGGGTCCGCACCATAGCCGGGGCGCCGGCCTGGCTGGTCTCCTCCTATGCGCTGTGCCGCCAGGTGCTGGAGGACCGGCGGTTCAGCCTCAAGGACACCTCCGCCCCGGGCGCGCCGCGACAGTACGCGCTGACGATCCCGCCCGAGGTCGTCAACAACATGGGCAACATCACCGGTGTCGGCCTGCGCAAGGCCGTGCTCAAGGCGATCAACCCCAAGGCCGACGGACTGGTCGACTGGCTGCGCGAGCACGCCGCCTGGCTGGTCGGCGGGATGATCGCCGAGGGCGCTCCGGTCGACCTGCGCGGCGCCTTCGCCAATCCGTACTCGGAGGCGATGCACTGCCGCATCCTCGGCATTCCGCTCGCCGACGGCCCGCGACTGTCGGCCAGCCTGGACATCGCCTTCATGAACTCGGCCTGCCCGGTCACCGGTGCCAAGCTCAACTGGGACCGTGACATGGCGTACATGACGGAGCGTCTGGACGACCCGGCCACCACCGGGTTGATGGCGGAGCTGGCCGTCCTGCGCGAGGACCCGGACTACGCGCACCTGACGGACGAGATGTTGGCCACGGTCGGCGTGACCCTGTTCGGCGCGGGCGTCGTCTCCACCGCCGGGTTCCTCAGCATGGCCTGCGTCTCGCTGCTCCAGCGGCCGGAACTGTGGGCGCAGTTGCGCGAGGACCCGTCCCGGATCCCGGCGGCCGTGGAGGAGTTGCTGCGCATCAACCTCTCCATCGGCGACGGGCTGCCTCGGATCGCCCTGGAGGACGTGCAGTTGGGCGACGTGCTGGTGCGCAAGGGCGAGCTGGTGCTGGTCCTGGTCGAGGGCGCCAACTTCGACGCCGCGCACTTCGCCGACCCGTACCGGGCCGACGCCGACCGGCCCAACAGCAGCGACCACCTCTCCTTCGGCGGCGGACAGCACTACTGCCCGGCCACGGCGCTCGGCAGGAAGCACGCCGAGATCGCCCTCGAGACGCTGGTCGAGCGGATGCCGGACCTGCGACTGGCCGTGCCGATCGAGCAACTGGTCTGGCGCACCGGCTACATGAAGCGCCTGCCGGAGCGGCTCCCGGTCATGTGGTAGCACGCGACAGGGCGCGGCCGGCAGAAATGCCGGCCGCGCCCGGGTGCTGACGCTGCGTCAGGGCTGCTGCAGGTCCACCGCGGCGTAGATCGCGCCGATGTTGATGCCCTCGCCCGTCGACGGGTAGTCGACGGTCAGGTCGGTGGTGCCGTTGGCGAGCTTGCCGTCCAGCAGGAACCGGTGGTTGTCGTAGCCCAGGGTGTTCGGGTACTCCGGCGTCCGGTGCCACATGTAGTTGCTGTCGTTCGGGTCGTCGTTGGCCAGCACCGAGTTCTGCACGTCGTTCACCGGGCTGAGGTTGTCGCCCAGCGGGAACGGAGTGCCGACGTTGGGAACCACGTTGGCGTGGTCCGGCCAGCCGCGGTCGCCGTCGTAGGTGATCTCACCGAGGCGCAGGCCGACCGGGCCGCTCGCCGGCGTCTGCAGCCCGTGCAGGGAGACCCCGACGGTCTTGCCGGAGTTGATGGCCTGGTGCTCGTAGCCGTCCCAGACCTCCAGGTGGCGCAGCGGCTTGTTGCAGTCCTGGTAGCCGACCACCATCGACCAGCCGCCCCAGGAGTCCACCGCCAGCGCGGCGTCCAGGTCGGCGACCTCGTAGGTGCCGGACCCGCCGGCGCGCACCAGGTTGGTGATGTCCGCGGAGGTGGCGTAGCTGTGGTCCGGGTTGGTGCCGTCGAAGCCCATGGCGGTGTCGCGGTTGATCCGGACGTAGCCGTGGCTGCCGGGGGTCTTGAAGTCGACCCAGCCGACCTGGTTGATCGACTTCTGCACGTTGATGTGCAGGCCGGGGATCACGATCCCGTAGGTGCCGCCCCAGTACAGCCGGGCGAACTTGACCTGGGCGCCCGGCGGCAGCTTGAAGTCGGCGGAGCTGGAGGAGTAGATCGCCGTGCCCTGCCGGTCCCGGTGACCGGGTCCGTCGATGTTGATGTACCGCATCCAGTAGTCGTTGTTGCGCCCGGCGCGCTGCCCCGTCGTGGGCGGCACCTGGTTGCGGGCGACGAGGCAGTCCGGCGCGTCCTTGTTCCGCTTCGGCTTGCGCGGGTCACAGGTGACGACGGAGTTGCCCACGCTCGTCACCGTGCCGTGGATGTCGGCAGACCAGCGCGTGCTGAAAGCGACGTTGTGCTCGGTCCCGGCCTTGACGCGGTGGTTCGCGACGGCGGCGTCGGCGGGCGAGAACAACGACGGCAGCACGGCGATCAGCGCGCCGACGGCGGCGACGGCGGCGAGCCGTCGGACGCGGCTGACCTTGGAAAGCCCGCGACTGCTGCGGGGCATGAGACCTCCTATGAGGATTCGGGCGGACGTGATCATCCGAACATGACGCTCTGTTGACTTCTCGTTACGGTGCGCCATCCGGGCCGTTCGTAGGCCATCCGTCGGACGCCCCGGGACGCTGCACCGGGCTGTGCCGTCACCTCCCTTGCGGAAGGCTTACGGCGCCGACACTCTCTGTCTTCGCTTGCACACCGGGATTACCCTGGAATCGCCGACGCGGTGGCTCGGACGCCGACCGCGCGACGGCACGTGTGCCGACGGAGGCGATGATCGTGAAGTCCCGTTTCGCTCCAGACCGACAGCTGACGGCCAGGATGGTGACCGTGCTGTTCCTGTTGGGGCTGCTCTACGTGGTGTTCGCGGCGGTACTCGTCGCGTTGCTCAAGTCGGTCGTGCTGGTCGTCGTCATCGCCGGAGGCCTCCTCTTCGCGCAGTACTGGTACTCCGACCGCGTCGCCCTCTTCGCGATGAAGGCGCAGGACGTCTCGCCGGAGCAGGCTCCCCAGCTGCACGGCACGGTCGACCGCCTCTGCGCCCTCGCGGATATGCCCAAGCCGCGGATCGCGGTCGCCGAGATGGACCTGCCCAACGCCTTCGCCACCGGCCGCAACGCCGACCACGCCGTGCTCTGCGTGACCACCGGCCTGCTCCGCCGCCTGGAGCCCGACGAGCTGGACGGCGTGCTCGCCCACGAGCTCTCGCACATCGCGCACAGGGACGTCGCGGTGATCACCATCGCCTCGTTCCTCGGCGTGCTGGCCGGGCTCGGGGTCCGGGTCGGCTTCTACACCGGGCTGATCGGCGGCCGGGCCCGGCGGGACCAGAACACCACGATGATCGTGCTGGCTGTGGTCGCCGTCTCGGCGGCGGTCTACGCCCTCAGTTTCATGCTGATCCGCGCGCTGTCCCGGTACCGGGAGCTGGCCGCGGACCGCTCCGCGGCGATCCTCACCGGACAGCCCTCCGCGCTGGCCTCCGCGCTGGTCAAGGTCACCGGAGCCGGGGCCAGGATCCCGTCCAAGGACCTGCGCACCGCGCAGGCGTTCAACGCCGTCCTCTTCGCCCCGGCGTTGACCGGCGAGGAGGGCTCGGTGTCGCGGTTCTTCTCCACCCACCCGCCGCTCCAGCGCCGGCTGGACGCGCTGGCCGAGCTGAGCGCCCGGCTCGGCGACCGCCCCGACGGCGAGTGATCCCGCCCGCCCCTGTTTGTTCCTGACGCCGCATCACCCGAACGGGTGGCTGCGGTGGCGTGCTCGGCCGTGCCGATCTTGACTGACCGGTACCAGGTCGAGAAGGGGCGGGCCCGTGTCCGAAGAGGACGCCACCGACGGCAGTGATCCCACCGACGGCACTGACCCCGCCGGGCGCCTGGACCGGGCGCGGGCCCGGGCGGATCTGCTCAAGGGCCGCGCCCATGTCCGCTACGTGATGCTGGAGCGGCAGTTCCCCGTGATCACCGCGCTGACCGCGCGGATGCTGACGGTCGGTCTGATGGACGCGGCGACCCGGCTCGCCGCCCAGATCTTCATCACCACCGTGCCGCTGCTCTTCGCGCTCGGGGCGTTCGCCCCGGAGTCGGTGCGGAACACGATGACGGACTCGTTGCGCTCGATCTTCGGCATCCACGGCGCCGCCGCCCAACAGGTCCAGAGCGTGGTCCACGCCAGCGGTTCGGCGGGCGAGCTGCGGCAGACCACCGGCATCATCGGCATCCTCATGGCGGTGATCGCGGCGACCAGTTGCAGTCGGGCCCTGACCCGCATCTGCAACGACTCCTGGCGGCTGCGCAAGGCCTCCACCCGGATCGCCGCCTGGCGCTGGCTGGCCTGGATCGCGGCGATGGTGACGCTGCTGGTCTGCCAGGGCCCGGTGCGCAACGGCTTCGGCGCGGGCCTGTGGCTGGGCGTCCCGCTGACGTTCGTGCTCAGCGTCGCGATCTGGTGGTGGACCCAGCACCTGCTGCTGGCCAAGCGTGTGCCGTGGCTGCCACTGCTGCCCGGGGCCGTGCTGTGCGCGATCAGCGCCACCGGGCTCTCGCTGACCGCCCGGATCTACATGCCCAACGCGCTGAACCGCGCACTCGTCCAGTACGGCTCGCTGGGCCTGGTACTGACCTGCCTGTCCTGGCTGATCGTCCTCTCCGTGGCGCTCACCTTCAGCATCGCGGCGGGCGCGGTCCTGGCCCAGAACGCCCCGCTCGACAGGCCGCTCAACACCCCGGCGGACCTTGCCGGTCCGTCCCGGCAGAAGCCCGCCGGGGGCTGAGCACGACGCCCGCCGACGTCAGGGTGAACAGGGCGTCAGAACGGGCCGGTGCTACGGCGCGAGCAGCGAGAGGGCTCCCGGGAGGAGCTCGATCCGGGCCGGGAGGGAGGCGATCTCGTCGCCGTCCGCGCAGACCGGGATCGGGCGGTCCGCGTCGACGGTGACCGTGCGGGCGGTGGTGAGGGTGACCTCGGGCCGTTCGATATGGGTGCCGCGTTTGGCCTCGCGCATGAAGGAGACGACCTTGCTGCGCGGGCCGTCGCCGACCACCATCACGTGCGCCACGCCGTCGTCCAGCTCGGCGGGCGGCACGATCCGCAGGCCGTGGCCGTAGGCGCCGCTGTTGGCGACGACGACGGTGTGGCCACGCGTCCGCAACTGCTCCCCGTCGATGTCGAGGGTGTACTCCGCCGCGCGCCAGCCGAGGATGGCGCGGACCGGGGCCAGCCGGTAGACCAGCAGCGCCGGCAGCCACCGTCCGGCGTTGATGATCTGCGTGGCCAGCGAGTCGATCCCGATGTAGACGTTGCCCGGCGCGATGACGCCGTTGACCTCCAGCACGTCGATCCGACGCGCCGTCCCGTCGAGCAGGAGCTCGGCCAGGCCCGCCGGGTCGGTCGGGAGGCCGAGCCGCCAGGCCAGGTCGTTGCCGCGCCCGGCCGGGACCAGGCCGAGCGTGCCGCCGCCCCGGACCACGCCGTCGGCGGCGTCGCGGGCCATCCCGTCGCCGCCCACCGCGACCACCACCTCGCCGCGCTCGGCCGCCTGCCGTGCGGTCTCGACGGCGTGCTCGCGGCTGCGGCTCGGGATCGTCCGCACGGTCGCGCCGGCGGCGAGGAGGCGGTCTGCGACCGGCTGCCAGCGCTGGAAGCCGTGGCCGCCGCCGGAGACCGGATTGATGATCGCGGTGAACTCACGCACTGTCAGTCGCCGCCTGTCGTCGGGTCGATGAGCACGCCGGGGTTGAGGATCCCGGCCGGGTCGAGCGCCCGCTTCACGGCGCGCAGCGCGTCGACGGCCAGCGGGCCGATCTCCTGCGCGTAGGTGTCGCGGTGGTCGGTGCCGACGCCGTGGTGGTGGGTGATCGCGGCTCCCGCAGCGCGGATCGCGGCGTTGGCGGCCGACTTGGCCTGCTGCCACTGGGCGAGCGGGTCCTCGGTCTGCGCGCAGGCGACGGTGAAGTAGAGCGACGCGCCGGTCTCGTAGAGGTGCGAGATGTGGCAGAGCACGATCGGCGCCGTGCCCTGGGCGGTGAGTGACTCGGTCAGCGCGGTGGTCACCGCCGCGCGCAGGGCGTGCAGGTTGGACCAGAAGGTGACCGTCTCCAGGGTCTCGATCAGCACTCCGGCGTCGAGCAGCGGGTCGCGCAGGTAGGGGGCGCGGTAGCGGCCCTTGCGCCAGGCCTCGCCGCCGTCGGGGCCGAGCAGTTCGCCGCCCGCCTCGGTCAGCACGGCGGTCGCTCCGGCGCGGCGCGCGGCGACGTCGGCCGCCGTGCCCTCGTAGCCGACGACGGCCAGGCAGCCGCCGGGGCCGCCGCCGAACATCGCCGACGGATCGGCCAGGTTGATGCCCGTCTCCGTCTCGTCGGACAGTCGCAGCACGGTCGGCTCCGGGCCGTCCTGGACCAGGCGGCGCAGCGCGTCCGCGCCCGCCTCGAAACTGACGAACCGCCAGGACTCGAAGACCCGCTCGGCCGGGGCGGGCCGGACCCGGACGGTGACCGAGGTGATCACGCCGAGCGTGCCCTCCGAGCCGAGCACGAGCTGGCGCAGGTCGGGCCCGGCCGCCGACTTGGGCGCGCTGCCGAGGGTCACCGTGCCGCGCGGCGTGGCCAGCACCAGGCCGACGACCATGTCGTCGAACCGTCCGTACCCCGCCGAGGACTGCCCGGCGGAGCGGGCCGCCGCGTAGCCGCCGATGCTCGCGCCCTCGTAGGACTGCGGGAAGTGGCCCAGGGTGAAGCCCTGTTCGCGCAGCAGTTCCTCGACGCCCGGCCCGCGCATGCCCGCCTGGAGGGTGGCGGTGCGGGAGACCGGGTCGAGGTCGAGCAGCGCGTCCAGTCGGCCGAGGTCGATCGCCACCACCCCGGCGAAGCCCTCGCGACGCGGGGCCAGACCGCCGACCACCGAGGTGCCGCCGGAGTAGGGGACCACGGCGATGTTGCGCACGCTGCACACGTCCAGCAGCGCGACGACCTCGTCGTGCGAGGCGGGCGTCACGACGGCGTCGGGCGCGTCGGTGGCGTCGCCCGCGCGCAGGCGCAGCAGGTCGGGGGTGGACCAGCCACGGGTGTGGCCGAGGCGGGTGTCGTGGTCGGTGCGTACGTGCTCCGTGCCGACCACGGCGGTGAGGGCGTCCAGCGCCTCGGCCTCCAGCGCCACCGCCGGGAGGGTGATCTCCGCGGGCTCGACCGGGTCGTGCTCGGGGGTCTTCACGCCGAAGAGGGCCAGCGTGTCCTTGGCGGACGTGGGCAGTTCGGTGGCGTGCGCCGGATCGCCCCAGCGGTAGGGGTGGAAGTCCACGACGGGAAGGTCTGACTCGGTCATCGGGAGCGGTCCTCGGATACTGGGCGGTAACGTGCTGATACACTTCTACATGTGATGTCGCAGCGAATCAACACGCCGGACGGAACCGACCCCCTGCAGAGTGGTCCGGAATTCAAGCTTCCGGAGTTCCAAGGTCCGGAATTCAAGGCGGCCAACGCGATCCCGGAGGAGCGGATCCTGGAGGCCGCCTACCGGCTGCTGTTGACGATCGGTCCGCAGCGGATGACCATGGCCGACCTGGCCCGCCAGGCCGGCGTCTCGCGCGCCACGCTCTACCGGCGCTGGGGCTCGGTCCGCGACGTCGTGGCCGCGCTGACCACCCGGGTCTGGGTGGAGCTGGCCGAGTCCGCCTTCCCCCAGGGCAGCCGCGAGGACGTGTCCCGGGCGCGGCTGGTCGACGGCGTCGTCACGCTGATGCGCGCGGTCCGCACCCATCCGCTGCTGCGCACGATCATCGAGCTCGACCCCGACTTCCTGATGCCGTACCTGCTCAAGCGACGCGGCACCAACACCGACCACCAGCTCGCCCTGCTGGAACTGGCCCTGGCCGCAGGCATCGCGGCCGGATCGGTACGTGCCGAGGAGCCCGCGCTGCTGGCCCGCGCGGTGCTGCTGGCCGCCTGGTCCTTCACGCTGACCGGCCCGGTCCTGGCCGGCGCGGCGGACGGCAGGGGCGCGCAGGTGGACCGCCTCGACGAGGAGCTGCGCCTGATGCTGGACCGCTATCTCGCACCCTCCTGATCCGCTCCGCATCACCTGACTCGCCCCGCCCCGGAAGGCAGGACCACCGCGTGAACATCGCCCCCAACGCCTCGCTCAACGCCGACCGCCGCGCCCGCGAACTCGCCGCCCTGCGCGCCGCGAGCGGAGGCGAGGAGACCGGCCCCGCCGTCGATCTGCTGGTCGTCGGCGGCGGCGTCACCGGGGTGGGCGTGGCCCTGGACGCAGCCGCGCGCGGGCTCTCCGTCGTCCTCGCCGAGAAGCACGACCTCGGCTTCGGCACCAGCCGCTGGAGCTCCAAGCTGGTCCACGGCGGGCTGCGCTACCTCGCCTCCGGCGCCGTCGGAATCGCCCACGAGAGCGCGGTCGAGCGCGGCATCCTGATGCAGCGGACCGCCCCGCACCTGGTCCGCGCACTGCCGCAGATCGTCCCGCTGCTGCCCGGCACCGGCGCGGCGGAGAGCGCGCTGGTCCGCGTCGGGTTCCTGGCCGGGGACGCGCTGCGGATCGCCGCCCGCACGCCGTCTTCCAGCCTGCCGCGCTCGCGCCGCCTCTCCCGCGCGGAAGTGCTCCGCTACGCCCCGACCGTCGCCGACGCGGGCCTGCGCGGCGGCCTGGTCTTCTGGGACGGCCAACTGACCGACGACGCTCGCCTGGTGACCGCGCTCGCGCGGACCGCGGCCGCCCACGGCGCTCAGGTGCTGACCCGCTGCGCCGTCAGCGAGGCACGCGGCAACGGCGCGGTGCTGACGGACGAGCTGACGGGGGAGAGCTTCCGGTTGCGCGCCCGCATGGTCGTCAACGCGGCGGGCGTCTGGGCCGGGAACCTGGCCCCCGACATCACCCTGCGGCCCAGCCGGGGCACGCACCTGGTCTTCCGTCAGGAGGCCTTCGGCGGCCTCACGGCCGGTCTGACCGTGCCGATCCCGGGTGAGACCAACCGCTTTGTCTTCGCCCTCCCGGCCCCCGACGACCGTGTCTACGTCGGTCTGACCGACGAGGAGGCCCCGGGCCCGATCCCGGACGAGCCGCAGCCCTCGCCCGACGAGATCGACTTCCTGCTGCGGACCATCAACACCGCGCTGCGCCGCCCGCTCACCCGCGACGACCTGATCGGCACCTTCGCGGGCCTGCGCCCGCTGCTCGACACCGGATCCGGCCGCACCGCCGACGTCTCGCGCAAGCACGCCGTGCTCACCGCGCCCGACGGGCTGGTCACCGTCGTCGGCGGCAAGCTGACGACCTACCGGAGGATGGCCGAGGACGCGGTGGACGCCGCGCTGGCGGCTTCGGGCCGGGCGGCGGCGGGCTGCCGTACCCGCTCGCTCCCGCTGGTCGGCGCGGCCGACCGGGCCACCCTCGCCCGGGTTGACGCCCCGCTGCGCCTGGTCCAGCGCTACGGCACCGAGGCGGCCGCGGTCGTCGCCGAGGCGGACGGGGACCCGTCCCTGCTGGAGCCGATCGCGCCCGGCACCGACACGACCATGGCCGAGCTGCTCTTCGCGGTCCGCCACGAGGGCGCCCTCGACGCCTCCGACCTGCTCGACCGCCGCTCCCGACTAGGCCTCGCCCCGGAGACGCGCGCCGCCGCGCTCCCGGCCGCGGAGCGGGCGCTGAAGCACGCCTGATCGGCGGTCAGGTCACGCGCCGCCGTCGATGGTGGGGACGGTGGTGGAGACGGCGGCGGGCGGGGCGGGCAGGCGGCTGGCGCGGCGCATCAGGGTGTCGAAGGCCCGGTCGGGCAGCAGCCGCCGCAGCATGATCAGCGGCTTCGCACCGCTGCCGATCGCGTAGCGGGTCCGGGGACGCTCGGACTGCACGGCATGGGCGATCGCCTCGGCGACGACGGTGGGAGCCGAGCCGAAGCTGGTGATCCGATCGCCCCGGAGCGTCTTGGCCATGGCCTTGGCCTGGCCCGCGTACGGGCCGGAGCCGGAGGTCGCGAGCAGGTTGTCGGCGGCGATGCCGCCCCACTCGGTCCTGATCGCCCCCGGCTCGATCAGGACCACCTGGATGCCGAACGGCTGCAGTTCCAGCCGCAGACAGTCGCTGATCCCCTCGACCGCGAACTTGGTGGCGTGGTACCAGCCGCCCAGCGGGGAGTGGATCCTCCCGCCCATCGAGCTGACGTTGACGATCCGTCCGCTGCGCCGGGCCCGCATCTGCGGCAGCACCCGCCGGATCAGGTCGGCCGCGCTGAAGAGGTTCACCTCGAACTGCGCCCGCGCCTCGGACAGCGGCACGTCCTCGACCGCGCCGTACGAGCCGTACCCGGCGTTGTTGACCAGCACGTCGATCCGCCCGGCCTCGGCCAGGATCCGCTCCACCCCGGCCCGGTTGGACTCCGGGTCGGTCACGTCCATCGCGACCACGTGCACGCGGTCGAGCTCGGCGATGCCGCTCATCCGCTCGACCCGCCGCGCGGCGGCGTAGACGGTGCAGCCGAGCGCCTGCAGCCTGCGCACCGTGGCCTCGCCGATCCCGGACGAGGCCCCGGTGACCAGAACCACCTTGCCGGACGGGGCGACGGGTACGGAGTTCTCGGACATGCCACCCATCTCACTGCGCGGCGAGCCGACCCGCACCCCGGCCGCGTCCGGACGCGCTCAGCGGACCACGTCGATGGTCCAGTCGGCGGGGTTCAGGCCGAGCGGATGCACCAGCCGGAGCAGCCCCGCCATGCCGCCGAGTGCGGTGAGGGCGGGCGGGATGTGGTGGATGTCCAAGAAGCTCTCGACGCAGTAGTTGACGTGGTCGGCGGTGGAGCAGGACCGAACGAACCCCTGGACGTTCGGTTTCACGCCGTCCAGGTCGACGCTTCGCTGCGGGGTGGTCGTCGTGGTCGCGCAGCAGCACCCGCCGCCACGGCGAGCGCCGCTCCGCGAGGAAGGTGTTGACCAGGGTGGTGCGGGCGTATCCGTCGGGGTTCTCCAGGGTGCTTATGCATGGCCAGTGCACCTAGAGCTTGGTGATCGTGGTCTGGGTCAGGTCGTCCGCGTGGTGCCAGTCGTTCGACGGCAGATATGCCACCCTGCGCAGCCACGGAGCCCTGGTGCCCGCGAACTCGCTGAACTCGGCGTCGTGGTCTCGTGGTGACACGGCAGCACCTCCTTTCACGCCCGCCTAATGCCCGGGAGCGCCGGAGGGTTGCATACGTGTTTTCCGGTCCTTGTCACGTCCGTCACCCGAGCGGGCGGCTTCGACCTGCGCGTCGACCCGGCAGCCCCCAAGGTAAGGGAACAGCGGAGGAGAGCTCCATGACGAGGACCGACGGAGAAGAGCAGCAGGCGGAGCCGCAGCGCGACGACGGGACGGCGGGCCGGGAGGCTGGGCGGGCGGCGCGGAAGACCGTCCCGCGCGCGGCGCAGGGCCCGTGGCACGCCCCGGCGGGCCGGGAGGGCCCCCTCGCCGTCCTGGAGCGCCAGTGCGCCACCCGTGTCCCCGAGTTGGTTCCGATCCGGTACGGCCGGATGGCCTCCTCCTGCTTCGCCTTCCTGCGCGGCGCCCCCGCGGTCATGGCCGCCGACCTCGCGTCCTCGCCCAACACCGGCCTGACCGTGCAGCTCTGCGGCGACGCCCACCTCTCCAACTTCGGCTTCTTCGCCTCACCCGAGCGCACCCTGCTCTTCGACCTCAACGACTTCGACGAGACGCTGCCCGGCCCCTTCGAGTGGGACGTCAAACGCCTCGCCGCCAGCCTTGCCGTCGCCGCGCGCGAGAACGGCGACTCCGACCACGCGGCGACCGAGGCGGCCCGCGCGGCCGCCCGGTCCTACCGGGAGCACATGCGTCAACTGTCCGCTCGCGGTGAACTCGACGTCTGGTACGAGCGGGTGGACACCGAGGACCTGCTGGAGACCGTCCGCGAGGCCAACCGTGCCGAGGCCCGCTCCGAACTGGCCAAGGCCCGCCGCCGCACCAACCTCCAGGCACTGGAGAAGCTCACCGAGACCGGCCCCGACGGCGAGCCGCGCATCAAGCACGACCCTCCGCTGCTCCAGCCCATCAGCATGCGCGACCTGGGCCTCGTCCAGGAGACCTACGAGGACTACCAGCGCAGTCTGAGCGACGAGAAGCGGGCGCTGCTGGGCCGGTTCCGGCTGATCGACGCGGCGATGAAGGTCGTCGGCGTGGGCAGCGTCGGCACCCGCTGTTTCATCGGCCTGCTGGAGGGGACGACGATCGGCGACCCGCTCTTCCTCCAGGTCAAGGAGGCGGACCAGTCCGTGCTCGCGGCCCACCTCGCGCCCAGCAGCCACCGGCACCAGGGCCGCCGCGTCGTCGACGGGCAGCGACTGATGCAGGCGACCGGCGACATCTTCCTCGGCTGGGCCACGGGGCCGGACGGCCGGCACTTCTACTGGCGCCAACTACGGGACATGAAGGGCTCCGTGGAGATCGGCAAGCTGACCGCGCCCGAACTCGCCCGCTACGGCGAGATCTGCGGTCGCACCCTCGCTCGCGCCCACGCCCGCTCCGGCGACCGCGAGGCGATCGCCGGATACCTCGGCCACGGCGGCGCCTTCGACCGTGCGATCGCCGAATGGGCCCTCAGCTACGCGGACCAGACCGCCGCAGACCACGCGGCGCTGCTCGCCGCCATTGCCGACGGCCGGATCGCCGCGCGCGCCGATGTCTGACGCGGACGGACGCCGGTTGACGCGGGCCCGCGCGCTGGCGCGGCTCGCACTGCTCTGCGCGGCGGGCGCAGTGGCCGTGCTGCTGGCGGTGGTCGGGCACCACGGCGTGCTGGTGCCGCTCGTCGGGCTGCTGGGGCTCGCGCTTGCGGCGGGCGGCGCGTGGTGGGCACTGGCGCACCGGGGCTTGCGACGGCTCGGCGGAGCGCTGGTGGCACTTGGCGCGCCGGTCGCCGTGCTGGTCGTCTATGCCGTCACCGGTCTGCTGCTGGCAGGGTTCGGCGCGCTGCTGCTCTGGGGCGCGGCGCTCACCTCCGCCCGCTCGGCGCTGCGTCAGGTCCGCCGGCCCGGGCGGATGCACGCGCAGCGGACCGCCCGGCCGCAGCGGCCGGTGCTGATCATGAACCCGCGTTCCGGCGGCGGCAAGGTCGCGCGCTTCGGACTGGCCGAGAAGGCGGAGCGGCTCGGCGCGCGGGTGGTGCTGCTGGAGCCGTCGGCGGAGGACGGGCGGCCGGTGGACGTGTCGGCGCTGGCCAGGCAGGCGGTCGCCGACGGCGCGGATCTGCTCGGGGTCGCGGGCGGCGACGGCACCCAGGCGCTGGTCGCGGCGGTCGCCGCCGAGCACGACCTGCCCTTCCTGGTCGTCTCCGCCGGGACCCGCAACCACTTCGCCATGGACCTGGGCCTGGACCGCGCCGACCCCTCCCGCTGTCTCGACGCGCTGAGCGACGGCGAGGAGTTCTGTGTCGACCTCGGCGCCGTCGCCGGCCACCCGTTCGTCAACACCGTCTCCTTCGGCGCGTACGCGGAGATCGTGCAGAGCCCCGCCTACCGGGAGGCCAAGGCCGGCACCGTCCTGGACGCCCTGCCGGAGCTGCTGCTCGGCGACCCCGAGGGCCGGCTGCGGGCCCGCGCCGACGGCCGCCGCCTGGACGGCCAGCAGGCGCTGTTGGTCAGCAACAACCCGTACTCCGGCGGCGATCCCCTGACCGGAGGGCGGCGTCCTCGGTTGGACCGGGGTCTGCTCGGAGTCCTGGGCATCCGCGTCGACGGTCCCGCGCAGGCGGCCGAGGTCGCGCTGCTCGGTGTCCGCGCGTCAGGGCTCTCGGCGCTGACGGCACGTGAGGTGGTGGTCCACGCGGACGTACCGGTGATCGCGGTGGCCGTCGACGGCGAGGCGCTGCGGATGACGCCGCCGGTCACCTGTACGGTGCGTCCGGGCGTGCTGCGGGTCCGGGTCCCGGTCCACCGCCCGGGCGCACCGGTGACCAGCCCGCCGCTGGACTGGCGGCGCATCGTCGCTCTCGCGCTGGGCCGTCCGCTGCCGCAGCCGCGGGCGCACCCGGCCCCACCGGCGGCGGGCGTGCCGGAGTCCGAGGGCACGCAGGAGCCGAGCACACCGGAGGAGGACACCCGTGGCTGAAACGGCCGTCGCCCCGCGCACGTCCCATGTCTGGTCGCTCCTGCACGACCTGCGGCAGCTCGACCACGCCGTCTACGCGGCCGTCGCGGCGACCGACACCCCGACCCTCGACACCGGCCTGCGTCGGCTCTCCCGCGCGGCCGACAACTCCAAGATCTCGCTGACGGTGGCCGCGCTGCTCGCCCTCCGTCCCGGCCGTACCCGTCAGGCGGCGCTGACCGGTGTCGCGGCCCTCGGCCTTGCCTCGGCCGGCGCGAACCTGGTGGGCAAGGAACTCGTCCGGCGGCCCCGCCCCGACCGCGCCGCCGCGGAGGTCGTCGCCGACCGTCAGGTCCCGATGCCCGCCTCGGCGTCATTCCCCTCCGGGCACACCGCCTCCGCGGTCGCCTTCGCCGTGGCCGTCGGCGCGACCCTCCCGGCGGCGGCCTTCCCCCTCGCCCTGCTCGCCACCGCCGTCGGCTACTCCCGTGTCCACACGGGTGTCCACTACCCCGGCGACGTCGCCGCCGGGGCCGTCCTCGGCGCGGCCTGCGGCGCGGCGGCGGTGGCCCTGGTGACCCGCGCCCGTTCCCGCAGGTAGGTGCAAACGTCCAGGGGCGCGGGGAACGGCGCGAGTAACCACTGCGCCCGGGAATTGACGACTCACCCCAACGATGGGCAGACACCGCCGATCGGCAACGGCGAGACGTTACTCCTCGACTTCTCTCGTCCTTCCGACGCAGAGCGCCCAGATGACGAAGATGTCGACGGCGATCAGCACGATGGCCCAGAACGGGTAGTAGGGCAGCCACAGGAAGTTGGCGATCATGCCGAGACCGGCGAGGCCGATACCGACGACGCGTGCCCACATCGCGCCTCCGAAGAGGGCCACACCTGCTACCACGATGAGCACACCCAGGATGAGGTGGATCCAGCCCCAGCCGGCGGTGTTCATCTTGTAGGCGTAGTTGCGGGTGACGATGACCAGGTCGTCCTTGGCGATGGCGGAGATCCCTTCGAATATCGCCAGGACACCGCCGATGATCATCATGACTGCGGCGAAGAAGGTCCAGCCGGTTGCAACGGGCCGCCGGGAAAGGTGGGCGGCCCTTGGCGCTCCACTGGCATTGCTGGCCATGATCGTGCTCCTTCGAGTACTACCTCGTCGCCGAAACCGGCGACCTGGCCGCGCAGACCTGCGATTTCAGCTTGACACGGAGGCACCCGAGCCGCACTACCGGCGCCATGCCGGACGAAGCACGTGCAGGGGCGGCCGAGCCCCGGGCGACCGTCCACCCGACCACCGTGCTCGGAGCGAGTGGTGCGTTCCGCGCGGCCTCGACACCGGGTGACCGGAATAGGTGTATCTATAGCTCTCTGTGGTGTTTTGCCGGTCGGTGGCCCATGCGGCTGTGGCCGGACGGGAGTGGTCAGGACGGTGAGGAGTATGGGTGTGGCAGGTGGAACGTCTGGTGCGCGGGGGTCCTCCCGGGGTCCGGTTCGGGCGGCGGGGGAGCCTGTGAGTCGCGCTGACCGGGTGGC
>NZ_JBGCCL010000049.1:0-31295 GCF_041262505.1 Streptacidiphilus sp. MAP5-3
CCGTGCGCACCACCAGCGTGTTGACGAAGAACCCGACCAGGTCGTTGAGCGCCTCATCGGTACGCCCGGCGATCGCGGAACCGATCGGGATGTCCACGCCTGCCCCCAGACGGTTCAACGTCACCGCCAACGCCGCCTGCAGCACCATGAACAAGGTCACTCCCCGCTCCCGTGCCACCTCCAGCACCCGCGCGTGCAGCTCGGCCGGGGCATCCAGCAACACCTCGTGCCCACGGTGCGAGGCGACCGCCGGGCGCCGGCGATCGGTCGGCAGCTCCAGCTCCTCCGGTGCCCCCGCCAACGCCTCGCGCCAGTACGCCACCTGCCCGGACAGCACACTGTCCGGATCCTGCTCGTCACCGAGCAACTTCCGCTGCCACAGCGCGTAGTCCGCGTACTGCACCGGCAGCGGCTCCCACACCGGCGCCGCACCACCCAGCCGTGCCGCGTACGCCACCGAGACGTCCCGCAGCATCGGCTCCGTCGACCAGCCATCACCCGCGATGTGATGCACCAGCACCACCAGCACATGCTCCTGTGGCTCCACCGCGAACACCGTCACCCGCAGCGGAATCTCCGACGACAGGTCGAAGGCATGCGCCGACACCTCGGCCACCGCGGCATCCAACTCCGCTGCCCCGACCGCCACCACCGGCACCTCGAACCCGGCCTCCTCGACCGCCAGCACCCGCTGGTACGGCTCACCATCCACCGCCGGCAGGACCGTGCGCAGCGCCTCGTGTCGCCCGATCAGGTCCCTGAACGCGGCCGCCAGTGCCTGCTGGTCCAACTCTCCGCTCAGTCGTAGCGCCATCGCGGCGTTGTAGATAGCGCTCGGACCCTCCAGCTGCCCCAGGAACCACAGGCGGCGCTGCGCGAACGACAGCGGCACCCGCTCCGGCCGCTCCGCAGGCGCCAGCGCCGCACGCCCTTCGGTGACCGCCGATTCGGCCAGCCAGGCCGCGACCCCGGCCGGCGACGGCACCTCGAAGAACACCTGGATCGGCAACTCGATGTTCAGGACCGTCCGGATCCGGCTGATCAGCCGGATCGCCAGCAGGGAGTGGCCGCCCAGGGCGAAGAAGTCGTCGTCGACGCCGACCCGCTCCAGGCCCAGCACCTGCGCGAACACACCGCAGAGGATCTCCTCGTGCACCGTCGCCGGAGCGCGGCCGACGGCCTTCGCGGTGGAGGACAACCGGTCCGGAGCAGGCAGGGCGGCGCGGTTCAGCTTGCCGTTGGCCGTCAGCGGCAGCGCGGCCAGCACCATCACCGCCGAGGGAACCATGTAGTGCGGCAGCCGCTCAGCCGTGAAAACGGCCACCACGGCGGCCAGTTCCTCGCCCGCGCCGTCGACGGCCGGCACCACGTACGCCACCAGGCGCTTGTCCCCGGGGATGTCCTCGCGGACCACGACTGCGGCCTGCGCCACGCCCGGGTGCTCGGCCACCACGGCCTGGACCTCGCCCGGTTCCACCCGGAAGCCGCGCACCTTCACCTGCTCGTCCGCACGGCCCAGGTGCACCAGTTCGCCGTCGGCGGTCCACCGCACCAGGTCACCCGTCGCGTACATCCGCTCGCCGACCACCCCGAACGGACAGGCCACGAACCGCCCCGCCGTCAAACCGGCACGCCCCACATACCCGCGTGCCACCTGCGGACCAGCCACATACAACTCACCCACCACACCCACCGGAACAGGACTCAACGACCCGTCCAGCACATAAGCCCGGGTGTTCGCCACCGGCACCCCCAACGGCACCACACCCCCAGCCACCGACTCCCGGCCCAGCCGGCCCGCCACCACACCGATCGTCGCCTCAGTCGGCCCGTAGTGGTTGAACACACCACGACCACCCGCCACATCAAGCAGCCCCGCGACCAGCGCCGGCGACGCCGCTTCACCACCCAACACCAACGCCCCAGCCGGCATCAGGGCCGCCAGACCCGCCGCCGCACCCAACGCCGCCAGATGCGAAGGCACCACCTTCACGAAATCGATCCGGTTCTCCACCAGATACCGGGCCACCGCCGACGGATCAGTCACCGCACCCTCCTGGAGGACATGCAGCTCACCACCAGTCGTCAGACTCGCGAACACCACCGTGTTACCAAGGTCCGTCACCGTAGGCTGCAACAACGCATACCGCCCGCCCGACGCACCCAAGCCCACCTGCCCCGGCACCGAACCCACGTAGTTCGCCACCCCGCGGTGCGTCACAGCCACACCCTTGGGCCTGCCCGTCGAACCCGACGTGTAGATCACATAGGCCAACTGGTCGTCCAGCACCTCAAGTTCCAGCGCAGTAGCGGGCCGTGCCACCAGCTCGGCCAGCACCGCCGGATCATCCAACGCGATCGAACAGACCCCCTCGACCGCCAACTCCCCGACCAGCGCCGCCTCACCCAGCACATGCCCAGCCCCGCTGTCGGCCAACACCTCACCAAGCCGCTGCACCGGATACGCCGGATCCAGCGGCAGATACGCCGCCCCCGCCTTCCACACCGCCAGAATCGCCTCGATCGCCTGCACGCCACGCGGCAGACACAGACCCACCAGCGACTCCGCACCAACCCCCTCGGCAACCAGATGGTGTGCCAACCGATTCGCCCGCGCGTCCAACTCCGCATAGCTGACCGCCGAACCATCCGCCACCACCGCAACCGCCCCCGGCGTCGCCGCCACCTGCGCCGCGAACCGCCCCGGCACCGACACCACCTCACCCGACACCACAGTGTCGTTCCACACCTCCAACACCAGCCGACGCTCAGCCTGGTCGAGCAGGTCGACGGTGCCGACGGAGGCGGTGACCGGAGCGCTGCCGAGCCAGTCCAGCACGGCCAGGAACCGGCGACTCACCGACGACGCCGCTTCGGCGTCGTAGTGCTCGCGGTTCATCTCGATGAGGGTCTGCACACCACCCTCGGCCGTGTCACTGAACACGTCGATCTTCAGGCCTTCGGCAGGCCCGCTGGAGAGGGCGGTCCGGGTGATCGCGCAGTCGCCGAACCCGATCCGGCGGTCGGCCACCATGACGTCGACGATCATGTCGTACAGCGGGGTACCGCCGACCCGCTTCAGGTCCCTGACCAGGTCCGGGTACTGGTAGCGCTGGTGACGCAGACCGCTGTGGACCGCTCGCTGCGCCTGCCGCGCGAGCTCCTCGACGGACATGCCCGGACGGACCCTGAGCCTGATCGGCATGATGTTCGCGGTCATGCCGGGGATGCCCACCTCACGCATGCTCGTACGGCCACTGGCCGACACTCCGAGCACGACGTCCCGCGCCCCGGTGGACCGGTGCTGGTAGACAGCCGACGCGGCGATCACCAAGCCGGCGAAGCTGACCCGGAGCCGCTTCGCGGCAGCCCGCAGCCGACCGGTCGCGTCGGCTCCGAGATCCTGCCGGTGGATCACCGGTCGACCGGGCAGCCGCCGCCCCTGCGGCCCCTCGGGCGCCGTCTCCTCCGCCTGGTCCGAGAACGTCTCCAGCCAGAACTGCCGGTCCCGGTCACGCTCCTGCGACTCCCGGTAGACCCGGTCGGTCTCGATCAGCTCCGACACCGACCGCAAAGCACCCTCGGCCGGATCCCCGCCCGCCCGGAGCACCCCGTACACCTGGGACAGCCGCTCGGCGAAGTGCGACAGGCCGTTGCCGTCGAGAACCAGGTGGTGGGCACGTTGGTACCACAGGAACCGATCCGGCCCGAGCGTGAAGAACGCATGCCCCGACAGCGCCCCACCCACCAGCTCCACCGGCGTGTCCAGATCGGCCTGGATCCATTCCTGCGCCACCGCACGCGGATCAGCCTCCCCCCGCAGATCCGCCACGTTAACCGGAACCTCCCCGGCCTCGCCCAGGAACTGTCGCGGCGTCCCGCCCTCCACACACAGGCGCAGCCGGATAGCTTCCGCCTCCTGCACCGTGCGGCGCAGCGCACGCACGAAGAGATCCACGTCGAGTGCGCCGTGGATCTCCATGTACTCACCGATGTTGTACGCCGGACTGTCAGGCGCGAGCTGCTGCGCGTACCAGACCCCCAGCTGGCCGGACATCAGATCCCACGGGCCCTGCTCGGACACACTCATCCCCGTATCCCTCAATCGATCGACGCACTCTGGAAGAACAAAGGCAGGACGAAGCCCCGCGGGCCTTGAAGGCCCGGAACGCCTCTCAGGCCGACGGCAGTTCGGCCACCAGGCCGGCCAGGTGAACGGTCAGAGCCGCGACCGTGTCGATGTCCCACACCAGGGTGGGCTCCACGGTCACACCCAGCTTGTCCTCGATGTCCCCGCACAACGCGAAGGCGTACACCGACTCCAAGCCGTACTCGGCGAGCGAGACCTCCGGGTCGATCTCCCCCACCGGCGTCTCCAGGTAGTAGGCCAGTCGCTCCATCAACCACCGCTCGATGTCCTCGCCCGACACCCGCACACCCACTTCCCGATCAGTCATCGAAGTCCCTCTCTCATCCCGAAACACGACGTGCGGACAGGTCGAGGAGCCGCCGGTCCTGGAAGCGCTCGACAGCGATGTCGAACAGCGCCTGCTCGGCACTCGCGCGCTCGTCCGGGGTGAGCACCGGAGCGCCGCCGAGGCGTCCGGAGAGCCGGTCGAGGATCCCGAGGAGCGCCGCCTCCTGCTGACGGTCATCGCCGCGCCAGACCGCGAGCGCGGCGGCGGCGGCGAGCAGCACCGTGTACCGGCCGGCCACCGCGTAAGCCTCCGGAGAGGCCCCGATCGTGAGGTCCGAGGGCGCCAGTGCGGCGCACTGGTCGCGCAGCGCGAGCACCTCGTCCCTGAAGCGCACCGCGAACCGACCGACCGGGCTCCCGGCCGACTCGCGCTCGGCGGTCTCGGCCAGCACGCCGATCAGCCCGTCACCGGACGGCATGCCGACGGCGAGCCGGTCGAAGTCCAGCGGCGGCAGATCCGCATCGAGGTCGAACAGCTGCCGAGCGGCGGCCTGGTCGGCCAACCAGGACTTCCGTGCCAGCCGGGGCAGTTGCGGCAGGATCAGCACCAGACAGGCGGAGAGCGAGATGTGGGAGAAGGCGGCCGGGGCGGCGTCCCTGAGGAGCTTCTGGAACATCGCGTAGGAGCCCTCGCGGAGGTAGCCCTGGGCGCCCATGACCGCGCGCAGATCCTCGAAGGCCTCCATCAGGATCCGTGATGTCAGGTACTTCACCGCCGGCGCGTAGAGCGTGGCCTCCGGGGCCAGGTGCAGCGCCCGGAGTCCGACACCGCAGAAGGCATCGATGGCCAGCAGGTCGGCGAAGACTCGTGCGAGGACTGCGCGCACATAGGGCAGGTCGGCGGCGAAGCCACCGTAGAGGCGCCGCTCGTGCACGCACTCCAGCGCCAGACGCAGCGCGGTGTCCAACGACCCGAGGACGCTGGCCGGGAGCACCGCTCGGCTGAGCTGAAAAGCGCGCAGGGCGTTCTCGATGCCCTGGCCGGGCCGGCCGAGCATCGCGGTGCCGGGGACCGGGCAGTCGGTGAACCGCAGTCCACCGAGTTGCACTCCGTTCAGGCCGGAGGTGGGGAACCGCGGCAGATCCAGCACGCGGTCGGCCGGCAACTCGGCCCGGGTGAGGAAGAACTGGCTGTGGCTGCGGCTGCCCGCGACCTCGCTGGTCCGTGCGAAGAGCACCATGGCCTCGGCACGGCGCAGATTGGCGACGGTCTCCTTGCGCCCGGTCAGTCGCCAGCCGTCGTCACTCGGAACGGCGGCGCACTCGGCGTGCGCAAAGTCGTTGCCGTGGTCGAGTTCGTGGAAGACGACCGCGATCCGGCCGCCCCCCAGCAGGATCTCGGCTGCCTTCGTGCGCTGCTCGTGCGTGCCGGCGGACCAGATGTTGACCGATCCGAGGAGCGAGCTGAAGCCGTAGCCGAGGCCGAGGCAGGGGTCGTGTCGCCAGACCGCCCGCTGCACCTCGGCGAGCCGGTCGGCCCGCACCAGCCGGCCACCGTACGCGGCGGGCACGAACTCGGCGTTCATGCCGTAGGCGTCCAGCAGGCGTTCGCCCTCGGCGAGCATCTCGTGCCGCTCATCGGCGGCGAGGATGGCGGCATGGCCGACCGGGTTGTCCGCATCCCGTAGGTCGCCGAACAGTGCGTCCAGCTTCTCAGCGCTCACGTGAGTCCTCCCCCTGCTGGAGCGTTCGCGGCGCCGGGGCCCCGAACGGGGTGATGGGCGCACCGGTGGTCGCGGCGTCGACGACGAGGCGGGCCAGCGCGCCGTCGAGCCGGTCGTCGCCGGGCCCGGCAGCCGGCACCGGCACCCGCAGGAACACGGCGAGCCTGGCCAGCAGGGCGCGCAGCGCCGCCCGCACCCAGAGGCCGTCCTGCCACAGCGGCTCCGCCGCGTGCTCGCGCTCACCCGCGGCCCACACGTGCAGGCAGGCCGCGCCCGCGTAGCAGAGCTCGTAGGCCGCGGCCAGCTCGTAGGCGGCCATGGCGGGACGGGCGGCGGGCGCCACCTCGGCCATCCGCCCGTGAAGGTACTCGGCCATGGCGCCCAGTGCGACGGCCTGGTCGACGAGCCCGGTGGGGGTTGGCCGGCTGCCGATCGACTCGACGAGTGCGGGCAGTGCCTGCACGACGGAGCAGCCCTGCCGGGACAGCATGGTCAGTGCGCCACGGTCGACAGGTCGGACCGGGCTGCCGACCGAGACGGCTTCGGCCAGTCCGCCCGCGTCGGCGGTGCCGGTGGCGAAGCCGCGGACCAGCCTGGGGAACTGCTGCACCAGGGCGGCACGGTTCACCGGGGTACTGCCGTCGAACACCGCCACGACCTGGTGGTCGCGCCACACCTTCTGGAACGCGCCGTGCTCGTAGACGTCGGAGAGGAAGGAACGTGCGCCGAGCAGTTCGGCGAGCTCCCCGAGCGTGGCGTCGACCAGGGTGGGCGCGAGTGCCTTGGCGACCGCCGAGGTCACGCTCATCTCGGCGGTGAGGCTGTGGATCGAACGGCCGGCAACCAATGAGGTCGCCTCCGCGGCCGTCAGCAGCGCGGCGCTGCGGGCCAGGACCGAGGCGGGGAAGGGCCGTTCGGCCAGCGGGCGGTTCTGGATGACGCGCGCCGCGGTGAACCGGGCGGCGAGTCGCAGCGCGTGCTCACCGGCGCCGAGGGAGAGTGCGGTGCACATCGTCCGGGTGAGCTGGAGCGCGAGCAGTACCGTCTCCAGGCCGCTTCCCTCCGGGCCGACCAGTGCGTCGGCCGGCAGCAGCGCGCCGTCGAACTCGATGCCGGAGATGTCGATCCCGCGGATGCCGTGCGTCCGCACCTTCGGCAGGGACCGCCAAGTCCCGGGCTGTAGCGCCGACTTGTCGACCAGGAAGAGGCTCTGGCCACGCCCGGAGCCTTCCTGGCCGGTGCGCGCGAGCAGAGTGACATGGCTCGAGCGGGTGGCATTGTTGATCGGCCACTTCACGCCGTCGACGCGGTAGCCGTCAGGCTCCGCCGTGGCGGTGACGGATCCGCTCAACAGGTCGGCGCCGTGCCCCGGCTCGGACAGCGCCCAGGCCACCGGGGCCCCGGACAGCACCGCGTCGGCGATGACCCGGGCCTGCTCCGGGTTTCCGGCGATCCACACCGGGGCCGCGCCCAGGTACGTCTTGGCGTGGGCCGTCACCGCACTGATGTCACGGCGAGCGGCGGTGCGCCAGAGCCGGATCAGTTCCTCGTGGTCGGACGACGTGCCGCCCCACTCGGTCGGCACGTAGCGGGCCGGCAGGCCGAACGCGTCGAGGCGGGAGCAGAGGTCCGCGGGAAACTGCTCGTTCTCATCGAGTTCCACGGACCGGCGGGCCGTCTCGTCGAGCATGCCCAGGGCTTCGTCAAGGGCCGCCTCGATCCCGGCGCCCGCGCGCGTGGCGGTCACGTGAGGTCTCCCGCCGCCAGGCACCGCGACTCGGGGTCCGGTCCGCGCGGCGGGGTGGGCCGCACCGCCGGGTGGCGCGCGATCCGCGCGTGGTGGGCAGCTCCCAGGCTCTGGTAGCCGCCGAGATCGAAATCCATGCTGTTCCCCTAGGCTGATGCTCCGCCAGTCACTGTTGTTCCGGGGTGCGGGCGCCCCGTTCCGACTCCTACCTCAGTCGAGATGCGGCCGCCTCACGTCGCCATCCAGGCCGGACTGCTTCCTCTCCATCGCCGCGATCAGGCTCCTCGGGCGCATGTCCGACCAGACGTTCCGCTGTGGCCCAGGCAATTGTGGCGAGGAACCTCACCAAGAACGGTCTGCCAACCGGCATGCACGCGAAGCGCACATCATCGGCATCGGTTGCGTCGACATTGGGATCACGGAGGGGCCGCCGATCACTATGCCCCAACCGTCGTCGCTCGGTAAGTGGCAGAGTGCACGCTGACCCTGAACGCCCAGACGGTACAAGGGCGCTGGAATGCAAGGGTGCGGTACCGGACGAGTGCGCGGGGGTGTCCAACTGCCGCACACCATCCGTTGAACATCCGGTCGCCGGCGAGCGGGACCGCATCGCTCGAGCCGATGCCAAGCCATCACTCTTGAACAACCCTGCTTTGACAGCCCGTTGCTATCGGGTCCGTGGGTGACTACCCGAACCGGCGGTGCTCTTCGAAGCTCAGGGCTCGACCATCCGGCATGACCGAGTACCGCACGGCGATCGACGAACTCATCGTGCGAATTGAGGAGTTAACTACTCGGCGGGCCCAGCTGACCGCTCGCCTCAAAACAGCCGCCTACCGCTGCAGTTGCGCGGCACCACCCGCCGCCGATCCGCTCCCACTCGTCCCCGGCTGCCCTGCCGGTCTGTGCCGGGCCCGCGTTCGACCGCCACGACGGGCCCGGCACTACTCGGTCAGCCGGCCGCCGCCCGGTCCACCGCGCGCACCCGCTCGTCCAGTTGTTGCGCGAACTCCAGCCAGGTCTCGGCGCACTGCCGGGCAAGGTCCACCACCAGGGCGCCGCAGTGCGTGGGCACGACCTCGGTGAGCTCGGACCATTCCTTGATCCCCATCGCGTTCTGCTGCAGCAGGCGCAGCAGTTGGCGGCCTTCCTCCTTGTGGCGCAGCGACGGGTCGCGCACTAGTTTCTCCAGCACCATGGCCGGGTCGGACCGCATCACCCGCATATCCTGGGCCACGGTCGCGCGGGTCCGCTGGGCCGGGACCACCACGCCCATGGCGCCATCGCCAGCCCGCTCGGTGGCCGGCGCCTCCCCCGCCGCCAGCCGGCGCCGGACATCGCTGACCGTCGCCGGCGAGATCCCGGCCAGCCTGGCGACCTCGCGCAGCGAGGCCTCCGGGCGCTCGGCCAGCAGCTCGGCGGCCCGACGGCGCCGTTCCAGGCTGTTCATCGGACGGACCCGGCCGTCCCGACCTAGCCTCACCTGCGACTGCGGTCCATCCGCGGTCTCAGCCACCCGGCGGCGAATCGCCGCCACCGTCTTGGCTCCCAGCCCGGCGGTCCGCGCGATCGCCCGGTCGGACAGGTACGGGTGCGAGGTCACGATCCGCTTGGCTGCGGCCCGCCGGTCGGCCAGGGAGAGTGGCAGACCATGGGCGACATTCGCCTCGACCGCCTTCAGGAAGGCATCCGCACTTGTGCCGTCGAAGAACTCGACCTCGATGGCCAGTTGGCCCTTGGAAACCGCGGCCAGCAGCCGGTGGGTCCCGTCGATCACGCGCATGGTGTGCCGCTCGACCAGGATCGGCGGAAGCGGGCCGTCCACCTCCACCAACCTGGCGATGTGCTCCTCGTCCCGGCCGCCCGTGCGCGGTGACTCTCCCAACTGCAACACGGCAGCAGGCACCACAACGGTCGCTCTCAGATCTCCAACCGTCCGACTCAAGTGTTCCCCCGGTTATTGTCGGCTCCGGGCTGGGCCCAGGCGCGTGCCGATACTCCACAGAGGCGTCGGCGAGGTGCCTACCAGGTCCCGAAGGCTCGATCGCTCCGCGAATCACCGCCAAGGTTCGAAGCCGACCCTCAAGGACACGTCCCAGCCAAATTCAATGCCACGATCATGACTTCCGCTCCATGAACTGTCGAGGGGTCAACCAGGCGGCCGTGTGAAGATTTTGCAAACAGCAATGTCTGATGGATCGTCAATTGACTTGGATCACTTACCGGTTGACCAGCACTTTTCCTTCACCCAGCCCGTGGCCCGCTCCCGTGACACCAGTCTCCGCGCCGGTGCGGGCAATGGACCCGCCCATGGCATCTGAACAGCGCGACTACACCCTGGATGGGGCACGAACACCAAACTTGCGTAATATCGGTAGCGTTATCCGATCGAGTGTCAACTTCAAGGGTTCCGCCCGTACGCTGCGGCACCCTTGGCGAGTTCGCCCTCCAGCTCAGTGAGCTCCGCCTCACTCAGCAGCGCTGTCGAGACGGCCCCCTTCGAGGACAGCACCTCGGATCCACCCGGCAGCCACGAACTACTCCCCTCCCCCGGGCGAACCCCTTGGCCGTCGGCCCTTCGTAACTGCTCCCGGAATGCCCACAGAAGGCGGGTGCCCGCCAATTCCCGAGCGCGTCCGACCCACCGGAGCACCGGAGGTGTTCCTGCCAAGTACCCCGAGGCACCGGGAAGTTCTTTTGATTTCTGATTGTGTGGTGCAGCATGAGAGGGTTCGGGACCATGGCGTCACCGCGCCCTCGCCGTTCGAGCCGGCCCCATCGAGGCTGCTCTCGGTGTCCACCGCGGGCGCCGCTTGCCTTCCCGGCCGACTCGTACGTTCAACTGCGGCGCCGCCTCTGCTGAACATCGCCGACTGGCCGCAACGGCCTTCGCCCCCGATCCCGCGGTCCACGCGATCGCCCCGGCTTTCCTGCTGGCCACCGCACTCACCATGATCGGCCTGCCTGTCAGGGTGACGCTCCGTCAGGGCATTGCCACGGCAGTACTCGACGCCGGACTCCCCACGACCGGCGACCAACAGTTCCTGAACGGCCGTGCCAACAGCCTGGTTTGATGACCAGCGCGACGCGGTGCCAAGGTAGGTGCAGCGGAGCCGTATCGGCGGGCCTCCTCCACCTCGATCCCCTCTCGCTCAGGAGTCCCGACGCCATGCCCCAGGTGAGCACCAACGGCATCCGCCTCTCGTACCAGCGCTCGGGCAAGGGCGAACCCGTCCTGTTCATCATGGGTTCGGGGGCCGCGGGCCACGTCTGGACGGTGCACCAGACTCCGGCCGTCATCGGAGCCGGCTACGAGGCCGTCGTCTTCGACAACCGGGGCATCGGCGGCTCGGACGCGCCGGCCGGCAAGTACTCGCTGGCCGACATGGTGGCCGACACCCGGGGGCTGATCGAGGCGTTGGAGCTCGGCCCGTGCCGCATCGTCGGGTACTCGATGGGCGCCATGATCGCCCAGGAGCTGGCCATCGAGGCACCGCAGCTGGTGCGCTCGGCGATCCTGATGGCGACCACGGCCCGGGCCGACGCGATGCGCCGGGCGATGCAGGAGAGCGAGCAGCTGATGCGGGAGAGCGGCATCCGGCTGCCACCCAGGTACGAGGCGGTCCGCACCGTCCTGGAGATGCTCTCCCCCGCCTCGCTGAACGACGACGCCACCATCTGCTCCTGGCTGGAGATCCTCGAACTGACCGGCAGCGGCAGCAACACCGCCGACGGCCAGGCCTGGGTCTCCCTCAGCGGCGACCGGCGCGAGGCGCTGCGCGCCGTCACGGCGCCGTGCCGGGCGATAGCCTTCGCCGACGATCTGATCTGCCCACCCCACCTGGTCTCGGAGGTGGCGGACGCCATCCCCTGCTGCGACTTCGTGGAGATACCCGACGCCGGGCACCTGGGGCATCTGGAGCGGCCGGAGACGGTCAACGCCGCGATCACCGAGTTCTTCGACAAGTACTGACGGACACCCCTGACGACACGGAGGCCGCCCATGAGCCTGCTGGCCCACCTGGCTGCCGGCCCGGGCGCCGAAGCCGGGCATCGGATCGCCGAACACCTCGCTGAGATCCGGTAGTTGACGGCAGCCCGCAACGCCTTCCTGGTGCGCGGCCTGCCACTGGCCGACCGACCGGGCAGCGGCGGTGACGGCGGTCCGCGCGGCCAACTGCGAGGGCATGGCCGAGTGCGACGGCTTCGCCCCGCGCGACTGCCACGCACCCCGCGTGTACTCGTCCTCACCGCGTGGCAGGAGGCCTTCGGCACCAGCGACCGGGCCGAGTTGGAGCGCCTGGGAGCGGAATTCGGTGAGGGGTTCGCTTGGGGCCTGCGGTCAACCGCGGACTGCTACCAGCGCCACTCCTGCTGCTTGAACAGGTGGCCGGCCGGGATGTCGTGCTCCTTGCACCAGCCGAGGAACTCCTCGATCTGCTTGATCTGGTAGGTGTCCGGGGTATAGGTGGTCGCCATCACGTGGCCCAACCAGTCCTCCTCGCCCATCGCATAGACGTAGGCCTCCTTGGCGCCCAGCTCGACCATGATCGCGGCGGCCTGCTCGGCGTTGGAGCCGGACAGTTTGCGGGAGTTGCTCATCTTCTTGGTGACCGGGATGGTCAGCAGCGCCTGGTAGAGCCAGGTGAGCGGGGCGCCGTCGCACTCCATCCCGAGGAAGGCGTAGTCGGCGGTTCCCAGGTGGCCCTTGACGTAGCGGTAGAGCTTCGGGTCGATGCCGGAGGAGTCGGCACCGATGAACACCTTCTTGCCCGCCAGCTCGGCCCAGTAGGTCGACTTGGCGCGGATGTCCAGGTCGCAGTGCTCGCCCAGGAACGGGGTGGCGGTGATCTTTCCCCCCGGGAACCCGACCTCGTCGAAGTCGTCGACCTCCACCACGTCGAAGCCCTGGTGCTTGAGCATCAGCGCGATCGACGGGTCCGCCAGGTTGCCGCGGGAGTAGCGCGGGCAGACGATCTTGCCGACCCGGCCGCGCAGCTGCAGCAGGGTCTCCATGACGATGTGGTCCTGGTGGCCGTGGGTGATCAGCACCAGGTCGATGTAGTCCGGCAGGTCGTCCAGGGTGTAGCGGTCGTCGGCGTCGCTGTCCGCGCTGATGAACGGGTCGGTGACGATGGCGGCTTCGGGGGTCTGCAGCACTAGGCAGGCGTGGCCGAAGTAGCGGATCCGGCCACCGGACTCGATGTGGCGGTCCTCGTTCAGGGCCGGGGTCTCGCTCAGCATGGTGCGCAGGACGGCCGCCTGCTCGTCGTTCAGCTCCAGGGCCCCACGCAGGTGAGCCAGGGTGGTCGGCTTGACACGGGCCTTGAACAGCTCCGTCAGACCGGGGTGCCGGAACGGGATGTCCAGCTCCAGCACGTCTTCGGAGGGCAGCCGCGGGGTGCTCAGGATGAACGGGCGCTCGATGCCGGTCTCGAAGGAGAGCTGTACCGACTGGCGCGACTCCTGGTAGTACGGACTGTGGTAGAGCACCGGCTCGATGAAGCGCAGCTGCGCCTGGTTGTCGGTGTCGTAGGCCAGCTCGACCAGACCACCCAGCTCGTCCGGCAGCTTCGGGTAGAGCGGGGTCAGGTCGAAGCCGGTGGCGTTGGCCCGCAGCAGCTCCTGGCCGGCGGCGATCGCCTCGGCGAACTTCAGCATGTCGGCCCGGTCTCGCTTGATCGCGGCGAGCAGCTCGCGCACCTCGCCGACGCGCTCCTCCGGGATGTTGATGAAGTAACCGCCGCGCAGCTCCGGGTTGTTGCTCGCCGCGACATGCACCTGCGGGGACTGCAGGTACGACTCGAGCAGCGGGACATGCAGGAACGCCAGGTTCATCGCCGCCTGCACCGGCGCCATGGTGTGCGGCTGGGCGACAAACCTGTCCACCAGCGGCTCGATAATGACCTTGGACCGCAGAAACAACTGCTCATCAGTCATCTGCACACCTTTTCAGGAAGAACGACACCATCAACAGGGCAGTCGACGATTCGTCGTACCCGTCCACCCGGACGCGGCACCGAATCGCGGAGTCAGTAAACGCCAGAGAACAACAAAGCCTCAAACCAGGGCATCGGGGAGGAAGCGCTCACCTCGCCGCACGCATGAGCGACGTCAGCAGCATGGCTCGGCAGGCACCGTCGATCAACACTTGTGCCTTGCACAGGACCGGTCCGTTGCAGACTCAGCGCGGGACCGTGCTCGATCACGAAGTTCAACTGCGGCAGTGTGACAGGTGAGCAGCCTCCGTCGGAGGCCGCCTCGAAGGTGATCGCACCACTGCATCCAGTTCGGCAGTGGATGGTGAATTGTGGCCGGAATGATTCCGCCCGACCAGGGATATTCCTCCCGACGCTGACGGGATCAACACGCCTCAACGACCGGGGACAGCGCCCGACAGCGGCACTCAAGTGCACCAGTGCGGCACTTGAACAGGCCGCTCGGACGCCCCTGAGCAGGTGACCCGGCCAGCCTTGACGCTGTGTGAAACAGCATGCCACCGTGAAATCAACCCTGAGACCCCTGCGAGGCATCGCGTGCAGAGCAAGCCGACTGAGCCACCACCGCTTATCAACCTGGTTGCCCCGGAACTCTGTTCACATGGCGGCCCTTCTGTGCGGTGGCGGTGGCTGCGCGCCAACAACCCGGCCCACTGGCGCGAGCCGGCCGAGCTACCCGCCTTCTGGTCGCTGACCAGGTACGAGGACTCGCGGACCGCCTGCCGCGACCACGAGACCTTCAGCTCCACGCACGGAATCCTGCTGCGGCTCGCCGATCACGGAGCCGACCCCGGGGGCCCCGAGTCCCTACCGGTCCGCCTGACGCCGTGTGGCGCGTAACCCGATGTCCACGACAGAGTCCACCTCATCATCCGGGGACCGCCGCGACCGGCCGACCTCGGTACTGGCCGGCCTCGGCACCTGCCTGCCCAACACCGAGATCGACAACGCCGCGCTGGTGGCCCAGCTGGACACCACCGACGAGTGGATCCGCAGCCGCACCGGCATCGCCGCCCGTCGCCGGGCGGCCCCTGGGGTGTCCATGCGCGACCTGGCCTGCGAGGCCGGCGCCAACGCGCTGAGCTCGGCGGGCCTGCGAGCGGTCGGCGGCGTGGTGCTGGCCACCACGACACCCGACCGCCCGTGCCCAGCCGCAGCGCCCGAGGTCGCCCACCGCCTCGGCCTGGGCCAGGTTCCGGCATTCGACGTCTCCGCCGTGTGCAGCGGGTTCGTCTACGCCACCGCGGTGGCCAACGGCCTGATCACCAGCGGCGTCGTCGACAGCGTCCTGATCGTGGCGTCCGAAATCTACTCCCGGATCGTCGACCCGACGGACCGCGGCACAGCCGTGATCTTCGGCGACGGCGCGGGCGCGGTGGTGCTGCGCCGCGGTACCACCGCGGACCAGGGCGCGCTGTTGGCGTTCGACCTCGGCGGTGACGGCTCGGGCCACCACCTCATCCAGGTGCCCAGCGAGCTCGAACAACCGGACGGCCCGCGCTGGTTCGGCATGGCCGGCCGCAAGGTCTACCTGCGGGCGGTCGAGCAGATGGCGCTGTCGGCCTCGCGGGTGCTGAAGGACTGCGGATGGAGCCCCGAGATGGTCGACACCCTGGTGCCGCACCAGGCGAACGGCCGCATCATTCAGGCGGTGGCCGAGCGACTCGGCGTGCCGTCGCAGAGCGCGGTCTGCGAGATCGCCCGCACCGGCAACACCTCGGCCGCTTCCATCCCACTGGCGCTGACCGCTGCGCTAGCCACCGGTCGGCTGACGCCAGGCGCCCGCACCGTGCTCACCGCCTTCGGTGGTGGCTTGAGTTGGGGTTCGGCCGCCCTCACCTGGCCGCGTCTTCAGGCCGTGAACTCGGAGTTCTGAGCCGACTCGCTGCCAGATCACACCGCTCGAAAGGGAAACCAGCCGTGTTCGACTACCTCTGCACCATCCTCAGCACGACCTACCAGGTCTCCGGGACCATCGAACCGACCATGACCTGCAGGGAGTTGGAACTCGACTCGCTCTCGCTGGCGGAGCTGGGCGCCCAGTTGGAAGAGGACCTGGGCGTCACCGTCGACGAGGACAACCTGACCTCCACGACCACCGTGGCCGACATCGCCGCGCTCCTGGAGGCGCAGGGCGCGGTCGTCCCGGCATGAGCAGCGCCGATGTCACGGGACTTCGCCGCCCCGAGGTGGTGATCACCGGAATCGGCATGGTCACGCCTGCCGGGGTCGACACCGCCACCACCTGGAAGACGGTCTGCGCCGGGGAGCCCACAGCCTCGGCCGACCCGCGGCTGACCAACCTCACCGTCGACTTCGGTTGTGCGGTGACCGGCTTCGACCCCGAACTGGTCCTCGGCGTCGAGGCTCGCCGGATGGACGCCTTCACCCAGTTCGCCGTCGCCTCGGCCCACGCGGCAGTCGCCGACGCAGAGTTGACGGACCGGTCCTGGGACCCGGCCAGGGTGGGTGTCGTCCTCGGTACCGGCTTCGGCGGCCAGCCGACCTGGGAGGAGCAGGGGCGGCGGCTGCGGGACCGCGGTCCGCGCACGGTCAACCCGCTCACCGTGCCCCGGGCCATCAGCTCCATCGCCGCCGGCACGGTGGCGATGGAGCTCGGCCTGCACGGCCCCTCGCTGAGCGTCGCCACCGCCTGCGCGAGCGGTACCACCGCTCTCGGCTACGCCCTGGACCTGCTCCGCGCGGGCCGCTGCGACGTGGTGCTGGCGGGCGGCACCGAGGCCACCGTGACGCCCCTGATGGTCACCGCCTTCGACCGACTCAAGGCGCTCTCCCGGAACTCGGCGGATCCGGCCGGCGCTTCCCGGCCGTTCGACGAGCGGCGCAACGGCTTCGTCCTCGGCGAGGGCGCGGCCGTGCTGGTGCTGGAACGGGCGGTGGACGCCGCGGCGCGGGGCAGGCATCCCTACGCACGGCTGATGGGCTACGGCGCGACGTCCGACGCCCACCACCTCACCTCACCCGCTCCCGACGGGCACTGGGCCGAACTCGCCGTGCGACAGGCGCTCGCCGACGCCGGTGTCCAGGCCTCGGACGTGGCCCTCGTCAATGCGCATGCGACCAGCACTCCGCAGGGTGATGACATCGAGGCCCGGATGATCGAGCGGGTCTTCGGGCGGGGCGCGGCGGTCGTCTCGACCAAGGGGGTCACCGGCCATCTGCTGGGTGCCGCCGGGGCGGTCGAGGCCGGACTCACCGCCCTGTCGATCGCCCACGGGGTGGTCCCACCCACCGCCAACTTCCGCTCCACCGGCCCGGACGCCGCCGACATCGACATCGTCCACGGTGCGACCCGGCAGGTTCCGGTGCGGCTGGCCGTGAGCAACTCGTTCGGCTTCGGCGGCCAGAACGCCGTCGTCGTCCTGGGGAGCGTCTGAGCTGTCTGGTGCGCCTCGGCGGCTCAGTAGCCGCTCAGGCGTACCAGACCGGCCTCATGGGCGTAGATCGTCGCCTGGGGATCCGCCCCTGGGACAGGTGTAGTGCACACTCGCCACTGCGGCAGTAACGGCCGCTTGCCGTGCTCGGTGCGCTGAGGGCGGCCCGCGCCGCAGCACGCGAGATCACCTGGCTGCAGGCCGGCGAAACCCGCGACGGCATCCCCGCCTCACACGCCGGTGGACGTCAACTACCCGGCCTTGTCCTGGACATCGACGCCACCTTGGTCACCTGCCACTCCTCAAAGGAGTTGGCACCGCCTGCCGTCAAGTCAAGGGCTGGTGGCATCAGAAGCGATTTCCAGACCGAGCGACACGGCCGTGATCCGAACTTATGTGTACATCAGCCTCGTTCGGGTGGTCGCTCGGCGGTGAGTGCATAAGAGAAGGGCCTCCTACGCAACTCGGTGATGTCGAGTCAGCCGAGAACCAGGAGGCCCTGGTGCCCCACTGTGGCGTGTCCGCCCTGTCCTCGTCCAGTTCCGGCATGTCGTGCGACTGCCTCGCCCACCAGTTCGGCAACGCCGCCGACCAGCCGGATCGCGCCCGTCGATACGCCAGCGACCTGACAGAGGTGGAATGGACCTTGGTCCGGCCACTGCTTCCGGTTCCGGCCTGGTTGAACGGCCGCGGCGGGCGCCCGGAAGGCTACTGCCACCGTCAAATGCTCGACGCAGTACGCTACCTGGTCGCCGAGGGCCTGCGCTGGGCCAGTCTGCCCGCCGACTTCCCCAACTTTCTGTGGAATCCGATCCGTCAAGTGGCTCGGTAGATCCTGCTGGTCGATTTGTGTTGGCCGATTGGGCAGACGGCCGAGAGACTCAGGCTGTGGACATGGGAATCTCTGTTTTCGAGCCGTCCTTCCTGGTCGGGTTCGAGGCGATTCGGCAGACGCACGGATCACGGCTGGCGACGCTCGCCGGCAGGCGGCTGACGGGCTTCGCCGTGGTGCGTTTCGCCGAGGACGGGGACTGGTTCGCCGACTGCCCGGTGGTGCTGGACTTCGACGGCATCCAGGTAGAGGTCTGCCACTGGAAGCTCGACGAGCTCTCGATCGGCTGGAACACGATCGACACCACGGCGGACATCGCCGGATGGGAGTGGTCCGAGCTGACGCCCCAGTGGTCTCAGCGCGATGAGCGCCTCGAATCGTTCGTCGGGCAGGAACTGCGCGACGTCGCGCTCCTTGAGTGGCGGCCGCCAGGTCACGACCTGGCGGCTGGGACGGTGGCGGTGGAGTTTGCCTTCGCCGGGGACTGTCTGCGGATCGCCAACGGACTCGACGAGAACCGCATCGAGGTCGGTGAGGCCCAGCCGGACTACGTTCGGCACCGGCTGAGCCGTTGAGGACTACTGCCCTGTCGGTTTCCGGTTGATCTCAATGACCGGCAGCAAAGTGACCTGCGCGGGGATACCGATCTGCCGGGGAGTCGGCCGGGCCGGAATAGGGACGTCGGTGAGTCGCTCCAGCAGCTGGTCAAGGGCGGCTTGGCCATCGTCCACCGCAGCTCGTTCGTCGTCCGTCAGGGGGATGGCCGCGAGCATCTTCTGCAGGTTCTCCTTGGCCTCCAGGAGTTGGCCCTTGCTGGAGGCCTTCGGGGTGTAGAAGTCGCAGCGTGCGCAGGCCATGCGGTGCTGGCACTGCTCGAAGAATGTGTAGGTGCACCAGCCGTGGCCGAGGTCATAGTACTGCCAGGGTTCGCCATTCGCGGCGGCCCCAGAAGCGACTGCGTCACCGTCGACGAGCACTTCGACAGTGCGGACGTTGCGGGCGAAGTAGCCAGCGTCGTTGTAGGCCCTGGCCAGCGTGTTCGGGGTGATTTTCGCGTAGTGGGCCGTGGCTTCGGGCGTCCGGTGGCCGAGCCACTCCTGGAGCTCGAACAGGGTCATGGGCTCCTTGGCGTTGTAGAGCTGGCTGGCGAGGGCGGATCGGGCCCGGCGGCTGGTGATGTTGCCGCGGACGTCGGCGGTGGGGACACCTGCCTTGCGGCAGAGCATCGGGATGATCGTCCCGTTGATGTAGTCCTTGGAGACCCTGCGCGCGCGGAAAGTGAAGAGGAAGTCCGCGCGCTCGTTGGTCTTCGGGTCGAGGATGGCGGGCTGACCGGGGCGGACCGCCTGCCAGGCCTCGATCGCATGCCCAAGCAGCGGGTCGACGGGCTTGGTGAACGCGGTGCCGGTCTTGTGGGTGGGGACGTCGAGCAGGCAAACGGCGTCGCGGGCCAGGACCTCGCCGGAGTCACCGGGGATGGGCAGGCCATCGTGCTGCCAGCGGATGCAGCCGACCCGGAGTCGGGCGATCTCGTCGCTGCGTTGTCCGGCGAAGAGCCAGGTCAGCGTGATGGCCCGAATCAGCTCGGCCGGGTAGGTGCGACCGTCCGCGGTCGGCAGGTCACCGGACTCGACGTTCAGCCCGGCCCACAAGAGCTTCGCCCAGATGTCGTCGGCGATCACCCGGGGGTCCGGACCCATGAGGGCCCGGACGCTGCCGGGAGTCCTCAGCGCGTGGGCCGGGTTGAAGCGGAGCGGTATCCACTCCCACTCGTGCAGGTCGCGGAAGAACGCGCGGGGCACCTTCAGGTAGCCCGACTTCGACTCCGGTGTGAGCGGCTTCCCGATCCGGCCCTGGGACCGCATGCCCGCGGTCCACTGCGAGAAGTCGCCGACCGTCATGCGGTCGACCGCCGCGACCCAGGACGCGCAGGTCTGGCGGGTCCAGTGCTCCGGTGCCGTGACCTCGGGGTGCTCGGCGGCCAGCCAGCGGCCGATCTTCGCCAGGACGCTTCGGTAACTGGCGCGGACCCCCGGAGTCAGCGTCGAGGTCGCCTGCCAGCGCTCCACCCACTCGGCCCAACTGCCCGGGGCGCCCTCGATCGCCGTGGGCCCGGGTCCGTGCCGGGGACGCGGCGGCTGCTCAGCGTGACCGAGAGCGGCCAGGGCTCGATGGATCCCGTGGAGATCGCTGGTCCACTGGCCGCCCTGCATGGCCGGCGTCGCACGGATCGCTGCCAGGGCCGAACTCGACAAGTCCTCCAGCCGGGGACTGCGGTTCAGCAGCAGAATCTGGCAGACGGCCGAGGTGAGGCAGTCCGGGCCGCGCTGGTAGCCCCAGTCGCCCAGGACCGTCAGGACCTTCCCGACGGCGTCCTCGACCGCGACCTCGCCGAAGACTCGGCGGGCGATAGGGTCCTGAGCGCTTGCGGTTCAGCGCCGGTCAGGAGCGCTTGACGGTCGTAGCAGGCGGGGTCGAGCGGCCAGGCCCAAACAGCAGGCCGACCGTTGTCCAACGCGGCCGATGAGCTCCTCAGCCCATGGGCACGCCGCAGGATACGAGATGGCTCCTGCGGCGTGTGATTCCACGTAACTGATAGGCGGGCCGTGTACCGGTTCTTCCGCCGCTGGCGCGACAACGACCTCATCAAGGAACTCTACGGCCGGCTGCGAAAAAGCCTGCGCGCCTTGGCCGGCAAGAAGGAAGAGCCCACCGCCGCGATCACCGACTCGCAGTCGGTGAAGGGTGACGCCACCGTGCCCGCCGCTACGCGCGGTTTCGACGCCGGGAAAAGGCTCAAGATAAGGGCCGTAGGCGGCACATCGCCGTCGACACCCTCGGTCTGCTGCTGGTCGTAATAGTCACCGCGGCCTCGGTCAGCGACCGCGACGCCGGCCGCGACCTGCTCCAGCGCCTGTGCGCCCGCCACCGAGCTATCACCCTGGTTTGGGCCGACGGCGGATACACCGGCTGGCTCGTCGACTTCGCCTCCACCGTCCTCGCCCTGGCCTTGACCATCGTCAAACGCCCCGACGACGCCCGCGGGTTCACCGTCCCTGCCGCGCCGCTGGGTCGTTGAACGCAGCTTCTCCCACCTGGTCCGGGCCCGCCGCCTGGCCCGCGACTACGAGAGTCGCACCGACAGCGCCGAGGCGATGGCCTGGTGGGCCGCGAGCATCCCCGCCACCCGGCGCCTGGCCCGCCGGGGCACTCCCGCACAACGGCGTCTCAACCGGCCCACCCCCGCCGCGGCCTGAACAACCCCGGCCGCTCCTCCCTCAACCACCCGCACTCCACCAGCCGCTTGGCGCGGAACCGAGCGGCCTGCTCCCGCGCATCACTGGCCTGCCAGCCGAGATGATCACGCATCCGTCGGGCCCGCACGCCTTCCCCACTGCCAGCCGCGTCACCCTCGACCAGCGCCACGATCGCCGCGCAGTCACCCGACAACACCGAACGGTCCAACCCCGGCTGCCACCGCGGAACTTGGACCCTGGGTGCGGCGCTGCCCACGACCTCCACCGCCTCGACATCAGACACGGCCGGCGCCGCGGCCAAGGCCGCGACGACCTCCTCACACACGACGGCCGCACGCCGCGCGGCCTCCTCGGCCTCAGCCACCGCCGCCTGGAGTCTCTCCAGCTCGATGCGAAGCTCCTCCGCCCGAGCCAATGCGGCCCGTTCGCGCTCCTCCAGCAATCCCACCACCGACGGCATCCGCCACCTCCGACCCAGCGAACATGAACACAGCGGATCCAGCTGCCTACCCGACGACGGCTACAAGCCTGAGCAGCAAAAACTTGAAGCTACGTCCGCTTTGGGAATCGCTTCTCAGCACACATCGCTCCACGGGAGCTACCTCTCTGGTGTCCTCATGCCGTTAGGGAGCCGGCGCCCGGTCGCGGCACCCCCGAAGGCCGCTTCCACGAGGGGAGCGGCCTTCGGGGGTGCCGACGGGGGTGTAGGCTGATCAGCTCTGGGCCATCGCAGCGATCAGGCTCTTGGGGCGCATGTCGGTCCAGTTCGCCTCGATGTAGTCGAGGCACTCCTGCCGCGCAGCCTCGCCGAACACCGAGGTCCAGCCGGCCGGCACCTCGATGAAGACCGGCCACAGCGAGTGCTGGCCCTCGTCGTTGACCAGGACCAGGTAGTTCGCGTCAGCGTCCTCGAACGGGTTCGTCATCACGTCGTCCTTCCTACGGGCATGATGTGGACCGTCCGGTCCCACCGCGGCCCACTATGGCCCAGGGTGCCGAGTCGGAGTCAAACAACCGCCGCACCGAGCACGCCGTGGCCCCGATTATCCGTCTGACTGCGGCCCCGCACCGGTTGAACAAGGCACTTCGCACCATCTGCGGTCGGTCTTGACCCACGTCGCCCATGGTGCCAAGGTGGCCGCGACGGAGCGTGCCAAGGCTCGATGGCCGAGTCGCCGCCACTGCTGAGCGGGACCAGGAGAAGGCGCACCGGCCACTACGGTCCATACGCGCCACCATCCGGTCCTCGAACTTCCACGTGAACACCTGGGAGGGGCCGTCGGCGACCAGCTCGGGCACCGTCTTGGCCGGGTGGACGGCCTGGCGGCGACGCTCGCCCGACTGCCCCCGCTCACGCAGGATCCGGTACATCGTGGAGACCGAGCAGTGGTAGCGCCCGGTATCCAGCTCGCGGGCCCAGATCTGTGCGGGTGGCAGCTCGGCGTACTCGGCGCTGTTCATCAACTCCAGTACCGCGTCACGCTCTTCAGCCGTCAGCTCCGCCGGCTGGACCCTGGGCGTTCTTGGCGCGCGCACCGGCGGTGGCTTCAGCCTGCGGTAGTGGGTGGCCCGCGAGCGTCCGGTCAGCCGGCACGCGGCCGCGATACCCAGCTCGTGTTCAAGGCCGGTGAACGCCTCGTCCATGACCGGGTCGGCGGCGTGCTTCAGTCCGCGCCCTCGGAGATCATTTCCAAGAGCGCCGAAGCTTTTCCCAGGACCTCCAGCGCGGCCTTGTCCCGGGCGAGCCCCTTCTCGAGCCGTTCCACCTGCCGGCGCAGCTTCTCGTTCTCGGCCTCGGCGGCGGACTTCTTCGGGCGGGCCGGGCTCGTGCGGCGTCGACCAGGTTCTCCAGGGCCCCGGCATCGCGCGCGGCCCGCCACTCGGGGACGTGCGAGTGGTACAGGCGCTCACGGCGCAGCACGGCACCCTTCTCGCCCTCGGGCGCGGCGTCGTACTCGGCCACGATCCGCAGCTGTACCCGGGGCTGAACGTGCGGCGCTTCGGCCTGGGAGCCGGGTCGACTGCGGACGGATTGGTGCTGGTCATCAGGGGTGGAACTCGTACTCGGGCCCTCTCAGGCTAACCCGACAAAGCGGGATGTCTCACCCAAGGGTGACAGAGAGGGGGCGGCCGGGTCGATGCCGGCCAGCAGCCGCCAGGCGGTAGGAGCGGAGACCGAGCCGAACACCTCGGGCTGGTCCCGTAGCAGGGCCAGGTCGGCGATCGCCTCGCCACCGTCGGCGAGCATCACCGCCAGGTCGACCGCGATGCGGCCCGGGTCGTGGCCGGTGCCGCGCGGACGAAGCCGGCGCAGGGCATCACCGAACGCGTTCGTGAGACCGGTGGCATCGGCGAGATCGGCCAGCAGACGCGATCCGGCGTGGCTGACCACCCCGCGCCCGTCGGCGGAGACGACGCGACCCGGTAGTGTGCACGTAGACAGTGCCTTCCCGCTGGGCTGACAGAGACCTTCGACAAGCCTCATCATCCCAGCGGAGAAGGCACTTTCGCTTTCCCGGTCATCATCCGGACAGCACTGCAAGTGAAGCGCGCAGGCTAGTCCTGCCCGAGCGAGGTACGGATGGTGCCGGAGCCCGCCCGGCACCACCTCAGGTGTCTTGAATGTCAGCCTTTCAGGGTGGGGACGATGTGTTCGCCGTAGGCGTCGATGGTCGGTTCGACGGCGTCGTGCATGGCGTAGATTGCGAACTGGTCGACGCCGAGGGATCGCAGGTGCTCCAGCTTCTCCAGGTGCTGCTGCGGCGTGCCGATGAGGCAGAAGCGGTCCACGATCTCGTCCGGGACGAACGCGGTGTCCGGGTTGCCCGCGCGGCCGTGGTGGGAGTAGTCGTAGCCTTGGCGCTCCTTGATGTAGTCGGTGAGCGCGTCGGGCACCATGCCGCTGTGCTCGCCGTACCGGGAGACGAGGTCGGCGACGTGGTTGCCGACCATGCCGCCGAACCAGCGGCACTGCTCGCGGGCGTGCGCGAGCTGCTCCTCGCTGCCGTCGGTGACGTACGCCGGGGCGGCGACGCAGACCGTGACGGAGGCTGGATCGCGCCCGGCCTCCTCAGCGGCGCGGCGCACCGCCTTGACCATCCACTCCGTCAGGAACGGGTCCGCCAACTGGAGGATGAACCCGTCGGCCTGGCGGCCGGTGAGCTCCAGGGCCTTCGGCCCGTAGGCGCCCATCCAGATCGGCAGCTTCGGGTCGCCGCCGATCCAGGGGATCCGCATCACCGTGCCGTCGACCTCGGCCTCGCGGCCCTCCGCGAGCTCCTTGATGACGTGCATGGCGCGCGAGAGCCGCTCCAGCGTCGCCGGCTTGCGCCCGGCGACCCGCTGGGCGGAGTCGCCGCGGCCGATGCCGCAGACGGTGCGGTTGCCGAACATGTCGTTCAGCGTGGCGAACAGGGAGGCGGTGACCTCCCAGGTGCGGGTGACGGGGTTGGTGACCATCGGGCCGACCGTCAACCGCTGGGTCTGCGCGAGGATCTGGCTGTAGATCACGAACGGCTCCTGCCACAGCACGCAGGAGTCGAAGGTCCAGCCGTGGGTGAACCCGGCCGACTCGGCCCGTTGCATCCGCTCGACGAGCAGACGGGCCGGGGGGTCGGTCTGGAGCACGAGGCCGATGTCCATGCGGGGCCTTTCAGAGCAGGTACGAACTCGTGGCGCGGGGAACGAAGGTGCCGTGTCCGGCGTGACCGAGGTACTCGCCGCCGTCGACGACGACCGCGCCGCGCGAGAGCACGGTCCGCGCCTGCCCGGTGACCTGGCGGCCCTCGTAGGCGGAGTAGTCGACGTTCATGTGGTGGGTGGCCGCGGACATGGTGTAGCGCCGGCGCGGATCGAAGATCACGACATCCGCGTCCGCGCCGGGCGCGATGGTGCCCTTGCGCGGGTAGAGGCCGAACATCCGGGCGGGCGTCGCGCAGGCCAGCTCGATCCAGCGCCGCCGCGAGATGTGGCCGTCCAGGACGGCCTGGTGCAGCAGGTCCATCCGGTTCTCCACGCCCGGCAGGCCGTTGGGGATCTTCGAGAAGTCCCCGCGGCCCAGCTCCTTCTGCCCGACGAAGCAGAACGGGCAGTGGTCGGTGGAGACGACGGAGAGGTCGTTGGTGCGCAGCCCGCGCCAGAGCGCGGCCTGGTGCTCCTTGGGCCGCAACGGCGTCGAGCAGACGTACTTGGCGCCCTCGAAGTCCGGTTCGGCCAGGTTGTCGGTGGAGAGGAAGAGATACTGCGGGCAGGTCTCACCGAAGACGTTCAGCCCCAGGTCGCGGGCCTGCGCGATCTCCGCGACCGCCTGCTCGGCAGAGACGTGCACGACGTACAGCGGCGCCCCCGCCACCCGCGCCAACTGGATCGCGCGGTGCGTCGCCTCGGCCTCCAGCAGCTCGCGCCGCACCTCGCCGTGGTAGCGCGGGTCGGTGTGCCCGGCGGCGAGCGCCTGCTCCACCAGCACGTCGATCGCGATGCCGTTCTCCGCGTGCATCATGATCAGCCCGCCATTGTTCGCGGACCGCTGCATCGCTCGGAGAATGTCTCCGTCGTTAGAAAAGAACACGCCGGGATACGACATGAACAATTTGAACGAGGTGACGCCCTCCTCGACCAGGACGTCCATCTCCTTGAGCACGCCCTGGGTCACGTCGGACATGATCATGTGGAAGCCGTAGTCGATCGCGCACTTCCCCTCGGCCTTGGCGTGCCAGGCGTCCAGCCCCTCACGCAGGCTGTGCCCGACGCTCTGCACCGCGAAGTCGACGATGGTCGTCGTCCCGCCGAAGGCGGCGGCGCGGGTGCCGGTCTCGAAGGTGTCGGAGGCCGCGGTGCCACCGAAGGGCAGCTCCATGTGCGTGTGCGCGTCGACGCCGCCCGGGATCACGTAGCAGTCGGTGGCGTCGATGACGCGCTCGGCGTCCCAGGCCTGCGCGGCGGGGCTCGCGGTGGCCGCGAGGGCGACCACGCGCTCGCCCTCGACCAGCACGTCGGCGTGGACCTCGTCGGCGGCGGTGATCACCAACCCGCCGCGGATGACGGTGCGTTCCTGGCTCACTTGGAGGACCCCTTCCACAGCTCCTTCTGCGCCCGGTCCAGGGCCTGGACCAGGAGTTCCGCACCGTGCTCCGCCTCGTCGCGGGTGAGCGTGAGCGGCGGGGCGAGGCGCAGGGTGTTGCCCAGCGAGCCTCCCTTACCGATCAACAGGCCCAGGTCTCGGGCATGCTCCAGGGCCAGCGACGCGGCCTCTGCGGACGGTTCGCCGTCGCGGCCTGTGAGTTCGACGCCGAGCATCAGCCCCCGCCCGCGCACCTCGCGGACGATCGGCAGCTGCCTCGCGCCCGCCTCGATCCGCTCGCGCAGCACCGCGCCGACGTGGCGGGCGTTGCCCTGCAGGTCGTGGTCAAGGGCGTAGCGCAGATTGGCCAGCGCACCGGCGGTGGTGACCGGGCTGCCGCCGAACGTCGAGATGGAGTTGGCGGTCAGACAGTCCATCAGTTCGGCCCGGCCGACCACGCCGCCGATGGAGAGGCCGTTGCCCAGCCCCTTGGCGAAGGTCAACGCGTCGGGCGGTCCCGCCTCGGCGTGGGCCTGCCAGCCCCAGAAGTGGTCGCCGGTGCGGCCCCAGCCGGTCTGCACCTCGTCGCTGATCCACAGGATGCCGTGCCGGTCCAACACCCGCTTGAACGCGGCGAAGAGCCCGTCGGGGCCGTGGGTGAACCCGCCGACGCCCTGGATCGGTTCGGCGATCAGGGCGGCCACCGGGCCGCCGACCTGGCCCAGCATGTCCGTGAGGTCCGCCGTGCAGGCCTCGATGAACGGCTTGTCGTCCAAGTGCGCGAAGGGCCCGCTGGTGCGGACCGAGCCGTGGACGTAGAGCGTCTGCAGCGGCGATAGGCTGGTCGGCGACCAGGCGCTGTTGCCGGTGATGCCGACCGTGCTGAACGAGCGGCCGTGGTAGCTGTTCCGCATCGCCAGCACCTGGTTGGAGCGGCGCGCGGTGGTCGCCAGCAGCAGCGCGGCGTCGTTGGCCTCGGTGCCGGAGGTGGTGAAGAAGACCTTGGCGTCCGGAATGCCGGACAGCTCGGCGATCTGCTCGGCCAACTCCACCATGGGCGTGGAGAGGTAGAGCGTCGAGCTGTGCAGGATCCGCCCGGCCTGGTCCGCGACCGCCCGGGTGACCTCGGGCAGCGCGTGGGCGGTCATGGTGGTCAGGATGCCGCCGAAGAAGTCCAGGTAGCGGCGGCCGTCGGAGCCGTGGACGTGACGGCCCTCGCCGTGGGTCAGCTCCAGCGGCTCACGGTAGTAGAGCGCGAGCCAGGAGGGGGTCACGGCCCGGTGCCTGGCCAGCAGTGAGGTGCCCTCTGCGCTTTGTGTTACCGACTTCTCGTCACCCGTCGTCCGGTCGCCCGTCGTCTCGTCGCCCGTCGTCTCGCCCGACTTCTCGTCGCCCGTCGAGGTCATGGTCACTTATGCCTCCGCGAGCGGGCCGTAGGCGTCGGGGCGACGGTCGCGGTAGAAGGCCCACTGTTGGCGGACCTCCTCGATCAGCCCGAGGTCGAGGTCGCGGACCACCAGCTCCTCCTCCTTGTCCGACGCGACCTCGCCGACGAACTGCCCACGCGGGTCCACGAAGTAGCTGGTGCCGTAGAAGTCGTTGTCGCCGTACTCCTCGACGCCGACCCGGTTGATGGCGGCCACGAAGTACTCGTTCGCCACCGCCGCGGCCGGCTGCTCCAGCTGCCACAGGTAGGCGGAGAGGCCGCGGCTGGTCGCGGACGGGTTGTAGACGATCTCCGCCCCGGCCAACCCGAGCGCCCGCCAGCCCTCGGGGAAGTGGCGGTCGTAGCAGATGTAGACGCCGACCTTGCCGACGGCCGTGTCGAAGACGGGCCAGCCGAGGTTGCCGGGCTTGAAGTAGTACTTCTCCCAGAAGCCCTTGACCTGCGGAATGTGGTGTTTGCGGTACTTGCCGAGGTAACTGCCGTCGGCGTCGATCACGGCGGCGGTGTTGTAGTAGACGCCGGGCTGCTCGACCTCGTAGACGGGGACGACCATCACCATGTTCAGCTCGCGTGCCAGCTCCCGCATCCGACTCACCGTCGGGCCGTCCGGCACGGCCTCGGCCCACCGGTAGTGCTCGGGCTCCTGCACCTGGCAGAAGTACGGTGCGTTGAACACCTCCTGAAACCCGATCACTTCCGCCCCCTGCGCGGCGGCCTCGCGCGCGTACCGCTCGTGCAGCTCCACCATGGACGCGGTGTCCCCGGTCCACCGCGTCTGCACCAACGCCGCCCGCACCACCCGGGAGGGGCCGCCGGTGCTGCTGTTCGATGACCTGCTGACGGAATCCGACATCCTGTGGCCTCGCCTTCAGCGTCGTTCTACGTGCGTAGAAGCATGGTCGCCCTGAACCCTCTTGGCAATATGTCGGGCATATCACAGCTCTGGCGTTTTCTTCCCAGCTCAGAGGTGTGTCGCACCCTCCGTGGTCAGCAAAGACCCTGGCCCGCGGCATGGGCAAGTTCTTCAAGGACTGCACACTTCCCGAGTCGCGGTGGGCGAAGTGCCCGCACGACTACACGATCAGGTACCGGAACGCCCAGGGGCAGCAGACCGAGGAGGCTGGGTTCTCCAACCAGGAGAAGGCCATCGCCCGCCTGACGGAGATCTACGGGGAGAAGCGGGAGCTCGCGGCAAAGAACCCCGGCAAAGCCGAGCGCATCCGCAAATACGGCGCCATGCGCTTCAAGGAGCACGTGACGGAGTGGAGGGCCGGCCAGCGTGACCTCTCTCCCGGTTCGGTGCGGAGCCTGGACTCGATGCTGAGCGACCACCTCTATCCGGCCCTTGCCAGTCGGCGGATGAACACCTTCGACTTCAACGTTGTCGAGGGGTTCCTGCAGACGATGGAGAGGGGCGGGGTCAGTCCCGCTGCACAGGTGAGTGCCTTCAACTGGCTCACCCACCTCTCGCTCATCGCCGCCGCCACCCTCGACGAGGCCCTCGACAGTCCGACGGAGTGACGCCCTGGGGCTGGTGTCTGCACCCCCGCTGATCCGCCCGGCCGGGCACCGGCCGGGCGGATCAGCGGGGGTGCAGCTCACTCGGACGGAGCAGTCGGTACACACGACTGGCTACGTGGCAGGCGTCGGTCCGGCGTGTCGCATTTGCGCTGGACAGGGAGTCACTAACGTTCCGGCCAAACCGGACAGACGGCCACTCAGCACCCACGGGCCCCATGGCGCTCGACCAGTGCGGGGACGCGCACGAGGAGAACAATGCAGGCCGCAGAACCCACCGTCGCGACCGAGGCGATCCCCGCGCAGCGCAAGCCGCCGGCCCCGGGCCAGGCCATCGTCAAGTGGCTGACCACCACGGACCACAAGACCATCGGCTCACTCTACATGATCACCTCATTCGCCTTCTTTCTCGTCGGCGGCGTCCTGGCCCTGGTGATCCGCAGCCAGCTGATCAAGCCCGACAACACACTGGTGACGAACGAACAGTTCAACCAGGCGTTCACGATCCACGGCACGATCATGCTGCTGATGTTCGCCACGCCGCTGTTCGCCGGCTTCGCAAACTGGATCATGCCGCTCCAGATCGGCGCCCCCGACGTCGCGTTCCCCCGACTCAACGCCTTCGCCTACTGGCTCTACCTGTTCGGCTCGCTGATCGTGGTCGGCGGGTTCCTCACCCCGGAGGGAGCAGCCGACTTCGGCTGGTTCGCCTACTCGCCACTCTCGGACGCGATCCACAGCCCGGGCATCGGCGGCGACATGTGGATCATGGGTCTGGCGCTCTCCGGCTTCGGCACCATCCTCGGTTCGGTGAACTTCATCACCACCATCGTCTGCATGCGCGCCCCGGGCATGACCATGTTCCGGATGCCGATCTTCGTGTGGAACGTCCTGCTGACCGCTGTCCTGGTCCTGCTGGCCTTTCCGGTCCTGGCCGCCTCGCTCCTGGCACTGGAGGCCGACCGCAAGTTCGGTGCGCACGTCTTCGACCCGGCCAACGGTGGTGCCATCCTGTGGCAGCACCTGTTCTGGTTCTTCGGGCACCCAGAGGTGTACATCATCGCGCTGCCGTTCTTCGGCATCATCTCCGAGGTCGTGCCGGTCTTCTCGCGCAAGCCGATGTTCGGTTACCAGTCGCTGATCGCGGCCACCATCGCGATCGCCGGCCTGTCCGTGACCGTGTGGGCCCACCACATGTACGTCACCGGCGCGGTGCTGCTGCCGTTCTTCGCCTTCATGACGTTCCTGATCGCAGTGCCGACCGGCGTCAAGTTCTTCAACTGGATCGGCACCATGTGGCGGGGCTCGCTCAGCTTCGAGACCCCGATGCTGTGGACCATCGGCTTCCTGGTCACCTTCGTCTTCGGTGGTCTGACGGGTGTTCTGCTCGCCTCCCCGCCGATCGACTTCCATGCCTCGGACTCGTACTTCGTCGTCGCCCACTTCCACTACGTGGTCTTCGGCACCGTCGTGTTCGCGATGTTCGCGGGCTTCCACTTCTGGTGGCCCAAGATGACCGGCAAGATGCTCGACGAGCGTCTGGGCAAGATCTGCTTCTGGCTGCTCTTCATCGGCTTCCACACCACCTTCCTGGTCCAGCACTGGCTGGGCGCCGAGGGCATGCCGCGCCGCTACGCCACCTACCTGCCGCAGGACGGCTTCACCACCCTCAACGTGATCTCGACCATCGGCTCCTACATCCTGGGCGTGTCGCTCCTGCCGTTCCTCTACAACGTCTGGAAGACCGCCCAGTACGGCGAGAAGGTCGAGGTCGACGACCCCTGGGGCTACGGCCGCTCGCTCGAGTGGGCGACCTCCTGCCCGCCGCCGCGGCACAACTTCCTCACGCTGCCCCGCATCCGCTCCGAGTCCCCCGCCTTCGAACTGCACCACCCGGCGA
>NZ_JBGCCL010000050.1:0-30394 GCF_041262505.1 Streptacidiphilus sp. MAP5-3
TCACCGCCCAGCCCGCCTCGCTAGCAGCCGCGACCACCGGCCGCACCCTCCAACTCACCTTCGGCGACCTGACCGGCCTCACCGGAACCACCCAGCAGACCACCGTCCGCCTGTACTGAACCGCCCACCGCAACAGAAGCCCCGGGGTTCAGAACCGCTCCACCGCACCCGATCGGAGACCACGCATGACCGCCGTGCCGAGCCCGCAACAACTCGCCTGGCAGCAGGCCGGCTTCGCGCTCTTCCTGCACTTCGGCATCAACACCTTCCACGGGAAGGAGTGGAGCGACGGCACCCTGGACCCGGTCTCCTTCGACCCGAGTGAGCTCGACGCCCGCCAGTGGGCGCAGACCGCCAAGGACGCCGGAGCGAGCCATGTCGTGCTGACCGCAAAACACCACGACGGGTTCTGCCTGTGGCCCACGGCCACTACCACCTACTCCGTCGCATCGTCCCCCTGGCGCGGCGGCCACGGCGACGTCGTCCGCGAACTCGCGGAAGCCTGCCGCGAGGCAGGCATCGGCCTGGGCCTGTACCTCTCCCCGTGGGACCGCAACGCCGCCTCCTCCCCCGACCCCGAGGCATACGACGCCTTTTACGTGCAGCAACTCACCGAGCTCTGCACCCGCTACGGCCCGCTCGCCGAGCTGTGGTTCGACGGCGCGGGTTCGCAGGGCCGGGCCTACGACTGGGACGCGATCATGGCCGTGGTGGACGAACACCAGCCCGACGCGATGGTCTTCAACATGGGCAGGCCCACCGTGCGCTGGGTCGGCAACGAGGACGGCCTGGCGGAGGACCCCTGCTGGTACGTCACCGACTCCGTCGGAGTGAGCATCTACGACCAGGACGCGACGCCGCTGGGCACCTCCCGCTACCTGCCGCCCGAGTGCGACGTGGCCATCCGCCGCCACTGGTTCTGGCAGCCCGACGACCTGCACACGCTCAAGAGCCGCGAACATCTGCTCGCCATCTGGTATCGCTCCGTCGGGCTGGGCGCCGGCCTCCTGCTCAACGTTCCCCCGGACCGGCGGGGTCAGATCGACCCCGCGGACCAGGCCAGGCTCCTGGAGTTCACCGACGAGGTCGCCCGCCGCTTTGCCAACCCCGTTCGCGGTCACCTCACCGCCCAGGGCGGGAGCGTTCACGTGGGCTTCGACGAGCCCGTCATGCTGGACCACCTCGAACTGATCGAGGACCTGACCGATGGGCAGCACATCACCCGGCACCGCATCCTCGCCAACGGCCTGCACGAGATTGCGGCAGGCCAGAGCGTCGGCATCCGCCGTGTCCACGCCTTCCCGGAGACGTCGGTCAGCCACCTCCGGATCGAACTGACCGGTCGGCACGGCGCGCTGCTCGCGGTCGTCGGTCACCGTACCGGCCACACCAGCGCGCCCGCCCTGGAGGAGCAGCAGGCCTTCATGAGCGACAAGATCGACGACCAGCACCTGCTCCCCGGCGCCCCGGTCTCCTGAGCCGAGCCACCCCGCAGTCTCCCTCCGGGAATTGCCCCGCCGCGCGGACGGCCCAGGCCTGGGCGGGCCACACCGCGTCCTCTCCGCCCGGCACGCACTGCTGACCCCTCAGCCATGCTCAAGGAGCCTCCTGTATGTCCGTCCCCCGGATGAAATCCGGCACTACGCCCGCGTACCGTCCGCGCACGCTGCTCGCGATGGGCCCCGACCTGCTGCCCTTCCTGTTCGATGAACCCGCGCTGACCAGACTGAACGAACTGGCCGACCTCCCACCGGATGTCGTGCTGACCGACCTCGCCCGGCCCGAGCAGGCCGGTGCGCTGGCCCGGACCGAAGTCCTGCTCGCCTGCTGGGGTTGCCCGCCGCTGGACGAGCACCTGCTCGCGGCAGCGCCGCGACTGAGGGCAGTGGTGTACGCGGCCGGCTCCGTCAAGGGGTTGGTCACCGACGCCTGCTGGCAGCAAGGGATCCAGGTCTCCACCGGCGCTTGGGCCAACGCCCTTCCGGTCGCCGAGTACACGGTCGCCGCGATCCTCTTCTCCAACAAGCGGGTCCTGGACATCCGTGACCAGTACCGGACCGTCCGAGGACAGCACGACTGGCGCGCGGAGGTTCCCGACCTGGGGAACTACCGGCGCACGGTCGGCATCGTCGGTGCCTCGCTGATCGGACGGCGGGTCATCGAACTGCTCCGGCCCTACGACCTCCGCGTCGTCGTGTACGACCCCTACCTGGCCGACGCGGAGGCTCATGCGCTCGGCGTGCGCAAGGTCCAGCTGGACGAACTGTGCAAGGTCTCGGACGTGGTCACCCTGCACGCCCCCCTCCTGCCGTCCACCGAGGGGATGCTCGACAAGGACCTGCTGGCCCTGATGCGGGACGGCACCACGTTGATCAACACCGCCCGCGGTGCCCTGGTCGACACCGACGCGCTGACCGCCGAGCTCGTCAGCGGGCGGCTGCGCGCAGTGGTCGACCATCTCGAACCCGAGGTGCCGCCCGTCGACTCGCCCCTGTACGACCTGCCCAATCTCCTGCTGACCCCGCACATCGCCGGCTCCTTCGGCAACGAGCTGTTCCGGCTGGGCGACGCCGCGTTGGACGAACTCGCCCGGTACGCGAACGGGTTGCCGTTCGCCCACGCCGTGCGCCCCGAGTTGCTCGACCGCACCGCCTGACCTGCTCGTCCACCCAACCGCTCGTCCACCCAACCGCTCGTCCGCAAGGAGTCACTCGTGCCCATGCAGCCCTGGTTCACCGATGCCAAGCTCGGCATCTTCATCCACTACGGCATCTACGCTGTCGACGGCGTCACCGAGTCCTGGGCCTTCTACCACGGCCAGGTCTCCCACGAGCAGTACATGAAGCAGCTCGAGGGCTTCACCGCGGCGCACTACGACCCGGACGTGTGGGCCGAACTGTTCGCCCGCACAGGCGCCCGCTATGCGGTGCTCACCGCCCGCCACCACGACGGCGTCGCGCTGTGGGACACCGCCCAGGACGGCCTGAGTGTCGCCCGGCACACCCCGGCCGGCCGCGACCTGGTCACCGGCTACGTCGAGGCGATGCGCGAGCACGGACTGAAGGTCGGCCTGTACTACTCGCACTCGGACTGGAACCACCCCGACTACGCCAGCGTGATCCACCCCGACATGCCGCCCGAGGAGGCGAACGCTCACCCCTATGTCGCGCCGCGCGACGGCCAGGAGAGGCCGCAGGCATGGGAGCGCTACCTGGCCTACCGCACCGCCCAGGTCCGCGAACTGGTCACCGCCCACCACCCCGACCTGCTGTGGTTCGACGGCGAGTGGGAGCGGTCCGAGGAGCAGTGGCGCCTGGACGAACTCGCCGACGCCATCCTCTCGGTGAGCCCCGACACGGTGCTCAACGGGCGCATGCTCTCCCAGGGCGACTACGCCACCCCCGAGCAGGGCCTGCCGGTCACCACTCCGCCCGGGCCGTGGGAGCTGTGCCTGACGATCAACGACTCCTGGGGCTTCCAGCACCACGACCACAACCACAAGTCGGTCCGCCTTCTGGTGCGGTACTTCACCGAGACCATCGCGATGGGCGGCAACCTGCTCCTCGACGTGGGCCCGCGCGAGGACGGCACCATCCCCGACGAGCAGGTCGCACGCCTCGAAGGGCTCGGCGACTGGATCGCCAGACACGCGGACGCCGTCTACGACACCCGCGCCGGGCTGCCGGCCGGACACCACTACGGGCCCAGCACCCTGTCCGCCGACCGGCGCACCCTCTACCTGGTCTGCCTGGACGCCCCCACCGAAGGCGTCTCTGTGCGCGGCGTGCGCAACACGGTCAAGCGCGTCACCGTCCTCGGCACCGGCACCGCGCTTGCCCACCGCACGGTCGGCGGCCTCGGAGCGGTCCCCGGCGTGCTGTGGATCGATGCGCCCCACGGGTCCGACGTCGACCGGCACGCCACCGTCCTCGCTCTGGAACTCGAGGGCGAACTCGACCTCTACCGGGGATTCGGACGCGACTGAGACCCGCCCGTCACCGAACAGATAAGGCCGTCCCTGAAGCGCTCGACGGTAGCGGCTCAGCGAGTTCCGTCGAAGAGCCGCGCCGCACACTCCCGAACGCTGTCAGTCCGACCGCAAAGAGGAATCCGCATGTCCGAGTCGATCGCGGAACAGATCAGGGCCGCCGCCGATGCCCGCCACCTGACCGCGCTGGTCGAGGAGATCCGCAAGGCCGCCGGGGAGCTTACGGTGACCGCCCTGCCTGTCCACCCCACCTGGTCGCAGTACCGGCTGTTCGCCGACATCGGCGAGCGGATGACCTACGAGCCGGTCTTCTTCATGCGTCGGCGCGCACTCAACGCCCTCGCCGCGGCGGCGATGATGGATCGGGAACCAGCTGTCCTGAAGGCCCTCGCCGACATGCTCTGGTCCGTCTGCGACGAGTACACGTGGGCGGTTCCGGCCCACTCCTACCTCATCGACACACCCGATCGCGACATGACGCGGTGCGTGGACCTGTTCGCCAGCGAGACCGCACACACGCTCGCCGAGATCGTCACCGGCCTCGCCGACCTGCTGCCGCAACCCGTCACCGACCGGGTCCGCCAGGAAGTCGAACGCCGGGTCCTCGAGCCCTACTTCGACGACCCGCACCCCTGGATCTGGGAGTCGGCACGCAACAACTGGGTCGCCGTCTGCGCCGGAGCGGCCGGGATGGCGGCCCTCGCCCTGCGGCAGGGCCTGAAACTGGATCGCGCCTTGGAGCGCTGCCGCGCCGCCATGGACGAGTACCTCTCCGCCGTGGACGAGGACGGCGGCTGCGTGGAAGGCGTCAACTACTGGATCTACGGCTACGGCTACTTCACCTACTTCGCCGAGGCGCTGCGCGACCGGACCGGCGAGGACCTGCTCGATCAGCCCCTGGCCCGTGACGCGGCCGCGTTCCCGGCTGCCGTCCAGCTCGGCCCCGAGCGTTTCCCGGCCTTCGCGGACGGCGCCGCCCATCAGCTCATCCCCGCGGGAGTGCTGTGCCGGCTGGAGGCACGGCTCGGCGTCGCGGTGCCGAACGGGAGCCGGATCCAGAACCTCGACTTCGATCACTGCTACCGCTGGGGACACCTCTCCCGCACCCTTGCCTGGACCCGTCCCGAGATCCTGCGACGGCCGGCGAAACGGATCGGCGGAGCCTGGCTGGAGCGGGCCCAGTGGATGATCGACCGCCGCGACGTCGACGGCCTGGCCGTCGCCTTCGCAGCCAAGGGCGGCCACAACGACGAATCCCACAACCACAACGACCTGGGCACCTTCGTCCTGGAAGCCGAGGGCGAGGAGCTGCTCGCCGACCTCGGCGCCGGTGAGTACACCGCCGAGTACTTCGGGCCGCGCCGGTACGAGTTGCTGCACCCATCGTCCGAGGGGCACTCAGTCCCCGTCATCGACGGCCACGGGCAGCGCGCAGGGCGCGGCGCCGCCGCCCGCGTCCTGCGCGCCGAACGCCACCTGTACGGAGCCGATTTGGAACTCGACCTCTCCGCGGCCTACGACGGCGAGACCGGCCTCACCCGCACCTTCACCTGGCAGGCGCACGGAACCCTGCAGCTCACCGACCAGTTCTTCGGCACCCGCAGCGTGCAGGAGATCTTCGTCAGCCGACTGCGGCCGAACATCGGCGACGGCACCGTCGCCTGGCACGGCAGCCACGCCGCGGCCCTGCTCACCTTCGACCAGGCGATGTGGCACCCGGAGCACGAACAGCTCGTCGTTCCCCGACACCTGGGCGAACCCGAGGTCGTCCACCGCCTGCGCCTCACCGCACGATCCGAACTGGACGCCGCCACCTTCGAGTTCACCATCCACCCCGCCCTGGCCCAGGCCCGGAGCGGCGCACCCGGCTGACCGCCGGCGGACATCCAGTGCGCCGCCAACTCCTCGGCCAGGGCCTCCTCTCAACTGAGCTCAATGGATGTTGGCGAACACGTGCTCCCAGTCCGCGAGGGCCACGGCGACGGGCGACGTGGCGCCGATCAGCGCTCCGGCCGTGCGGACGGCCTCCAGCGCTCGTCGTCCACGCTTGGCGGAGCGAGGGCTCTCCGGGTCCTTCGCGGCGTCCGCCATCTCGTCGACGTCGTCGAGGAGATCGGCACGCTGCTCGTCCGAGAGCGCGGGTTCCTCCTGGATCGCCCTGCTGAGTGCCTGGATCTTCGTCGCCAGTGCGTCGTCACCGCGGAGCGAGACCGCCGAGATGGTGGAATTGATGTTCTGGATCTTCTCGGCGATCATCACCGAGGCGGCCGCGTGGAAGTTGTTCACGACCTTCGGCTTGTCGCCCATACCGGAACGGTCCGTGTACTCAGGCATGTTCTGGGAAACCTCCGTCAGATAGTTGAGGACGAGAGCCATGTAGCTGAGGCAGAGCCGTCGCCGGACCTCATGGGAGACGGCTCCGTCCGGCCACCGGCTGATCTCGGCACTGCCCTCGATCACTCGGCTGAACCGGTCGCCCACCTCGTCGGTCAGAAAGCCGTCCAGGACCCCGGCGCCCATGGTCCAGTCGGAAGGCCGCACCCGCGCCGACGGGTCGCACAGTCGGGTGAGCCGTTCGGCCTTCTCCAGCGTGAACGCCATGAGTCTCTCGTCGACTGCCGAGGGCGCCACGTGCTCCTCGAATCTGGCGTCCTTCGGCGGATGCCTCGGCTGGGGCGGTGGCGTCTCCGGCAGCCCGGCGAGCACCACGGAACTCTCGGCGAGCCGGCGGTGCAAACCGGACAGGATCCGCGGCCATGCGCCTTCCGGCATCACCGCGTTCCCGGGACCGTCCCAGGTGGCGTCCCTCGACCAGGCCTTGACCTCTCGTCGGGCGTCCGCGATCAGGCTGTCGATCTTGCTGAGCTCCCGTACCGCATCGGGGCGGAGCGTACGCAGATGGCCCTGGCGGGCTACCGCCCACGAGGCGATCCGGGCGACGAGGCGTGCGGCCTCAGCGGTGAGACGAGCCCCCGGCTGTCGCGGAAGCCAGCCCAGCTCACCTCCCCTTCGCCGAAGGATTCCCGGCTCGCACCCACCGTCGACCAGGGAGTCGATCTCCGTGGCATAGGCGGCGGCTTCGAGACCGAGGGATCGGACCAGCGCCGTCACCGTCGTGCCGAACAGACGGAGAGCCTGATCGTGGTCGGGGAGATGCAGGAACTCCCCGCGGTGGAGGGCCACGCGTCGCGTCGGGATCGCCCAGTCCGCACGCTCACCGGCGGGGACGACCGCGGGCTCGGCGGGCTCAGCCGACTCGGGAAAAGCAGGGCAGGTGTACGCGCTGCGCCAGGCCAGGAAGTCGGCGCTCTCCACGTCGCGCCTGCACTGCAGTTCCTGTCGCTGCTCCCGGTCACGGAGCTCCCGCTCGCGCTGCTCCCTCGACGCCGCAAGCCGCTTCCTTGCGGGGGCGCCCTGGCGCCACCACCCCACCAGCAAGATCACCGCCGTCATGACGAGGTACCCGGTGGCGGCCCTGTCACCGTTCGCCTCGCCGACGACCAGGGCGACGACGATCAGCCCCACGAACCAGAGCACGCCCCCGACCAAGCATCCCAGGAATCCCAATGCGCCCCCGTTCCCCCGTCTGCCGCGCCACCGGCACCCGCCCGTCTTCCCAGCGAACATGGTAGGCCAGACATCAATTCCCCTGAAGCGTCAACTAGATCGACCGTGTCGCAGCCGACCGCCTCGACTGTTGCGGCAGAGCACGCGCACGTCATTGCCACTGCGTGCGGCGGGGCCAGTCGTTCGCGCGGCCTCCCCGCGAACACCTCCCCGCCCCGGAGCGGCCCCGCCACACTCCCGACCAGCAGGCCGCTGACCAGGGAGGACGGAGAACTCTGACTGGAGTGACTAGGGTGGCGCCAAGCAATGACCTGGACCGACAGGGGTGGGAGAAATGGCGGGGGTAGAGCGCGAGTGGGAGCGTATTGAGGCATTCGTCCTGCGACGTGGTCTGGGCCCGCTGCCCGGCGGGGCCGAGGAGGAGGCGATCACGGCCCTGGAGGAGCGGCTCGGGACGACCTTCCCAGTCGATCTTCGTGACTCCTATCTACGTCACGATGGCGGCCCGGTCCCGATTGCCACCCACGGCGGCAGGCTCGCCGTCGTGGAGCTGCTGCCCCTGAGCGCGATCGGGGCGGAGTATGCGTTCTTGGTGGAGGAGTCGTTCGGAGCCCTGGCCGGGTGGATTCCGGTAGAGGCTCAGCCTGACGGTTCCCACCTGGCCGTCGGCAAGGACGGCCAGGTGGCCGTTGCTGAAGCGGGCTGTGAGCCGGACGATGTGGACCATCCGTCGTGGGCGGCATGGCTGTCCTGGGTCGCCGATGGACTGGACGCTCCGACCGGGTGATTCGAGTCGATGCTCGGCGAATGGCCGGTGCCGGAAGACGCAGCATTCGGGTCCTTGAGCCCGTTCGTACAGGGAGAGAAGAGCAGTGATACCCAACTACGCCCCTCAGACGGGACAAGGCAGGCGGGGCAGAAAGAGCTTCAGGGACGAAGCCACGGTGTCGCGCGGGCTGCTCTTCCTCGCGGTGGGGACGTTGTTCCTGGCGATCTCGATCCCCATGCTGCTGGCCTCCCTGCAGTTGCAGGGGACGCCAGGCACGCTGACGGTGTCCTCGTGCGCGACGGGCGGAGGATCGCATCCAGTGATCACGTGCACCGGGGATTTCCAGCTGAACAGCGGTGGCACCGTGCACACCGGGGCCTGGCTCTCGGAACAGCAGCTCTACCCCGTGGGGACCCGGCTGAAGGTGCAGCAGGGCGTGAACGGGTCCTTGCAGGCGGTGTCGGGCAAGGATCAGCTGGGCCTGGCAGCCTTCGCCGGCCTTGGCGCAGTTGGTGCCCTGACCGGTGTGTTCACCGTGCTGGCTGCCTTGGGAAAGCACCGACGGCCACGCATCGGACAGCGGTCGGCGACAGCCCGCAGTTAGCACTCGCTGCATCAGGATGTGCCGGCAGACTGGCCGGTGCTGGTGAGGGTGGCGCCGGGGCCGGACGTGTCGGTTGGGAGCTTGCGCAGTAGGGCAGGGGTGAGGCGGCGGTAAGCCGCTGGTTTGATCGGGTTGAGCCAGTGCGAGGCGCGCACCAGCACGTTGATGTTGAGGCCGAGGTCGCCGAGCACCTCGTCGACGTTGTGCATCGAGAACGGGATGATCTTCGTTCCCTTGCAGTGGTGCCCGTCGGTCGCCGTGTCCAGGAACGCCAATTGGTCGATGACCGCCTGGCGCACGTTCTCCGTACTCGGCAGCGGTATCGCTCGCGCGATCGCCGCCGCGATCCACAGGGCCGCCATCTCCGCGTTGAGCGGGCTGAAGAACGAGGAGTTGTAGCCATTGAAGTACAGCCCGGGGATGTCCGGGGGCATGATCTGGCGGTAGAGCATGAAGTTCCCGCGCTCGTCCAGCAACCGCTCCTGCAACTTGGCGGAGAGGAACGGCACGGCCTGGGTGAAGCCGGTCGCGCACACGACGAGGTCGGCCGGGAGCGTCGTTCCGTCTGCGAGCTGGGCGAACGGCTTGCCGTCGCGGGCGAGCAGTCGGGTGATCGTCTGGTCCCGGCGCACCCCGATGCGGCCGTCGGCGACCGCTTCGAAGAAGCCTTCGGTCGCGAGCCCGATGGCGCCTCGGACGATGCCCTCCATGCTGCCGCGGGGGACCAGGGCCAGTCGCCGGAGTCCGAACTGACGTACCGAGACGGACCCGATGGAGTCGACCATCCTCCGGCGTAGACCGTTGCCCGGACCGTGCAGGAACTTCTCGAACCCGCGCAGCCGCAGATACCGGAAGAGTGCTTCGCCCATGCGGGTCAGCAGCAGCATCTTGAAGTTGAGGAAGCCGCCGATCCTGCGCGGCACTTTCCACAGCAGTTGCCGCGCGATCACATCGGTGCTCTCGGCCACCTCGCTGATCGCCACCGCGACGTCGCACGCGGACTTTCCGTAGCCCACGACCAGGACGTGCTTGCCCCGGGCGTCCTGGGCGTCGTTGAACTCGGTGGCCGCGCACAACCGCCCGCCCGCAGCGGTGAATTCCTCCGCGCCCGGGTAAGAGGGAATAGCCGGTTCGCAGAACACCCCGTTCGCCACGACGAGTTGGTCGAAGTCCTCGGTGGAGTGAGTGCCCGCGCTGTCCGTTGTCTCGATCGTCCAACCGTTGCCTGTCCAAGCGCTGTCGGCGCTGTCGGCGCCGTCAGGGCCCGCGTCGGTGCGCGGGCGCGCGGCGGTCACCTCGGTCCTCAGCCGCAGGGTGCGGTCGAGACCGAACGCGGTGGCGTATGCGGCCAGGTACGCCTGGACCTGCTCGCCGCTGGGCCACTCCGGGCATTCCTTGGGCATCGGGAAGTCGGAGAGCGAGTACTGGGCCTTCGGGCTCTGAGTCGTCAGTCCCGGGTAGCGTCGTGTCCGGCTCCACACGCCTCCGACGTCGGGCGTTCGGTCGAACACCTGGATCTCGTGTCCGGCCTGCGTGAGCACTTTCGCGGTGGCGAGGCCGGCGACGCCGGCGCCGAGGATGGCGATGCGCATGGTCAGCCGACCTCGGGCGGGAGTTGGAGCTCGATGCCGAACTCGGCCATGATCTTCTTCATCAGCGAGACGTCCTTCGGGCCCGGGGGCATGTCCGCCAGCGCCTGGTAGTACTTCTCCAGGCCGGCGGGCGAGACCACGGAAATGACGCGCGACTCCTCGCCGTACGGGTTGCGGAACGCGTGCACCACGTTGCGGGGCAGATAGAGGTAGTCGCCGTGCTCCAGCACGAACTCCTCGTCGCCGAGGCGGACATCGAGCCGCCCGGCCAGGCAGATGAAGGACTCGTCCTCGCGGGTGTGCAGGTGCGGGGGAGGGCCGTCGACCCGGGGCGGAATCGTGTACTCGAACAGCGAGTAGGCGTCGTGGGTGGACGAGCCGTCCGTCTTCATCGTGATGCCGAGCCCGATCGCTGCGATCGCGTGTCCCTCACGCGAGGGCAGCAGGTAGCCACCACCGAGAGTCATCGTCGTCTCCTCAGGTCACGCACCGACAATCAGGACACCGCACCGACAAGTCGTCGGTATGGCAGGGATCACAGCATTCGGTGCCGCGAGTGCGGGGCGCAAGCATGTGTCCCGCCCAGTGGGACTGTGCGTGTTCGGCGCGCCTCAGCGACGGTGCGAGTAGGCCCTGGAGGCGGCCGCCGCGGCGAGCCGGACCGCGGGCCCGATCCGGTCCGCGCGCACCAGGCCGGTGGGGCCGGTCACCGACAGGGCAGCCACCACCTCGCCGAGCGGTCCGAAGACCGGGGCGCCCACGCAGCTCACTCCGATGTTGCCCTCCTCGCGTTCGATCGCCCAGCCCCGGGACGGGATCGCGGTCAGCTCGCGCAGGATCGCGACCGGGCTGGTGAGGGTGCGCGGCGTCCTGGCGGGCAGGTCGGCGGCGAGGACCGCCTCGATCGTGCCGCTGTCGCTGTAGGCGAGGATGGCACGGCCCAGGGCCGAGCAGTAGGCCGGGACCCTGCCGCCGACTTGGGAGAGCATCGGCATCGGCCGGTGACCGGTGATCTTCTCGACGACCAGGACCTGTGTTCCGTCGAGGACGCCGAGTTGCACCGTCGTCCTTGTCGCATTGTGCAGGTCCTGCAGGAACGGCAGTACGGACTCGCGCAGTTCGTGCCGGATCGGGGCCAGGCCGGAGAGCTCGAACAGGCGGTTGCCGATGCGGTAGCGGTCCTGGGGCTTGTCCAGCCAGCCGAGACGGATCATCCGCTCGGCCGTGCGATGCGTGGTCGAGCGTGGCAGGCCGCACCGGGTCACCAAGGCCGCGAGGGTCAACTCCCGGTGCTCGGAGTCGAAGGCGCCCAGGATGGCCGCCGCGCGGTCCAGCCCGCTGGGACTGCCCTTGTCGCGGCCGGCGTCCCGCTCAGCGGGACTCATCGTTGGCTCCGGGGTCCATAGCGGCCAGGCTAGACCCATCGCGGACCACCACGCGAGGCCGGAACCCTACGGAGGCAGCCATCAGCAAGCGAACCGCTCTCGTCGGCGGCGGCAGTGCGGGCATCGGCTACGCCGCGGCTGAGCACCTGGCGCGCTCGGGACACCGGGTGGTCGTCACCGGCCGCCGGGCCGATCCGCTCCGAACAGCCGCGTCCGCGCTGCGGGAAAGCACCGGATCCGTTGTCGAGGCGCTGGTCAACGACGTGTCAGATCCGGACGGCGCCGCGGCGGCGGTCACCTGGGTCGAGGAGCGCCACGGCGCGCTCGACGTCCTGGTGCTCAACGCGGGCGGACCGCCGCCCGGCCGGATCCTGGACGTCGGCGACGTCCAGTGGCAGCAGGCGTACGAACTGCTGCTCCTCGGACCCCTGCGGCTGGCACGACTGGTGCTGCCCCGGATGGCCGCGCGGGGCTTCGGCCGCGTCCTGTTCGTCACCTCCTCGGCCGTGCGCCAGCCGCAGCCCGACCTCGCGGCCTCCGTCGTCCTCAGATCCGCGGTCACCGCGGCCGCCAAACTGCTCTCACGGGAGTTCGCGGCGCAGGGCGTGACGGTCAACTGCGTGGCACCCGGCGCGACCGACACCGAACGCCGCAGACAGATCCTGGACAACCGCGCCCGGCAGGACGGCAGGAGCTACGCGGAGTTGGACGCCGCGGATGCCGCGGCCGTTCCGGCCGGCCGGGCCGGGCGTCCCGAGGAGATCGCGGCCGTGGTGGCTTTCCTGGCCTCCGAAGCCGCAGGCTACGTCAACGGCACGGTGTTCACCGTAGACGGCGGACGAACGGAGACCATCTGATGGCGCAATCCGGAGAAGAATTCTCCATGGCCGAGTTCCTCGGCGCGATATCCGACACTGTCCGGCCGAGCAGCGCACGACCGATCGTGGTGACCGCCGCCGAGTTGGAGACCCTCCCGGCGGGGCAGGTGCACAACCCGACCACGTTGTCGATCGCGGGCAGACTGCCGACCGCCACGTTCGAGATCTTCCGGCAGACGATCCCGCCGGGCCTCAGCTCCGACATGCAGCGCCATCACCACGAGACCGTCCACTTCGTCATCTCGGGCGAGGGCCACAGCGAGGTCGAGGACGAGACGTGTTCCTGGTCTGCCGGCGACTTCGTCTACACCCCGCCGTGGACCTGGCACCGCCACTACAACGACTCCACCGAGCACCCGGTGGAGTTCCTGACCATCGAGAACTCGCGCCTGCTCGGCCTGTTGGGGGTCGGCCGGCGCCAGAGCGCCGGCCTGGCGACCGTCGAGGAGGCCCGTGACCGCTTCCGTGGGGACACCCGGCAGGACCACCCGCAGCCCCAGGGGCCGGCAGCTGAGGAGAACACGGCATGAGCGACCTGCCCGCGCACATCAGCATCTGGGGCGAACTCGCGGACCTCGAGCACGAACTGCGGTACGTCGACGTCGGCGGGGTCCGCACCCGCGTCCTGCGGGCCGGGTCGTCCGGCCCGGACCTGGTCCTGCTGCACGGCACCGGCGGACATCTCGAGGCCTATGCCCGCGATGTCGCCGGTCTGGCCGAGGACTTCCGTGTCACCGCCTACGACATGGTCGGCCACGGCTGGTCCGACCTGCCCGACCAGCCCTACACCACCGACGTGCTGTCCGACCACCTGGTCGGGCTGATGGACGCCCTGGACATCGACGCCGCGCACCTGTCGGGCGAATCGCTCGGCGGCTGGGTGGCCGCCTGGACGGCGGCACACCACCAGGACCGGGTGAACCGGCTGGTGCTCAACACCCCAGGGAACATCGCCGACAAGCCCGAGGTCATGGCGCGGCTGCGCGAGAGCACCATGGCCGCCGTCCTGGACCCCAGCGACGACGTGGTGCGCCGCCGCGTCGAATTCCTGTTCCACCACAAGGAGATGGTGACCGACGAACTGGTCGGACTGCGCCGCGCGGTCTACAGCCGCCCCGGCTTCGTCCAGGCCATCACCAACACGCTCGTCCTGCAGGATCCCGAGGTACGCAAGGACTTCGCCTGGGATCCGGTCTGGGTCGGCCGGATCGCCGCGCCCACACTGCTGCTGTGGACCGATCACGACCCGACCGGTGGGCTCGACGAGGCCGCGCTGCTCCTGAAGTGGCTGCCCCGTGCCCGCCTGCACGTGGTCGAGGACGCCGGCCACTGGCCGCAGTGGGAGAAGCCCGAGGAGTACCTGCGCGTCCACCGGGACTTCCTGCTCACAGAGGTGGGACCGGCATGAGCGAGCTCATCGGCCTGGTCGGCATGTCCCACTCCCCGTTTGCCACCATGACCCCGCCACACGGGGCCGAGCAGCCGGGCGGCCGGTTCATGGCCGACGCCGCCAAGGTCGCCCGGGCCGTGGCCCGGCTGGCCCCGGACGCCGTCGTCGTCATCGGCCCCGACCACTTCCACGCGAACTTCTACGACGCGATGCCGCCGTTCGTCCTCGGCGTCGAACAGGCGGCCGGCTTCGGCGACTTCGGCAGCAGGTCCGGACCGCTGCCCGTCGCCACCGAGCTGGCCTGGTCGGTCCGCGACGCGCTCGCCCAGGCCGGATTCGACCTGTCGCTCTCCTACGCGCTGACCGCCGACCACGGCCTGGTGCAGAGCTACGACATGGTCTGCGGCACGGCCGGTATCCCGCTCGTGCCACTGATCGTCAACACCGCAGCACCGCCGCTGCCGAGCATGGAGCGCTGCGTCCAACTGGGCACGGCCCTCGGCGAAGCCCTGCGCGCGTCGCCGTTCGCCGGGCGGGTCCTGGTCATCGCCAGCGGTGGACTGTCGCACTGGCTGCCCCCGAACGATCCGCGCGACCCCTCGGTGCCCGACGAGCGGCGCACCGCGGTGATCCACGGGCGCATGGACCCGCACGCCTACGACGCGGTACGCGTACCCCGGATCCGCGCGATGGGCGGCGACCCCAACGCTCACGTCAACCTCCTCTGGGACACCTGGTTCCTCAGACAGCTCAGCACCGCCGACCCGGCACCGGTCGTGGCACTGGGCGACGCCGGTCTCGAAGAACAGGCAGGCAGCGGCGGACACGAGATCCGGACCTGGCTCGTCGGACTGGCCGCCGTCGCCAGACCACTGGTCTGGACCAGCTACGAACCGGTTCCGCAATGGATCACCGGCATGGGCATCGGCACGACCTTCGAGGTGGACTGACATGACGCCGGCTTCCAGGACACTCCACGCGGGCGCCACCGAGGCGCTGCGGCAGCTCACCGAAGCCCGGGCCCGGCACCGCCCCCACGCTCCGGTGCGCGACCTGCTGCCAGCCGGTGACATCGACGCGGCCTGCGCGGTCCAGGCGGCGTGGGTCGAGCAGTGCGAGGCAGCCGGAGCCCGGGTCGTCGGCCGCAAGATCGGTCTGACCAACCCGGCGGTACGCGCCCAACTGGGCGTGGACCAGCCCGACTTCGGCGTGCTCCTCGACAGCATGGAAAGCCCGGACGGCGCGTCCGTCGACATCAACCGGACGCTGCAGCCCAGGATCGAGGCGGAGATCGCCTTCGTCCTGGCGCGGGACCTGTCCGGCACGAATATCGGAGAGGCCGAGGTCGCGGCCGCCACCGCGTTCGTCGTGGCGGCGCTGGAGATCGTCGACAGCCGGATCGCCGAATGGGACATCGACATCGTGGACACCGTGGCGGACAACGCCTCCTCGGGACTGTTCGTCCTCGGCCCGCGCGGCCGGGAACTCGGCACCCTCGATCTGGCCGACTGCGCGATGACGATGTGGCGCGAGCGAGAGGTCGTCTCGAAGGGGACAGGTGCGGCCTGCCTGGGCAACCCTCTGACCGCCGTCGCCTGGCTGGCCAGGACCGCACAGCACTACGGCCGGCCGCTGCGAGCCGGGGAGATCGTGCTCTCCGGCGCGCTGGGGCCCATGGTGCCCGTCGCGCCCGGCGACTGCTTCCGTGCCGAGTTCAGCGGCATCGGTGAGGTCAGCGCGACATTCACGGAGGCAACGGAGGCACCGGAATGAACCCGACCGCGCAGACCAGGGCCAAGGCCGCCGTGATCGGCTCGGGCAACATCGGCACCGACCTGATGATCAAAATACTGCGGCTGAGCGAGCACCTGGAGCTCGCGGCGCTGGTCGGCATCGACCCCGAGTCAGACGGCCTGGCCCGGGCCGGACGGCTCGGCGTGCCGACGACCGCGGCGGGCGTCGCGGGGCTCATGGCCATGCGCGACTTCGACGACATCCAGGTCGTCTTCGACGCCACCTCGGCCAAGGCCCACCAGGCCAACGCCCGCGCCCTGGCGCCGCACGCCAAGCGGCTGATCGACCTCACCCCGGCGGCACTCGGCCCGTTCGTCGTCCCGGCGGTGAACCTGGAGGGCCACCTGGACGCTCCGGACGTCAACCTGGTCACCTGCGGCGGCCAGGCCACGATCCCGGTGGTGGCGGCGATCTCCCAGGTGGCACCCGTGCCGTACGCGGAGATCGTCGCCTCGATCGCCTCAAGATCCGCAGGGCCCGGCACCCGCGCCAACATCGACGAGTTCACCGAGACCACGGCCGCCGCGATCGAATCGGTCGGCGGCGCGGGCCGTGGCAAGGCGATCATCGTGCTCAACCCCGCCGAGCCACCGCTGATCATGCGCGACACGGTCCTGTGCCTCGTCGACGCCCCCGATCCGGGCGTCCGCGACCGGATCGCCACGTCGGTCGAGTACATGGTCGCCGAGGTCGCGGCCTACGTCCCCGGCTACCGACTCAAGCAGCCGGTACAGATCACACCCGTTACCGACCATCCGCAGACCCTCATCGGCGAGACCCCGGCAACTCATCAGGTCACCGTCCTGCTCGAGGTGGAAGGCGCAGGCCATTACCTCCCGCCCTTCGCGGGCAACCTGGACATCATGACCTCGGCGGCCCTGCGCGTCGGCGAACGGATCGCCGCACGCCTGTTGGAGGCGAAGGAATGACCAGGCGGCTCTTCATCCAGGACGTCACCCTGCGGGACGGCATGCACGCTGTCCGCCACCGCCTCCGGCCCGAGACCGCCGCCCGGATCGCGGCCGCACTCGACGCGGCAGGCGTCGACGCGATCGAGGTGGCGCACGGCGACGGGCTCGCCGGCACAAGCCTCAACTACGGCCCCGGAAGCAACACCGACTGGCAGTGGATCGAGGCCGTCGCGGCCGGCCTCACCCACGCCCGGCTCACCACGCTCCTGCTGCCCGGCATCGGCACCGTCAAGCAACTCAAGCACGCGTTCCGGCTGGGCGTGCGCTCGGTGCGAATCGCCACACACTGCACGGAGGCTGACGTCGCCGCGCAGCACATCGCCACCGCGCGCGAACTGGGCATGGACGTGTCGGGATTCCTGATGATGAGCCACATGGCCCCGGCCCCCGAACTCGCGCGACAGGCCGCACTCATGGAGTCCTACGGAGCGCACTGCGTCTACGTCACGGACTCGGCCGGCCACCTCACCATGAACGGGGTACGTGAGCGGGTCCGCGCCTACCGCGAAGTCCTCGACCCCGCCACCGAGATCGGCATCCACGCACACGAGAACCTGTCCCTGTCGGTCGCCAACTCGCTCATCGCAGCGGAGGCCGGAGCCACGCGCATCGACGCCTCGCTGGCCGGACACGGCGCGGGGGCCGGCAACTGCCCCATCGAAGCCTTTATCGCCGTCGCCACACTCGAGGGCTGGGAACACGGCTGTGACCTGCACGCTCTCCAGGACGCCGCCGACGACCTCGTCCGACCCCTGCACGACCGGCCGGTCAGGGTCGATCGCGAAACGCTGACACTCGGCTACACCGGGGTCTACTCCAGCTTCCTGCGGCACGCCGAGACCTTGTCCCGCACCCACGGTGTCGACGCCCGCACCCTCCTCCTGGAGGCCGGTCGGCGCGGCCTCGTGGGGGGCCAGGAGGACATGCTCGTCGACATCGCCCTCGCACAGCCGCCCCGGCACCTCGACGCCCAGCTCACCGAGCGGCCCTGACCGAGCGGCCCTGACCGAGACAATCGCGCACGCCTTCCCCTGCACCCTGGTACACGCTTGCCCGCGACGGACCCCCGGCTGTGCACGATCGCCGCCGTCTCGGGCTGGAGGTCGTCGAGCCGCGCGGCAGTGCGCTGGTCCGGCACAGGCCGTGGGCCACGAAACCGACTGCGCGGGCAGGGTTTGCCTCCGCCGGACTGGACGGCGTCATCATCTCCGCGCCAGTGCAGACGCCGACCCTTACCGCGCCCGGTACACTATCTGGCCGTTCTGCTTGCAGTTGTCGCACGTCCAGTTCATCAGGTACCGGTAGGTGTGTGCCGTCCCGTCCTCGCTCCGCTCCCACCTGGCAGTACCGCCGTCCCAGCGGACAGCATCCCGGTTGTCGGACTTGCAGTTGGGGCAGGGCCACCAAAGGGCCCCCGCCTCGGCTAGGGGCTTCTCCTCGGCCGCCATCCCAGCACCTCCTCGCCCCACTTCCCAGCGTGCGCGTCGCCTGCACCCCCCGCACCCCGAAGGAGCAGCACCCCATGCGTAAGATCCCCACGGTCTTCAAGCGCGACCCCGAGGACCGCGCCCACGTCCTGCCCGAGGTCAACCCCGACTGCCAGTGGGTCTTCGACGGCGAAGGCGAGCCCACCCGCAAGCTCGACGGCACGTGCGTGATGCTCGACGAGGCCGGCGACTGGTGGGCTCGCCGTGAATTCAAACCCGGCAAGACCCCGCCGCCGAACTACGTCCCCGTCACCACCGATGAGGTCACGGGCAAGACGATGGGCTGGGAGCCGATCGAGCAGTCCGCCTTCGCGAAGTTCCACGCCGAGGCACTGGAGGCCGCCGGCGCGGTGCCCTGGAAGGCGGGCACGTACGAACTGATCGGCCCGAAGATCAACGGGAACCCGGAGCGGGAACGCCGCCACCGCCTCGTCGCCCACGCCGACGCCCAGCGTCTCCCCAGCCCGGAGCTCACGTTCGAGGGCATCCGTGCCGCGGTCCTCGCCTACGGCCGTCTCGGGGCGGAAGGCATCGTCTGGCATGGCCCCGATGGCCGTTACGCCAAGATCAAGGCGCGTGACTTCAAGGACGGTGCGTGATGCCTGAGCGGATCCAAAGGAGGCGAGTCCGCGGCTGGCGCATGCCGGAGGGAACACGGTTCGTCGGCCGCCCCACCCCGACCGCCCACGGCAACCTGTTCGGGGTCGGCCAGGATGGCGACGGTGCTCGGCTCTACCGTCGAACTCAGCGCACCACGCCCGTGCGGGCCGCATGCAGAGCGCGACGGGCCGGCTGCTCCGGATGTAAGCGGAGCAGTCGGCCCGACTTCATACGTCCCCATTTCCGCGGCGTGGGCTGGCTGCCACGATGGCGAGACCAGTAGCCATACGGGACGGGGGAGCGAACATGCCCGGTTGGGGCGGCGGAGGCGCCAACAGCGACGACGCGAACAACACCCCAGGGCCTGACACCGAGCAGGCCCAGGAGCAGCCGACCGCCGAGGAGCAGTCGGTCGCCGGAGAGGCGGCGCCGGACCGCGGCATCACCGACCCCTCGGAGACCAGCGGCTGAACCAGCAAGCACAGCCCGACAGGCCGGGCCAGTTCCGACACACGGGAGCGGTCCGGCCTAGAAGCGTCGCCCCCACTCCTTCAAGTTGACGTCATGGATGCCGTCTCGCTCTTGAGGATGCGCAGCGACTGGCCGAGTGCCCTGGCGGAATCTGGAAGCCGCTTGGCTCCGAAGAGCAGCAGAGTCGTCGTCAGGTCAGGACCGGTGACGGTTCGGTTTCGGCGGTCCGGCCCGCCGGGTGGATGGTCCTAGGCGATGCGGTCGAGTCGGTCGGGGTGGACGGCCTGCGCCATGGGCAGGCCGTCCGTGTAGCGGGCGAGTTCGTCCAGGGCGCGGTCACCCAGGCGGTGCAACTCGTTGCCGAAGGAGCCGGCGATGTGCGGGGTGAGCAGGAGGTTGGGCAGGTCGTACAGGGGCGAGTCGGCGTCCGGGACTTCCGGTTCGAGGTGGTCGAGGACGGCCCGCAGCCGGCCGGAGACGAGTTCGGCGGTCAGGGCGTCGGTGTCGACCAGGGAGCCGCGGGCGGTGTTGATGAGAGTCGCGCCGTCGCGCATCAGCGCCAGCCGGCCCTTGTTCAGCATGCCCTGGGTGGAGGGGAGTTCCGGGGCGTGCAGGGTCACGACATCGCAGGCGGAGCAGAGCTCGTCCAGGCCCACGGCCCGGACTCCGAGCTGCGCGGCCTCGTGGTCGCTCAAGTAGGGGTCGTGGACCAGGATCTGCAGGTCGTGGGGGCGCAGGAGCTCGATGACGCGCCGGCCGATGAGCGAGGCGCCGACGATCCCGATCGTGCGCCGGTAGTTGCCGAGGTCGTGGAGTTGTCCGCGCCAGTCGTGCATACCGCGCACGCGGCGGTACTGGTCACGGATGGCCAGGACGTTCTTGTTGGAGAGCAGGATCGCGGCGACGGTGTACTCCGCGACGGGCAGAGCGTTGGCTGCCGCGCCGGAGGAGATCTGGATCCCGCGTTGCCAGCAGGCGTCGGTGACCAGGCCCTTGACCGACCCTGCCGCGTACACCACCGCCCGCAGGTTCGGTGCGGCGGCGAGAAGCCGTTCGTCGAGCGGGGGGCAGCCCCAGCAGGCGAGGAGGACTTCGGCCCGCGCGAGGGCGGCGGCCTGATCCGGTTGGTCGAGGTCCTGGAGGATCAGGCCGGGGGTGGTGTCGGTGAGTTCGCTCAGGCGGGCCAGTGCGGCTTCGTCGAACAGGCTGGGCAGCAGCGCGGGGTCCATGGCGAGCAGGGTGCGCGGACGGTGCGGTGCCGCGGTGCCGGACTTCAGCCGGGGCACAGACATACGGTGGGCTCCTTGTGATGTGGATTTGAGGCCCGACGTGTTGCGCACGAGCCTGTGGGGCACAGGGCGGGCTGCAGGGGCCTGCTGGTTGCGTCGCCACGTTCGTTCGGCACGGGCCGCGGTGTGGACCTGGACCAGCGGTCAGCCGTGCCCGGCTCCCCGGTACAGCTCCAGTTCGCCGTCCAACTCCACGGCGAGGACGGTGATGTGCGGGTCGGCGGTGGCCGGTGCGTCGATGCTCAGGACGCCGGGCACGTGCTGGAAGCCACCGAAGGTGCGGTGCGCGAGCACCTCGCCGGTGCCCAGCACGGAGACCCGCTTGACCGCGTTCACCAGGCCGCGCACGGTGACGAATGTGCGGGGGGCATCGAGGCAGTGGAGGTAGAGGGTGCGGCGGTCCTTGGAGAGAGTGGAAGGACCGTAGTGGTGGCCGGCCGGCAGGCCGCGCTCGGTGCCGTAGACAGCCTCCGCGTTGCGGCGGATCCAGGCACCGAGCCCCTCCAGCCGGGACGTCTGCTCGGGGGTGATGGTGCCGTCCTCCTTCGGGCCGACGTCAAGGAGCAGGTTGCCGCCCGCGGAGATCGTCTCGGCGAAGGTCCGCACCAGCAGGCCCACCGACTTGTGGTCCCGGTCGAATCCGCGATAGCCCCAGGAGTTGTTGACGGTGTAGCAGAGCTCCCAGGGCCCGTCCGGGGGCGTGATCGGAACGCCCTGCTCAGGGGTGGCGTAGTCGCCGTAGCCGAGCATCCGGGCGTTGAGGATCATGTCCTGCTTCATACCGAGCAGTTCGTCGCGCAGCTCCTTCATCCGCCACTGCCGCTCCGAGCGCTCCCACTGGCCGTCGAACCAGAGCAGGTCGGGGTTGTATCCGGTGACCAGTTCACGCAGCTGCCCGCGGTGGAAGGCGAGGAACCGCTCCCACGCCTCCGGGTCCTCCTGGCCCTCCGGCGGCATGGTGTACGGGTTGTCCGCCATCCAGGGACGCTCGGGATCCTGGTGACGGAGTGTCGGGTAGTCGGGGTGGGACCAGTCGAGGTGGGAGAAGTAGAAGCCGACCTTGAGGTCGTGGCGACGCAAGGCGTCGGCGTAGGGCGCGAGCAGGTCGCGTCCGGCCGGTGCCCTCTTGGCCACCGACAGGTCGCTGTGCGAGGTGTCCCACAGCGCGACGCCGTCGTGGTGCTTGGCGGTGAGCACCGCGTAGCGGGCGCCGGCCCGGGCGAACAGCCCAGCCCACGCCTCGGCGTCGTAGTTCTTCGCGGTGAACCCGTCCAACTGCTTCATGTACTTCTCGTAGGGGACGTCCCCGCCGTAGAAGGACCACGACTCGGTGATCCCGTCCACGGCGTAGATGCCCCAGTGCAGGAAGATCCCGAGCTTGGCGTCGGCGAACCAGGGCTGCATGGTCATGCGGGGACACTCCTCAATGGGTGACGTGCGGTGGTGCCGGGGCGGATCAGAGCGGGGTTGATCCGCGTCGGTCGGTCGGTCGGGCTAGCTCTTCTGCGCGGCGGTGTAGCCCTGGGCGAATTCCGTGGCCATCTGGTCGATCTTGAACTGGCTCTTCAGCTGCGCCACGGTGCCCGTCCAGCTCTTGAGCGACTGCTTGCCGCTGACCACGTCGGCGACGGCCGAGTTCCCCGCCTGGGTGAAGCCGTTGATCTCCGCACCGTAGGTCGCCGATCCCGACTGGTAGGGCACGGACGGGTCGGCGACGACGATCGGCAGCTGGGTCTTGTAGGCGTTGTAGATGCTCTGGGCGATCTGCGGTGCGCCGGGCTGGAAGAGCGGCTGAGGCTGCTGGGCCAGGTACTTGAAGGGCACGTTGGTCACGTTCTCCACTTGGCCCAGTGCGGTGGGCAGGGAGGGGGAGCCGTCGGCGCCGCGGGTGAAGTGCACTCCCTCGATGCCGTAGTTGAGCAGTTCCCACTCCTTGCTGCCGAAGGGCGCGGCCAGGAAGTCGAGGATCCGCAGCAGCATCTTGATCCGGGCCGGCGAGGACTTCTTGATCGTGACACCGTTGAAGACGACGTCGCCGCCCCACACCTTCGGGTTGCTGCCATAGGGGTTGAGGATGTCGACGTCGAAGGCGCCGTTGACCTGCGCGAAGGTGGTGGATATTCCGCCGAGGCCGGTGAAGACGGAGTCCCAGGTCTGGCCCAGGAGCTTGGCGGTGCCCTCGGCGCCCGTGGCGGTCAGCGCGTCCAGGCTGTACAGGCCCTTGGCGTAGAAGTTCTGCATGGTCTCCAGGCCCTGCTGGAACTCCGGAGTGTCGAACATATGGGTGAAGGTCCCGCCCTGGAGCTGCCAATTGCGCGGGGCGCCGGCTGCGCCTACGTGGAAGGGGTAGCCGAAGGGGACGGAGCCGGGGGTGCCGAGGACGGAGCGTCCGGATCCGGTCATGGACTGGGCCGCGGCCAGGAACTGGTCGGGGGACAGGTTCGTGCCCCAGGCGCCGGCGGCCTGGAACCGGGTGCGGTTGGCGAGGTAGCCCTGCAGCGGGGCGTTGTAGCGGTAGATCGGGACGGTGAGGATCTTGCCGCCGATCCGGCCCGCGAGCTCCCAGCCGCGGGTCGGGATGGAGGCGAGGTTGGGGTAGTCCTTGATCGCGTCGCCGGACAGGTACGGCGTCAGGTCGGCACACTCGGCCTCGATGAAGGCCGCGGGCAGTGAGTTGGTGCCACCGATCAGGTCGGGCAGGTTGCCACTGGCCTGCATAGTGGTCTGTGCGGCGGCGAAACTGGTGCCGTTGTCGACGACGAAGTTGGGCTTGAAGTCCACGCCCAGCGCCTTGCCGACAGCGGCCAACAGCTGGTTGGAGGAGTCGAGCTTGACCGGGGCGCCGTAACTGAAGGTCAGCGCGGTGACGGTCGACCCGTCACCGGGAGTCCCGGTGACCGACGGCTTCAGCGGCAGCGCCGGGTAGTGCAGCACACCAGGTGCGCCGTTGTTGGGCAGCGCAGGCAGGTCGTATCGCACGGCGGCGCTGGGCACGTAGGTCGGCCACGCGGCGAGCTTCTTGCCGGCGTTGGAGACCGAGCCGCTGGAACCGCTGGAACCGCACGCGGCGAGCAGAGGAGTAGCCGCGGCGGCTGCGATGCCGACACCGGTCCATCTGAGCAGGGAGCGGCGGGAGAAGTCACTGGACATGGGGGTACCCCTGTTCGGCGCAAGTGGAATGGTGCAGAGGGTGGGACAGGCAGGTGCGGGGAGGGGAGGGGAGGCTTGTCGGGCGGGCCGATGGGCCGGTGGGTCGGTGGGCCGGTCAGGACTTGACTGCGCCGGTGAGCACGCCGCGGGAGAAGAAGCGCTGCAGGAACGGGTAGGCCAGGGCGATCGGGACCACCGCCACCACGATCGTGGCCATCAGGTCGGCCTGCGCGTTGATCTGGAGGGTCGCCAGGCTCTGGCCGCTGGAGTCGGGGCTGTTGCCGCCGATGACGAGCATCCGCAGCAGAGTGCCGAGCGGCCACTTGTCGGCGCCGCTGAGGTAGAACAGGCCCTTGAAGTAGTCGTTCCAGTAGGCGACGCCGTAGAAGAAGCCGACGACAGCGACCACCGACCTGGACAGCGGCAGCACGATGCGCAGCAGGATGCGGGCCTCGCCGGCCCCGTCCAGCCGGGCCGCTTCGTACAACTCGGTGGGCAGGCCCTGGAAGAAGCCGCGCAGGACGACCAGGTTGAACACGTCGATGACGGTCGGGAGGACCAGCGCCGAGTAGTTGTTGACCAGGTGCAGCTGGCTGACGATCAGATAGCTGGGGATCATGCCGGGCGGGAAGAGAAAGGCGACCAGCACGCACTTGAGCACCAGGCGTCTGCCGACGACATTCGGCCGTGACAGTGCGTAGGCCAGCAGGATGGTGCAGGCCAGCGACGTGGCGGTGCCGATCAGGACGAGCAGGACGGAAACCACGGTGGCATGGCTGATCAGGCCCGATCTGGTGATGTCGCGGTAGGCCTGCAAAGTGGGATGGTCGGGCCAGAGCGTGTAGCCGCCGCCTCGGTTCACCTCGTTGAGCGGGGACAGGCTGGTGGAGAGCACGATCCAGAACGGAAGCAGCACCGCCACGACGATCACGGCGAGAGCCAGGCCCTTGGCCGCCTGGGTGAGCGGCCTCGGGCTCTCCTGCCAGGACGGACGCTGAGTGGGGGCAAGGAGGAGGCGGCGCACGGACGCGACTGCTGAAAGGCTCACTGGTAGACCCCTCCCTCGCCCAGCCGGTGGGCGACCTTGTTTGCCGCCAGCACCAGAACCAGTCCGACCACGCCCTTGAACAGCCCCGCCGCTGCTGCGGTGGACCAGTCGTTGTCGACCGTCGCATGGAAGAACACATAAGTGTCCAGGACCTCGGCGACCTGGTGGCCGAAGACGTCCCGCTGCTGCATGACCTGGTCGAACCCGACCGTGAGCACGCTGCCGATCCGCATGATCAGGACCAGCACCAGTACCGGCCGCACTCCGGGCAGCGTCACATGCCAGAACCTGCGCCACGGGCCCGCGCCGTCCATCGCGGCGGACTCGTACAGCTGCTCGTCGACCTGGAACAGTGCGGCGGTGAAGATGATGGTGGCCCAGCCGCAGTCCTTCCAGATCACCTCCGCGACCATCAGCGGCTTGAACCATGACGGGTCGCCGAAGATCGTGAGCACCGGATGGCCGCCGCCGGACACGGCGTTGTCGATGACACCGCCCGGGCCGATCATCTCCTGCACCAGGGCGACGACGATCACCCAGGAGATGAAGTGCGGCAGGAAGACCACGCTCTGGATGAACTTGCGGATCCGCCCCGAGAGCAGGCTGTGCAGCAGCAGCGCCAGCGCCAGCGGGACCGGGACGAAGAACACCAGCTGGAGCAGCGCCAGTTCGACCGTGTTCAGAGTCGCCGACCAGAACGTGGGATCCGAGAACAGGGCCTGGAAGTTGGCCAGTCCGACGAACTGGCTGTGCATGACCCCGATGTAGGGGACGTAGTTCTCGAAGGCGATGACGTTGCCCGCCATCGCGGCGTACTGGAAGACGAGGAAGTAGAGCACTCCCGGGAGCATCATCGCGAGCAGGACCTTGTCCCGCCGTATCCGGTGCGACAGACGCGGCCCGGACGTCCTTTGGGACACTGTCGCTCGTGGGTCGGCGGGGGTGGACTCTTTCGCGCCGACCTGATGGTCGGTGAGTGCCATGTGACCTCCTTTCAACTGACATTCACGCGCGCAGCGATGCCATCCGAGAAGATTCATCAGATGTTTCTGCGGCGACGACGGCTAGCATGTAAGTCGAACGAAGGGGTGTCAATGCAAACCCCCCAGTTCAGAAGCAAACAGAAGTGGCTGACGACACGTCCGGCCGCGCTACCGATGCAGGGGGTGGGCTGTGCTGTCACCAGAACGCCGGGAGATGCTTCTCGCGGAGCTGCGCGCCAAGGGATCGATCAGGACGAGTGACCTGGTCAAGCTCCTGGGAGTGTCGGACGTGACCGTCCGCAAGGACGTCGACGACCTCGTCCGCGCGGGCCTGGCGCAGCGGTTCCACGGCGGCGTCACCCTGCCGCGGGCTGACGACGGCCCCGCCCGCAGCGGGGCGGATGTCCCCCTGCAGCTGGGCGTCCTCCTGCCGGACAGCGGCTACTTCCGTGCGGTCCTGGGCGGGGTGGGCGAGGCCGTCGCCCGCTTCAACGCCCGCCAGTCGCTGGTGATGTCGCGCTACAACGACCTGCGCGACATGGCTGCCATCAGGTCGCTGGTGCAGGCCGGCTGCCACGGCTTGGTGCTGGTCGGGCCGACGGACGAGGACGGCTATGCGCTGTTCCCTGACGAACTGCTGGCCCTGCCGGTGCCCGTGGTCCTGGTCGAGCGCCGGCTCGACCCCGACAAGGTCCTGGACCGTCTCGACCATGTGATCAGTGACCACGTGGCCGGGGCGCGGCTCGCGGTCGAATACCTCGCCGGACTGGGGCACCGCAGAATCGCCCTGGTCACCAAGGCCGTCGGCCCCACAAAGCGCCGGGTCGTCGACGGGTACCAGCGCGCGAGGAGGCAGTTGGCCCTCGACGTCGACCTGCCCGTCTTCGAGGTGCCCCAGATCGGGCCGGAGGAGAACGGTGCGGACCAGAGGATCGCCGACACCCTCGACGCCCTGTGTCGGCAGGGTGTTACCGCGGTGGTGGTGCACAGTGATCCGGAGGCCGTCATGCTCTCCCAGTTCGCCCAGGCCCGCGGGCTGCGGATCCCCCAGGACCTGGCGATCGTCTCCTACGACGACGACGTGGCCGGCTTCGCCGGGATCCCGTTGAGCGCCATCGCCCCGGCCAAGCGCGCCGTGGGCTCGATGGCAGTGGACACCCTGGTGCAGCGGATCCGCCACGGCGCCGCCGTACCGGTCCGGCACGTCACCCTCCAGCCAGGTCTGGTCGTCCGCGACTCCTGCGGAGCTCCGTCCCGCCGTCGCCGTCCACTACCGATACCTTCTGAAGTCTTTTGAATTGTTCGGTAAGCGGCGGTGGTATTGACGCCGGATCAGCAAGCGGAGCATCTTCGTCCCCGTCAGACATCCGACCTATGGACGAGGGTCGCAATGAAGTGCTTCGCATCGGGCCGACTGAGAACTATGCTCGCCACCCCGCCATCGCGGTTCTCACCGGCGCACTGCCCATGACCACCGATGCCGCGTCCGTCCACCCGCAACGGCGTTCACGCTGTACGACAACAGCAGCTACAACGACGCGAATCTGAACTCCGACTTGGGGATCGCGCCCTCGGGTGTGGTCTACGACAGCTGAGCGAACCCGTCGCCCCCGCACCTGGGACGTGGGGCGACACGTCCAGAAGACAGCCACGTCGATCCGCACCCGCCGGCCCCACAGCGCCGTCACGCGTAATTCCGCATTCCCGCCGCTGGTCGACACCTGTCCCGACCATCGGCCTCCGACCCATGCATCCGCTCCGCGAGTGAGGACCCTTTCGTTGCTCCCCATAGCCAAGAGGCGACTGTTCGTTCTGGCCACCGCGATAGCCGCCACGGTGACAGCGGCCCTCCCTGCTCTTCCCGCATCGGCTACCCCCGCGGTGTCCGGCACCGGCTCCGCCTTCCGTCTCTTTGACAACACCGCGTACACCGACGCCAACGTGCAGCGGAACGACGGGATCGCCGCGTCGGGCGTCGTGTACGACTCATGGAGCATCAACTGCGCGAACACCACGGCGTTCAGCTGCAAGATGCCCCCGAAGAGCGACTACCAGGCAAAGATCAGGTTCATCGTTGCCTCGGTCCCGGCGACCTCTCCGATCACGTTGGACTTCGAGGGCATCGACGCCACCGCGGGCACACCCGCCGAGCAGGCCACCAACGACTTCGAGGCCTGGCAGACGCTCCTGCAGTGGACCCGGGAGGTGATCCCGGCCACGCAGCCCCTGGGGGCGTACGACTACGACTGGTCCGTGACGCCGGCCGAGATCAGCCAGAACGCTGAACTGCACCAGGAGGGACTGACTTTCTTCGCGCCCTCGCTGTACACCTACAGCACCGACCTCAATGCCGCGGACCTGGCCGCCTGGACCACCCGGCTGGACGAGGCGGTCGCCAACGACCAGCAGATCGCCCCCGACCAGCCCGTCTACCCCTACATCTGGCCACAGTGGGACCACGGCTCGGACGCCTTCATGGACGGCGCCTCCTGGGCCGAGGAACTGGACTACCTCAAAGCCCACGTCCAGGGCGCCATCATCTGGGGCGGCGGTCACGACCTGGGGTCGGACAGCTGCGGCTGGGTCGACGCCACCCGCACCTTCACGGCCGCCACCACCGGAAGGGCAACGGACAGCGGACCGCTGACCGCGGCCTTCCAGCTCCCCGGCACCTGCCTGCTGACCCGTGGTCAGACCACCTCGGTGCCGCTCACCGTCACCAACACCACCACCTCCACGACCGGACCCACCACGCTCGGCGTCTCCGGGTCCCAGGGCATCGTCGCCGTCCCGGCCCAGCGCACCGTCCCCGCACTGGCAGCTGGTGCCTCATGGTCCACCACCGCACAGGTCCACGTCGGCTGGGACGCTTCTCTCGGCGACACCGTCCTCACCGCACGCCTGGGCGCCGGCGTGCAGCACAGCACCGCGATCGTCCAGGACCCCGACCTGGCCCTGGGCAAGCCCGCAACCCAGTCCTCCACCGACGGCAACGACACCGCCGACCTCGCCGTCAACGGCGGCAACGACGAAGGACTCGCCGGCGGCTCGTTCAGCGAGACAGGCGCCGACCCGCAGGCGTGGTGGCAGGTCGACCTCGGCCACGACCAGCACATCGGCGCGATCGCCGTCACCGGGGCCAGCGGACAACCGTCGGTGAAGAACTACTACGTCATCGTCTCCGACAACCCGGACGCCACCGCGCCGACGACCCCGATCCCGCCCAACCAGTGGCTCCAGACCCGGCCTGGTACCTGGGTGATGAGCGTCTACCACTCCACTTTCCACACCGTGGAGTACAAGGGAGACACCACCATGCGCGGGGCGAGCGGCCCCACCGTCATCCCGACCGGACTCGCCGGGCGCTACGTCAAGGTGCAGCTCGCCGGCGCCGGCCCGCTGGCTCTCGGCCAGGTCCAGGTCCGCCCCGGCACCCCCGACGGGCCGTTGATCGAGGACACCCAGCGTGTGGCCAACGGCGGCTTCGAGACCGGATCGCTCGCACCGTGGACCGCGTCCGGCACCGCTTCCGTCGCCGCTCCCGCGTTGGCCGGCAGCTTCGCGCTCCAACTCGGCGCCAACTCGTCCACCGAGCAGGTCATCACCGTCAAGCCGGACACCACCTACACGCTTAGCGGCTTCGGCGAACTCTCCGACGCCGCAGACCAGGCAGTACTCGGCGTGAAGGGCTACGGCGGCACGCCGGCCAGTGCCGCGATCACCGGCACCACGTGGGACCAGGGCACGCTCACCTTCACCACCGGCCACCACACCACCCACGCGGTCGTCTTCTACAACCACACCGCCGCCACCGGCACCGCGTCCCTCGACGACGTCACCGTGACCGAAGCCGGCCACTAGGCCACAGGTCGGGCGCTCCGGCGTCAGGTGACATGACCTGCCGCCGGAGCACCCCGACCCCGAACCCCTTCACCGACAACCAGTCCCCACGCCACTGCGACGCCCCCATTCTCTGGAGACATCCATCGTGCCGTCATCCTGGCCCCGTCGTACCTTCCTGCGTTCCACCGCCGTCGCGGGCCTCGGCCTTGCCCTCGCCACCACCTTCCCCCACCGGGCCGCTGCCGCAACGACCACGGACCCCTTCGCCACCGTGCGCGCCCAATGGGCGGACTTGACCAGCGGCGGCGCCATCGACGCGACGAATCCCGTGTACGCGACGGCCCTGGCCAACCTGAGCGCAAAGGCGACCACATACCTCTCCCTGCTGGAAGCCTCTTCGACTTCCGCCCAGTTGTTCAGTGACCTCGCGCTCGACACCAACTCGGCCAACGTCACGGCGAGCTTCAACCGGCTGGAGACCCTCGCGCTGGCCTACGTCACCCCGGGAACGGCCTACACCGGGAACGCCTCGGTGCTCGCCGCCGTCACCAGCGGCCTGGACTACATGACCACCTCCGTCTACTC
>NZ_JBGCCL010000051.1:0-27845 GCF_041262505.1 Streptacidiphilus sp. MAP5-3
GCCGGGTTCATCGCCACCAGCACGTCCGGCGCGTCACCCGGCGTCAGGATGTCGTGGTCCGCGAAGTGCAACTGGAAACTGGACACGCCCGGCAGCGTCCCGGCGGGCGCCCGGATCTCCGCCGGGAAGTTCGGCAGCGTCGACAGGTCGTTCCCGAATCCCGCCGTCTCCGACGTGAACCGGTCACCGGTCAACTGCATACCGTCGCCCGAGTCCCCAGCGAACCGGATCACGACCCGGTCGAGCCGCTTGACCCGTTTCCCGGCGTCCTGGGCTCCGTCGTGGGAATCGTCGAACGCAGAACCCGTCTCCTCGACCCTGCTGGTCACGACCTTGGGCCTCCCTCGTCACCGATAGTGGTGGTGGTGCTCCGCTGAAATCCTATGTCGCCACACCCGCCGGGCGGGGGATCACAGCCCTAGGATATCTGACACACCGTCAGGAACTTGTTCCCGTCGATCCGCACCCTGCCGGGCCCCGCTCGACTCGCGCACGAGCGGGCTGCGGCCTTCAGGGACGGCTCAGGAGTTCAGGTAGCGCAGCACCGCCAGCACCCGGCGGTGGTCCTCGGGGCTCTGGGTCAGGCCGAGCTTCAGGAAGATGTTGCTGACGTGCTTCTCCACCGCTCCGTCGGAGACCACCAGCTGCCGGGCCACGGCCGTGTTGCTGCGGCCCTCCGCCATCAGGCCGAGGACCTCGCGCTCGCGCGGGGTGAGTGCGTCCAGCGTGTCGCGGCGGCGACTGCGGCCGAGTAGCTGGGCCACCACCTCCGGGTCCAGCGCGGTGCCGCCCGCGGCGACCCGGCTGACGGCGTCGGTGAACTCCCGCACCTCGGCGACCCGGTCCTTGAGCAGGTAGCCGACCCCGCGGGTACTGCTCGCGAGCAGCTCGGAGGCGTATCGCTCCTCGACGTACTGGGAGAGCACCAGCGTGCCGACCTCCGGATGGCGGGCCCGCAGTTCGATGCAGGCCCGGACGCCCTCGTCGGTGTGGGTCGGCGGCATCCGGACGTCGGCCACCACCACGTCGGGCACGCCACCGTGCGATTCACCCCCGCGCGATTCACCCCCGCGCGATTCGCCGGCCGTGGAGGAGAGCCGGTCGACCAGCGCCAGCAGCGCCTCACCGTCGCCGACCGCGCCGACGACCTCCATACCCCGGTCGGTCAGCAACCGGGTCAGCCCGTCGCGGAGCAGGACCGAGTCTTCAGCGATCACCACGCGCAGGGCGCCGGAGGTAGCAGGCATGGATCACATGGTACGGAGCGCCACCGCGTCGCACAGGCCTTCCAGGGCGGACTTGGCCGGGCAGGACGGGAGCGGGCGGAGCAGGTCCCTGGCCTCCTCGGCCCAGCGCAGCGTGTCCTCGCGGGCCTGGGCCAGCGCCGGGTGGGCGCGCATCAGCCGCAGCGCCTCGGCATGCGGCTCGTCGTCCTCGATCGGCCCGGCCGTCAGCTCGCGCAGCCGCAGGTCGCCGGGGACGGACGGGTCCGGCTCCGTGGCGCGCAGCAGCAGGACCGGCAGCGTGGGGACGCCCTCGCGCAGGTCGGTGCCGGGCGTCTTGCCGGACTCGCGGCTCTCGCTCGCCACGTCCAGGATGTCGTCGGCCAACTGGAACGCGGTGCCGATGCGCTCGCCGTACTGGGTCAGTATGTCGACGACCCGCTCGTCCGCTCCGGCCAGCAGCGCGCCCAGGTGACAGGAGACCGCGATCAGCGAGCTGGTCTTGCCGGAGAGCACGTCCAGATAGTGGCGGACCGGGTCGTCGTTCGGGCCGGGACCGGCGGTCTCCAGGATCTGGCCGGTGACCAGCCGCTCGAACGCCTGTGCCTGGAGCCGGACCGCCTTGGGCCCGAGGTCGGCCAGGATCTGCGAGGCGCGGGAGAAGAGGAAGTCGCCGGTGAGGATGGCGACCGAGTTGTCCCAGCGGGCGTTGGCGCTGACCGCGCCGCGGCGCATCGACGCCTCGTCCATCACGTCGTCGTGGTACAGCGTCGCCAGGTGGGTCAGCTCGACCACGACGGCGGCCGGAATGACGCCCGGCGCGTTGGCGTCGCCGAACTGTGCGGCGAGCAACGTCAGCAGCGGACGGAAGCGCTTGCCGCCGGCGTGCAGCAGATGCTGTGCGCCGACTGTGATGAACGGCACATCGCTCTTGGTGGCGTCGGCGAGCGCCTGTTCGACGGCCATCATGCCCTCGCGGACGTCGGCCTCCAGTGCCTGATCCTGCACGCTCAGCCCGAAGGGCCCCACGACGGTCACCGGGAACACTCCTGTCGCTGGTCGGGTGGCTGGCGGAGAGAAGCCATCAAAGGGCAGCGTATCCGGTCGGGAGTCGATCACCACGCGCGCCCGGCCTACGAGGAGTGCAGGCCGGGCGCGCGGGGGCCGACGGGTGCGTCACCGGACGAGTACGGGTGCGTCACCGTACGAACAGGGATGCCTGGTTCGCAAGATGCAGGAAGTACTCCGGCAGCACGCCGAGGACGACGGTGACCACCGCGCCCAGGGCGATCGCCGTCCCGGTCAGCGCGCTCGGCACGGCCACGGTCGGGCCGTCAGGACGCGGGTCCGAGAAGAACATCAGCACGATGACCCGGATGTAGAAGAACGCCGCCACCGCCGAGGAGAGCACACCGACGATCACCAGCGGCGTGGCGCCGCTGCCCGCCGCGGCCTGGAAGACCGCGAACTTCCCGGTGAAGCCGGACGTCAGCGGGATGCCCGCGAAGGCCAGCAGGAAGAGCGCGAAGACCGCCGCGAGCAACGGCGAGCGCCGACCGAGCCCGGCCCAGCGTGACAGGTGCGTCGCCTCGCCGTCCGCGTCCCGGACCAGGGTGACGACGGCGAACGCGCCGAGCGTGACGAAGGAGTAGGCGGCCAGGTAGAAGAGCACCGCCGACAGCCCCGCCCGGTCCGTCGCGATGACGCCGGTGAGGATGAACCCGGCGTGGGCGACGGAGGAGTACGCCAGCAGCCGCTTGACGTCGGTCTGGGTCACCGCGATGACCGCGCCGGCCACCATGGTGAGGATCGCCACGCCCCACATGACCGGCCGCCAGTCCCAGACCAGGCCGGGGAAGGCCACGTAGAGCAGCCGCAGCAGCGCGCCGAAGGCGGCCACCTTGGTCGCGGACGCCATGAAGCCGGTGACCGGTGTCGGCGCGCCCTGGTAGACGTCCGGGGTCCACATGTGGAACGGGACCGCGCCGACCTTGAAGAGCAGGCCGACGCCCAGCATGGCCAGACCGATCAGCAGCAGCGCGTCGTTGCCGGTGGTCACCGCCAGCGCCGGGGTGACCGGCGCCCGGCCCTCGACCACGGCGGCGATCCCGCTCAGCTGGACCGTCCCTGCGTAGCCGTAGAGCAGCGCCAGGCCGAAGAGGAAGAACGCCGACGAGTACGCGCCGAGCAGGAAGTACTTGACCGCCGCCTCCTGCGACAGCAGCCGGCGACGACGTGCCAGCGCGCAGAGCAGGTAGAGCGGGAGGGAGAAGACCTCCAGCGCCACGAACATGGTCAGCAGGTCCGAGGCGGCCGGGAAGAGCAGCATCCCGCCCACCGCGAACATGGTCAGCGGGTACACCTCGGTGGTGGCGAACCCGGAGTTCGCCGCCCGCTTCTCCGGGTCGCTGCCGGGGACGGCCGCCGCCTGCGGGGCGAAGGAGTCCACCAGTGCTCCGGTCGACGACCTCGGCTCCAGCCGTCGCTCCGCGAAGCCCAGCACGGCGACCACCGCGATCAGCGTGATCACGCCCTGCAGGAAGAGTGACGGACCGTCGACCGCGACCGCGCCCATGGCGGCCAGGTCCGCCTTGTTGGTGGCGTAGCCCTGCGCGGCCAGCGTCACGATCAGCCCGAAGGCGGTGGCCAGGCCGAGAAGGGCGATGCCGACCTGCGTCCGGTACCGGTGCCGACGCGGCACGAACGCCTCCGCCAGCACGCCGACCAGCGCCGCGCCGAAGACGGCGAGCATGGGCGACAGCTGCCAGTACTCGAGGTGCGGCGCAGGGATGGGCGGCACGGTGGTGACCGCCGCCAGGGTGGTGAGATGCGCGCTCACTGGCCGCCTCCCGTAGTGGTGTTGCCGGCCGTGTTGGTAGAACTGCCCGGGTTCGTGGTGGCGACGTTGACGTGCGGGGCCGGGTCGGTACGCCCGACCTGGGAGAGCGTGGTGTTGACCGACGGGTTGACGATGTCGGCGATGGGCTTCGGGTAGATGCCCAGCACCAGCAGCATCGCGATCAGCGGTGCCACGACTACAAGTTCACGGGCCTTCAGATCGGCCACCTTCTCGTTGCCGGGCTTGATCGGGCCGGTCATGGTGCGCTGGTAGAGCACCAGCACGTAGAGCGCGGCCAGGACGATGCCCGCCGTGGCGACGATGCCGAGCGCCGGGTACCGCTCGAAGGTGCCGACCAGGACCAGGAACTCGCTGACGAACGGGCCGAGTCCGGGCAGCGACAGGATCGCCAGCCCGCCGACCAGGAACGTCCCCGCCAGCACCGGCGCGACCTTCTGCACCCCGCCGTAGTCGGAGATGAGCCGACTGCCGCGCCGCGACATCAGGAAGCCCGCCACCAGCAGCCACGCCGCCGTGGAGACACCGTGGTTGACCATGTAGAGGGTGGCCCCGGACTGGCCCTGGCTGGTCAGCGCGAAGATGCCCAGGATGATGAAGCCGAAGTGCGAGATGGACGCGTAGGCGACCAGCCGCTTGATGTCCTTCTGACCCACCGCCAGCAGCGCGCCGTAGATGATGCTGATCACCGCCAGCACCAGGATCGTCGGTGCGAAGGTCTTGCTCGCCTGCGGGAAGAGCTGCAGGCAGAAGCGGAGCATCGCGTAGGTGCCGACCTTGTCGACCACCGCCGTGATCAGCACCGCCACGCCCGGCGTGGCCTCGCCCATGGCGTTGGGCAGCCAGGTGTGCAGCGGCCAGAGCGGCGCCTTGACGGCGAAGGCGAACATGAAGCCGAGGAAGAGCGCGTTCTCCGCGATCGGCGAGAAGTGCAGCGTGCCGTTCTGCAGCGCGTTGGTGATGGAGACCAGGTCGAAGGTGTGGGTGATGGTGTAGAGCCCGACCACCGCCGCCAGCATCACCAGGCCGCCGAGCAGGTTGTAGAGCAGGAACTTGACCGCCGCGTAGCTGCGCTGCCTGGCGTCCTCCCCCGCCGTCCGGTCGCCGAAGCCGCCGATCAGGAAGTACATCGGGATCAGCATGGCTTCGAAGAAGACGTAGAAGAGGAAGACGTCGGTGGCCTCGAACGAGAGCACCACCATCGCCTCGACCGCCAGGATCAGGGCGAAGAAGCCCTGGGTGCGGCGGTTGCGCTCGAAGGTGCCGGAGTCGTCAGTGATCGGGTCGGCGTCGTGCCACGACGCCAGCATCACGAACGGCACCAGCACCGCCGTCAGTAGGATCAGCACCACCGCGATGCCGTCGACGCCGACGCTGTAGCCGATGCCGAACTGCGAGATCCAGCTGTGGTATTCGGTCATCTGGAAGCGCGCCCCGCCCGGCACGAACCGGGCGGTGACGATCGACGCGATCGCCAGCGTGGCGACGGAGAAGACCAGCGGCACGACCTTGTTGCGGTCCCGGCTGCGGGCGTTGGTGGCCGCAGGCAGAGCCGCGGTGACGATCGCGCCGACGGCGGGCAGGGCCGCGGTGACGGTCAGCCAAGGAAATGAGCTCATGCGACAGCCCTCATCAAAAGCGTCGTTGCCGCCAGCACCAGCGCGCCGCCGAACATGGACAGGGCGTAGGAGCGGACATAACCGTTCTGGAGCTTGCGCACGCGCCCGGAGGTGCCGCCGACCAGTGCGGCGATGCCGTTGACCAGCCCGTCCAGGCCCTTGCCCTCCAGGTAGACCAGGAAGCGGGTCAGGTGCGAGCCGCCGCTGACCAGGACCACGTGGTTGAAGTCGTCCTGCAGCAGGTCACGCCGGGCCGCCCGGGTGAGCGCCGAGCCCAGTGGCGGAACGGCCGGGACCGGCTTGCGCCCGTACATCAGCCAGGCGACGGTGACGCCGAGGACCAGCACCACCATCGTCCCGATCGTCACCTCGGTGGTGCTCAGCGGCGAGTGGCCCTCCTGGAGGCCCGTGACCGGGCTGAGCCAGTGGACGAAGGAGCTGTTCAGGTTGAACAGGAAGCCGGCCGCGACCGAGCCGAAGGCCAGGATCGCCATCGGGACGCCCATCACCAAGGGCGACTCGTGCGGGTGCGGCTCGTGGCCCTCGGCGTCCGGATGCCAGCGCTTCTCGCCGAAGAAGGTCATCAGCATCACGCGGGTCATGTAGAACGCGGTCACGGCCGCGCCGATCATCGCGCAGGTGCCGAGGATCCAGCCCTCGGTGCCACCGTGGCCGAACGCGGCCTCGATGATCTTGTCCTTGGTGAAGAAGCCGGACAGACCCGGGAAGCCGATGATGGCCAGGTAGCCGAGGCCGAAGGTGACGAAGGTCAGCGGCATGTACTTCCGCAGGCCGCCGTACTTCCGCATGTCGACCTCGTCGTTCATGCCGTGCATGACCGAACCGGCGCCGAGGAAGAGCCCGGCCTTGAAGAACCCGTGGGTGACCAGGTGCATGATCGCGAAGACGTAGCCGATCGGCCCGAGCCCGGCGGCCAGCACCATGTAGCCGATCTGCGACATGGTGGAACCGGCGAGCGCCTTCTTGATGTCGTCCTTGGCACAACCGACGATCGCACCGAAGAGCAGCGTGACCGTGCCGACCACGACGGTCGCCAACTGGGCCGTGGGCGCCAGGTTGAAGATGGCCGAGGAGCGGACGATCAGGTAGACGCCGGCGGTCACCATGGTGGCCGCGTGGATCAGGGCCGAGACCGGGGTCGGGCCCTCCATCGCGTCGCCGAGCCAGGACTGCAGCGGCACCTGGGCGGACTTGCCACAGGCGGCCAGCAGCAGCATCAGGCCGATGCCGGTCAGCGTCCCCTGCGTCGCCTGCGAGGCGTGCGCGAAGACGGGGGTGAAGGCGAAGGTGCCGAAGGTGGTGAACATCAGCATGACCGCGATGGACAGGCCGACGTCGCCGACGCGGTTGACCAGGAACGCCTTCTTGGCGGCGGTCGCCGCGCTGGGCTTGTGCTGCCAGAAGCCGATCAGCAGGTAGGACGCCAGCCCGACGCCCTCCCAACCGACGTAGAGCAGCAGGTAGTTGTCGGCCAGCACCAGGAGCAGCATGGCCGCGAGGAAGAGGTTGAGATAGCCGAAGAACCGGCGGCGCTTCTCGTCGTGCGCCATGTACCCGATCGAGTACAGGTGGATCAGCGAGCCGACGCCCGTGATCAGCAGCACGAAGGTCATCGACAGCTGGTCCAGCTGGAACCCGACCTCGGCCTGGAAGCCGTTGACCGGGATCCAGGTGAACAGATGGTCGGTTTCCGGGCGTTGGGCCGTCGAGCGGCCCAGCATGTCGAAGAAGAGCGCCAGCCCGACGCCGAAGGAGGCGAAGGCGGCGACGGTGCCGAGCAGGTGCCCGAATCCGTCGAAGCGGCGTCCGCCCAGGAGCAGCAGGGCAGCTCCCGCCAGCGGAACCGCGACCAGTAGGGGGATGAGATTGTCCACGGTCAGTCAGCCTCCGCCGCTACAGCTTCATGAGGTTGGTGTCGTCGACCGAGGCCGAGTGACGGGTGCGGAAGACGCTCACGATGATGGCGAGACCGACGACCACCTCGGCCGCCGCGACCACCATGGTGAAGAAGGCGATGATCTGCCCGTCCAGGTTGCCGTGCAGCCGGGAGAAGGTGACCAGGGCCAGATTGCAGGCGTTGAGCATCAGCTCCACGCACATGAACAGCACGATCGCGTTGCGCCGCACCAGCACACCGACAGCGCCGATGGTGAAGAGCAGGGCCGCGAGGTACAGGTAGTTGACGGGGCTCACTGCTGCTCCTCCTCCCTCTCAGCCAACTCGTTCTCCTCGTTCTCGCGCAGCTCTTCCTGGCGCAGCTCGTCCTGGTGCAGGTCGTCCTGGTGCAGGTCCCGCTCGTCCTGAGCCCGCTCCAGCTCGTCCTGGGCCCGTTCCAGCTGGGCCAGTTCGGTGCCGGCGCGCTGCTTGGGCGTCTTCCGGCCGAGCCAGTCGGCGGTGCCGGTCTCCAGGTCGCCCATCCGGCGCAGCAGGTCGGTGCCCACGCGGCGCATCTGGCCGCGCTGACGCAGCGTCGGGTTGACGCTGATCTCGGCCGGGCTGCCGTCCGGCAGCAGGCCGGGAACGTCGACCGCGTTGTGCCGGGCGTAGACGCCGGGCGCGGGCAGCGGCGTGACCTGCTGGCCCAACCGGACCCGCTGCTCGGCCAGTTCGCGCTGGCTCTGGCGGACCTCGGTGGCCTCGCGGTGCGTCAGCACCATCGCGCCGACCGCCGCCGTGATCAGCAGCGCGCCGGTGACCTCGAAGGCCCAGACGTACTGGGTGAAGATCAGCCGGGCCAGGCCCTGGACGTTGCCGCCCGACGCCTGGTCGGCCGCGCCGACGCCGGTGAAGTTCCGCAGCTTGGCGTTGGCGATCCCGGCGCAGAGCAGCACGCCGAAGCCGATCCCGCCGACCACCGCCGCCACCCGCTGACCCTTGAGCGTCTCCTTGACCGAGTCGGCCGAGGTGACGCCGACCAGCATCACGACGAAGAGGAAGAGCATCATGATCGCGCCGGTGTAGACGACGATCTGGACGATGCCGAGGAAGACCGCGCCCTGGGCCATGTAGCAGATCGCCAGCGCGATCATCGTCGCGGCCAGGCAGAGCGCGGAGTGCACCGCCTTGCGCATGAGCACCATGCCAAGCGCGCCGCCGACGGCGATCACCGCCAACACCCAGAACTGCACGGCCTCTCCGGTTGAGGTCATGCCGTCACCTCTTCCGCTTCATCCGCTTCTTCCGCGTCCGGAGTTGCCTCGGGCTTCTCGCCCTTGCTGACGGCGACCTGACGCTCCGTGCCCGGGGCGGCCTCGGTGACGTGACCCTGGTAGTAGTCGCGCTCGTCCATGCCCGGGAAGATGGAGTGGGGCGAGTCGACCATGCCCTCGGTCAGTCCGGCGAGCAGCTCCTCCTTGGTGTAGATGAGCGACTCGCGGGAAGTGTTGGCCAGTTCGTACTCGTTGGTCATGGTGAGCGCCCGGGTCGGGCAGGCCTCGATGCAGAGTCCGCAGAGGATGCAGCGGGCGTAGTTGATCTGGTAGACCCGCCCGTACCGCTCGCCCGGCGAGTAACGCTCCTCGTCGGTGTTGTCCGCGCCCTCGACGTAGATGGCGTCCGCCGGGCACGCCCAGGCGCAGAGCTCGCAGCCGACGCACTTCTCCAGCCCGTCCGGATGCCGGTTGAGCTGGTGCCGGCCGTGGAACCGCGGCGCGGTGGGCTTCTTGTACTCCGGGTACTGCTCGGTCAGGCGCTTCTTGAACATGGCCTTGAAGGTCACGCCGAAGCCTGCGGCGGGTCCCAACATGTCAGGCACCGTCGTCTCCCTTCAGTGCGGGAACAGTGGTGGACTCCGCACCGACAGGGACGGCCCGCGAGGGTCGCCTGGGCACGGCCGGAAGCTGCTGACCCGGCATCGGCGGGACCGGGAAGCCGCCCGCCATCGGGTCGAACGCCTCAGCTTCAGCGGGCGGCGCTGCCGCGCCCTTCTTCGGCCGCAACATGTCGACCACCAGCGAGACCAGCAGCAGCGCGATCACCCCGCCGCCGACATAGAGCACGATGTGGGAGAAGTTGTAGCCCTGGTCCCGCAGCGCCCGCACGGTGGCGACCATGACCAGCCACACCAGCGAGACCGGGATCAGCACCTTCCAGCCCAGCTTCATGAACTGGTCGTAGCGCAGCCGGGGCAGTGTGCCGCGCAGCCAGATGAAGACGAAGAGCAGCAGCTGGATCTTGACGATCAGCCAGAGCATTGGCCACCAGCCGTGGTTGGCCCCCGCCCAGAAGGCGGTGATCGGCCACGGCGCCCGCCAGCCGCCCAGGAACATCACGCTGGCCACGGCCGAGACCGTCACCATGTTGATGTACTCGGCCAGCATGAACATCGCGAACTTCAGCGAGGAGTACTCGGTGTTGAAGCCGCCGACCAGCTCGCCCTCGGCCTCCGGGAGGTCGAACGGCGCGCGGTTGGTCTCACCGACCATCGACACCAGGTAGACCAGGAAGCTCACCGGCAGCAGACAGGCGAACCAGGTCTTCGACTGCGCGTCCACGATCGCCGAGGTCGACATCGACCCGGAGTAGAGGAAGACGGCGGCGAAACTGAGACCCATCGCGATCTCGTACGACACCATCTGCGCCGCCGAGCGGAGCCCGCCGAGCAGCGGGTAGGTCGAGCCGGAGGCCCAACCGGCCAGCACGATGCCGTAGATCCCGATCGACGCGGTGGCCAGGATGAACAGGATGCCGACGGGGAAGTCGGTCAGCTGCATCGTGGTCCGGGTGCCGAAGATGGAGATCTCGTGGTCGGCCGGGCCGAACGGGATCACCGCGAAGGCCATGAAGGCCGGCATCGCGGAGAGGACCGGGGCCAGGATGAAGACCGCCTTGTCGGCGGCGCTGACGACCAGGTCCTCCTTGAGCGCCAGCTTCACGCCGTCGGCGAGGCTCTGCAGCATGCCCCAGGGGCCGTGCCGGTTGGGGCCGATGCGCAGCTGCATCCAGGCGACGACCTTGCGCTCCCAGACGATGGCGATCAGCACCGTCAGCACCAGGAACGCGAAGCAGAACACCGCCTTCAGCAGCACCAGCCACCAGGGGTCGAGGCCGAAGAAGGAGAGGTCCTCGGCCGCGAGTTGCACCGAGTGAGGCATCATCGCTGCTCCTCCATGCCTTCCATGCCTTCAGAAGAGTTGTTCGTGCCCAGCGCCACGATCCGTCCCGGGACCGCGCCGAGCGCCCGCGCCGCAGAAGTACCTGCGGAGTTCAGCGGGAGCCAGACCACCCGGTCCGGCAGTTCCGCAGTGATCGCCAGCGGGAGCGTCACGCTGCCCGCCGGGCCGGTGACGGTGAGCGGCGCGCCGTCGGCGACGCCGACCTCGGCCGCGGTGGCGGGCGAGAGCCGGGCCACCGCCGGATGCCGGGTACCGGCCAGGGCGGTGTCGCCCTGCTGCAGCACGCCGTTGTCGAGCAGTTGCCGCCAGCCCGCCAGCACCGCCTCGCCCGCGCTGGGACGCGGCAGCGGTCGGGCCAGCTCGACCGGGGCGTCGGCGCGCTCGCCGCGCCAGGGCCCGAGGGCGTCCAGCTCGCGCCGGGCGGCCGTCAGGTCCGGAAGCCCGAGGTGCTTGTCCATCGCGTCCGCCAGCATGTGCAGCACCCGGAGGTCGTCCTCAAGGTGACGCTGCGTCATCTGGTCGGGCTTGAGCGCCGCTTCGAAGAACCGGGCGCGGCCCTCCCAGTCCAGGAAGGTCCCGGCCTTCTCGGCGACCGCCGCCACCGGCAGCACCACGTCGGCGCGTTCGGTGACCGCGCCGGGCCGAAGCTCCAGGCTGACCACGAAGCCGACCCGTTCCAGCGCCAGCTCGGCGGCGGCCGGGTCCGGCAGGTCGTCGGTCTCGACGCCGCCGACCACCAGCGCGTCCAGCTCGCCCCCGGCCGCTGCGGCCAGGATGGCGGTGGTGTCGCGCCCGTGGCGGTGCGGCAGTTCGGCCAGGCCCCAGGCAGCGGCGACCTCGCGGCGCGCCTCCGGGTCGGTGGCCGGACGGCCGCCCGGCAGCAGGCCGGGCAGGGCCCCCGCCTCGACCGCGCCGCGCTCGCCCGCCCGGCGCGGGATCCAGGCCAACTGCGCCCCGGCCAGCCGGGCCAGCCGCAGCGCGGCGCTGTAGCCGCCCGCGGTCCCCGCCAGCCGTTCGCCGACCAGCACCACCGCGCCCGGCTCGCGCAGCCTGCGCGCCGCCTCGCCCGCGTCGCCGTCCAGCGGCTCGCCCTCGGCCAGCGCCTCCAGCCACTCGGCCTCGGTGCCCGGCGCGGCCGGGAGCAGCGTCCCGTCCAGCTTGGTCAGCCCGCGCGAGGCGTGGGTGGCGATCGCGTACACCTTGCAACCGGACGAGCCGGCGCCTCGTGCCCGCGCCGCCTTGCGCAGCCGCAGGAAGACGATCGGCGACTCCTCCTCGGGCTCGAAGCCCACCAGCAGGACCGTTTTCGCGTTCTCCAGCGTCGCGTAGTCCACGGCCGCCGTACCGCCGACCGACCTGCCCCCTACAGACCTGCCGTCCAGGTCCACGCCGTGACCGGCGACGGCGGCGGCCAGGAACTCGGCCTCCTCCGCGCTGTGCACGCGGGCCCGGAAGTCGACGTCGTTGGTGCCGAGGGCGACCCGGGCGAACTTGGCGTACGCGTACGCGTCCTCGACCGTCGACCGGCCGCCGACCAGCACGCCGGTGCGCTTGCGCCCCGAGGTCAGCCCCCGCGCTGCGGCGGCCAGCGCCTCCGGCCAGGACGCGGGCTCAAGCTCCCCGGTCTCGGCGTTGCGCAGCAGCGGGGTCCGGATCCGGTCCGGCAGCTGCGCGTAGCGGAACGCGAAGCGGCCCTTGTCGCAGCTCCACTCCTCGTTCACCGCCGGGTCGTCCCCGGCCTGACGCCGCATCACCTTGCCGCGCCGGTGGTCGGTCCGCGTCGCGCAACCGCTCGCGCAGTGCTCGCAGACGCTCGGCGAGGAGCTGAGGTCGAACGGCCGCGACCGGAACCGGTACGCCGCCGAGGTCAGCGCGCCGACCGGGCAGATCTGGATGGTGTTGCCGGAGAAGTACGAGCGGAAGTCGTCCCCCGCCCCGATGCCGACCTGCTGGAGCGCCCCCCGCTCCACCAGGTCGATGAACGGGTCACCGGCGATCTGCTCGCTGAACCGGGTGCAGCGGGCGCAGAGCACGCAGCGCTCGCGGTCCAGCAGCACCTGGGTGCTGATCGGCATCGGCTTCTCGTAGGTCCGCTTCAGGCCGTCGAAGCGGCTGTCGCTCTGGCCGTGCGAGAGCGCCTGGTTCTGCAGCGGGCACTCGCCGCCCTTGTCGCAGACCGGGCAGTCCAGCGGGTGGTTGATCAGCAGCAGCTCCATCACGCCGCGCTGCGCCTTCTCCGCGACGGGAGAGGTGAGCTGGGACTTCACCACCATCTTGTCGGTGCACTCGATGGTGCAGGAGGCCACCGGCTTGCGCTGGCCCTCCACCTCGACGATGCACTGACGGCAGGCTCCGGCCGGGGCCAGCAGCGGGTGGTCGCAGAAGCGCGGGATCTCGACGCCGATCATCTCGGCGGCGCGGATGACCAGCGTGCCCTTGGGCACCTTCACCTCGACGCCGTCGATGGTGACGGTCAGGAGTTCCGTCTCCCCGGCCTTGCCTGTTTCGGGGACCGTTGCGGTCACGCCAGCACTCCGTTCTCGCTCGGGTCGAAGTCACCGTGCGCTTCTGGGCCGTCGGTACCTCGATCACCCGGTGGATCGTCAGGACTGTGCTTGCTGGAGGGCTTGCTGGAGCCCGGTGCCCGCCGTCCCCGCGTCCCCGCCCAGACCGTCGACGCCGCCGGGTCGAACGGGCAGCGGCGCTCGCGCAGGTGCTGCTCGTACTCGTCCCGGAAGTACTGCAGCGAGGAGAAGATCGGGCTGGCCGCGCCGTCGCCGAGCGCGCAGAAGGACTTGCCGTTGATGTTGTCGGCGATGTCCTGCAGCTTCTCCAGGTCGCCCGGCTCGCCCTCGCCCGCCTCGATCCGGCGCAGCAACTGGACCAGCCAGTAGGTGCCTTCGCGGCAGGGCGTGCACTTGCCGCAGGACTCGTGGGCGTAGAACTCGGTCCACCGGGTCACCGCGCGCACCACGCAGGTCGTCTCGTCGAAGACCTGCAGCGCCTTGGTGCCCAGCATCGAGCCCGCCGCGGCGACACCCTCGTAGTCGAGCGGCACGTCCAGGTGCTCGTCGGTGAACATCGGCGTCGACGAGCCGCCCGGCGTCCAGAACTTGAGCCGGTGGCCCTCGCGGACGCCGCCGCTGACCTCCAGCAGCTGCCGCAGTGTGACGCCGAGCGGCGCCTCGTACTGGCCGGGGTTGGTGACGTGCCCGGAGAGCGAGTAGAGCGTGAAGCCGGGCGACTTCTCGCTGCCCATCGAGCGGAACCAGTCCTTGCCCCGGTGCAGGATCGCCGGGACCGACGCGATCGACTCGACGTTGTTGACCACGGTCGGGCAGGCGTAGAGACCGGCGACGGCCGGGAACGGCGGCCGCAGCCGCGGCTGGCCACGACGGCCTTCGAGCGAGTCGAGCAGCGCCGTCTCCTCGCCGCAGATGTACGCGCCCGCGCCCGCGTGGACGGTGATGTCCAGGTCGAAGCCGCTGCCCAGCAGGTTCTGCCCGAGGTAGCCCGCCTCGTACGCCTCGGCCACGGCCGCGTGCAGGCGTCGCAGCACCGGCACGGTCTCGCCGCGCAGGTAGATGAAGGCGTGGCTGCAGCGGATCGCCCAACTGGCGATGATCATGCCCTCGATCAGCACGTGCGGGTTGGCGAAGAGCAGCGGGATGTCCTTGCAGGTGCCCGGCTCGGACTCGTCCGCGTTGACGACGAGGTAGTGCGGCTTGCCGTCGCCCTGCGGGATGAACTGCCACTTCATGCCGGTCGGGAAGCCCGCGCCGCCACGACCGCGCAGGCCCGCGTCCTTGACCAGGGCGATGACTGCGTCAGGGTCCATCCGCAGCGCCTCGTGCAGGCCCTTGTAGCCGTCGTGCTCGCGGTAGGTGGCCAGGGTCCACGGCTTCTCGTCGTCCCAGGTCGCCGAGAGGACCGGCGAGAGCAGCTTCTCCGGGTGCGTCGCGGTCATGCCTCGTCCCCTTCCGTACCCGTGTCCGTGTCTGTGCCCGGCTCGTCGGTGTCGGCGGCGGCAGTGCCGTCGGCGGAGTCGGGCTCGCGGACGTCCTCCTGACGCGGCGCCACGATGTGGGTGCCGCCGGTGCCCGGGAGGGTCTCGCCGCGTGAGAGGCGCAGCCCGGCCAGGCTGGGTGCGCCGCCCGCGCCGGACTCGTCCACCGCGCCGGACCGCTCGTCGGGGAAGCCGGCCAGCATCCGCGCGGTCTCCCGGAAGCTGCACAGCCGGGCCCCGCGCGTCGGCTGCACCTCGGCGTTCGAACCCTCCGGCCCGGCGGCGCGCAGCTCGTCGACCAACTCCCGTGCGCTCGACGGGGTCTGGTTGTCGAAGAACTCCCAGTTGACCATCACCACCGGCGCGTAGTCGCAGGCCGCGTTGCACTCGATGTGCTCCAGCGAGATCTGCCCGTCCGCGGTGGTCTCGTTGTTGCCGATGCCCAGGTGCTCCTGCAGCTCGGCGAAGATCTGGTCGCCGCCCAGCACCGCGCAGAGCGTGTTGGTGCAGACCCCGACGTGGTACTGACCCGCGGGACGCCGCCGGTACATGGTGTAGAAGGTAGCGACGGCGGTGACCTCGGCCGTGGTCAGGTCCAACTGCTCGGCGCAGTACCGGATCCCGGTCCGCGAGACGAAGCCCTCCTCCGCCTGCACCAGGTGCAGCAGCGGCAGCAGCGCGGAGCGCGACTGCGGGTAGCGGGCGATGATCTCCGCCGCGTCCGGGTCCAGGCGCTCGCGCACCTCCGCCGGGTACGGCGCTGCCGGAAGCTCCGGCAGACCCAACTCCGTTGGGCGCTGCTGTGCCTCTACATGCTCTGTCGCACTCACCGGTCCACGCCTCCCATCACCGGGTCGATGCCGGCCACGGCGACGATCACGTCCGCGACCTGCCCGCCCTCACACATCGCGGCCATCGTCTGCAGGTTGGTGAAGCTCGGGTCGCGGAAGTGCACCCGGTACGGACGCGTGCCGCCGTCGGAGACGACGTGCACCCCGAGCTCGCCCTTGGGCGACTCGACCGCCACGTAGGCCTGTCCCGCCGGGACGTGGAACCCCTCGGTCACCAGCTTGAAGTGGTGGATCAGTGCCTCCATGGACTCGCCCATGATGGTGCGGATGTGGTCGAGCGAGTTGCCCATCCCGTCCGGCCCGAGCGCCAACTGCGCCGGCCAGGCGATCTTCTTGTCCGCCACCATGACCGGCCCGCCCACGCCGCCCCTGCCGCTGCCCCCGTGACCCTTGAGCAGGTCCAGGCACTGCTCGACGATCCGCAGCGACTGCTCCATCTCGCGCAGCCGGATCAGGAACCGGCCGTAGGAGTCGAAGGTGTCGGCGGTCTCCACCTCGAAGTCGTACTGCTCGTAGCCGCAGTACGGGTCCGTCTTGCGCAGGTCGTGCGGCAGGCCGGTGGCCCGCAGGATCGGCCCGGTGGCGCCGAGCGCCATGCAGCCGGCCAGGTCCAGGTAGCCGACGTCGACCAACCGGGCCTTGAAGACCGGGTTGTTGGTGGCCAGCTTGTCGTACTCGGGCATCCGCGAGCGGAGCAGCTTGACGCCCTCGCGGATCTGGTCGAGCGCACCGGGCGGCAGGTCCTGCGCCAGCCCGCCGGGGCGGACGTAGGCGTGGTTCATCCGCAGGCCGGTGACCAGCTCGAAGATGTCGAGGATGATCTCGCGGTCACGGAAGCCGTAGATCATCAGCGTGGTGGAGCCGATCTCCATCCCACCGGTGGCCAGACAGACCAGGTGCGAGGCGATCCGGTTGAGCTCCATCATCAACACCCGGATGATGCTGGCTCGTTCGGGGATGTCGTCGGTGATCCCGAGCAGCTTCTCGACGGCCAGGCAGTAGGCGGTCTCGTTGAACAGCGGGGTCAGGTAGTCCATCCGGGTCACGAAGGTCGTGCCCTGGGTCCAGTTCCTGAACTCCATGTTCTTCTCGATACCGGTGTGCAGGTAGCCGATGCCGCAGCGGGCCTCGCGCACCGTCTCGCCGTCGATCTCCAGGATCAGGCGCAACACGCCGTGGGTGGACGGGTGTTGCGGACCCATGTTGACGATGATCCGCTCGTCGTCCGCTTTCGCGGCCGCGCTGACGATCTCGTCCCAGTCTCCGCCGGTGACGGTGTAGACGCGGCCCTCGGTGGTCTCGCGCCCGGGAGCTTCCGCCTGCTGAGGGGCATGCGGTTGCCGGGGTGCGTGCGGGGCAGACTGAGTGCTCATCAGGAGTACGACCTCCGCTGGTCGGGAGCCGGGATCTGCGCGCCCTTGTACTCGACGGGGATGCCGCCGAGCGGGTAGTCCTTGCGCTGCGGGTGGCCCAGCCAGTCGTCCGGCATCATGATCCGCATCAGTGCCGGGTGGTCGTCGAAGACGATGCCGAAGAAGTCGTACGTCTCGCGCTCGTGCCAGTCGTTGGTCGGGTAGACCGCGACGGTCGACGGGATGTGCGGGTCCGCGTCCGGCGCGGACACCTCGACCCGGATCAGCCGCCCGTGGGTGATCGACCGCAGGTGGTAGACCGCGTGCAGTTCGCGTCCCGCGTCGCCCGGGTAGTGCACGCCGCTGACTCCGGTGCACAGTTCGAACCGCAGCGCCGGGTCGTCGCGCAGCGTCCGCATCGCCTGGACCAGGTGCTCGCGGTGGACGTGGAAGGTGATCTCGTCCCGGTCCACCACGGTCTTCTCGATCGCGGCCGCCGGGCTGATCCCCTGCTCCTCCAGCGCGCCCTCGAACTCGTCGGCCACCTCGTCGAACCAGGCGCCGCCGTAGGGCCGGGTGCTGGCCGACGGCAGCACGATCGGCCGGACCAGGCCGCCGTAGCCGGAGGTGTCACCGCTCCCGGCGCCGCCGAACATGCCGTGCCGGACGCCGATGACCTCCAGCTCGGTCTGACCCTCGCGCGGGACGGGCACGTCGCCCTGCTCCTCGCTCGGCTGTCCGCTCTGCTCGCTCACTGCAGCAGCCCCTTCATCTCGATGGTCGGGACCGCCTGCAGCGCCTGCTCCTCCGCCTCCTGCTGGGCACGGCGCTTGTTGACGCCGAGCTTCTCGTGGCGGATCTGGTCGTGGAGCTTGAGGATGGCGTCCATCAGCATCTCCGGCCGCGGCGGGCAGCCGGGCAGGTAGATGTCGACCGGGATGATGTGGTCGACGCCCTGGACGATCGCGTAGTTGTTGAACATCCCGCCGGACGAGGCGCAGACGCCCATGGAGATGACCCACTTCGGGTTGGCCATCTGGTCGTAGACCTGCCGCACCACCGGCGCCATCTTCTGGCTCACCCGACCGGCCACGATCATCAGGTCGGCCTGCCGCGGCGAGCCACGGAAGACCTCCATCCCGAACCGGGCCAGGTCGTACCGGCCCGCGCCGGTGGTCATCATCTCGATGGCGCAGCAGGCGAGCCCGAAGGTCGCCGGGAAGAGGGAGCTCTTGCGCACCCACCCCGCGGCCTGCTCGACCGTGGTGAGCAGGAAGCCGCTGGGCAGCTTCTCCTCGATACCCATTCGTCAGTCCTCTCTCGACGCGTCGGTCACACGCACTCGTTGATCAGCCGCACTCGTGTCAATCGCACTCGTGATCAGTCCCACTCGAGGCCGCCGCGACGCCAGACATAGGCGTAGGCGACGAACACGGTGGCGATGAAGAGCACCATCTCGACGAGCCCGAAGATCCCCAGAGCGTCGAAGGTCACGGCCCACGGGTAGAGGAAGACGATCTCGATGTCGAAGACGATGAAGAGCATCGCCGTCAGGTAGTACTTGATCGGGAATCTGCCGCCCCCGGCAGGCTGCGGGGTCGGCTCGATGCCGCACTCGTAGGCATCGAGCTTGGCCCGGTTGTAGCGCTTGGGGCCGGTCAACGCGGCCATCGCCACCGAACCGACCGCGAACGCAGCCGCAATGGCGCCAAGTACCAGAATCGGCGCATAAGCGTTCATGCCGAACGACCTCTCCAGGCGTCAGTCCCAGCCGACGTCTCTGTCGTCTCCGTCGTCTCTGTCTCTCGGTCTCCCGCGAGCAGTTCCTATGACTGTCATCCCCATTTGTGAGGCAGTTCACAAGCCCCCAAGACGGCTGCATCCTATGCCTCTTCGCATGTGATCTGCGACACGCGGTCATGGACCAAGATTGTGATCTACGCCACCTGACGGATGATCATGAGGTAACGAGCAGGCAAATTCAGCCACTTTGCGTGTGCATTCATTCACAAGCAGTGGTGCTGAGGTGCATTTGCGCAGCTCGGAGCCGTGATCTTTATCATCGGCCAAGGATCCATGGCAAGTTTTGCTTTGCCGAGCTCCACGTGTTAGTGAACTTCTGGGCGCCATGCTGACGTTGAGTATGCACACGACTACAGAAAGCAGCAGCCCCACCAGGACATGCCTGGTGGGGCTGCTGTGACGTGTGTGCTGTGCCGGCTGTGCCTGCCTTGGGGCTGTGCCTATGCCTTGGGGCTGTGCCTATGCCTTGGGGGCCACCTTGGCCAGGCCGTTGATGACGCGGTCCATGGCGTCGCCGCCCTGCGGGTCGGTCAGGTTGGCCAGCAGCTTCAGCACGAACTTCATCAACACCGGGTGGGTCAGCCCGTGCTGCGCGGCCATCCGCATCACCAGCGGGTTGCCGATCGCCTTCACGAACGCGCGACCGAGGGAGTAGTAGCCGCCGTAGACGTCCTTGAGGATCCGCGGATACGCCTCCAGTGCGCGCTCCCGGGCGACATCGGTGGTCCGGGCCATGGCCTGGACGATGACGCCCGCCGCGATCTGGCCGGACTCCATCGCATAGGCGATGCCCTCACCGTTGAACGGGTTGACCATCCCGCCCGCGTCGCCGACGAGCAGAAAGCCGCGGCTGTAGTGCGGCTGCCGGTTGAACGCCATCGGCAGGGCCGCGCCGCGGATCGGCTCGGTCATGTTCTCCGGCGTGTAGCCCCACTCCTCGGGCATGCCGGCGCACCAGACCTTGAGCAGCTCGCGGTAGTCGATGTCCTTGAACGCCTTGGTGGTGTTGAGCAGCCCGAGACCGACGTTGCTGGTCCCGTCCCCCATGCCGAAGATCCAGCCGTAGCCCGGCAGCAGCTTGTCCTGGCCGTCGCGGCGGTCCCAGAGCTCCAGCCAGGACTCCAGGTAGTCGTCGTCCGCACGCGGCGAGGTGAAGTAGGTCCGGTAGGCGACGCCCATCGGCCGGTCCTCACGCCGGTGCAGCCCGAGCGCGAGCGACAGCCGCGTCGAGTTGCCGTCCGCCGCGACCACCAGCGGTGCACGGAACTCGACTTCGCGCTTCGCCGCGCGCTTCCCATCGGACCCCTCGCCGGAACCGACGTCCTCGAGCCTGGCCGTCACGCCGATGACGCGACCGGTGCGCTCGTCCAGCACCGGGCCGGTGACGTTGCAGCCCTCGTGCAGCTTGGCTCCGGCCTTCTCCGCCTGGCGGGCCAGCAGTTCGTCGAAGTCCGCGCGCTTGCGCACCAGTCCGTAGTCCGGGAAGGCCGCCAGCTCGGGCCAGTCCAGCTCCAGCCGGACGCCGCCGCCGATGATCCGCAGGCCCTTGTTGTGCAGCCAGCCGTTCTCCTCGGAGACGTCGATCCCCATGTCGACCAACTGCTTGACCGCGCGCGGGGTCAACCCGTCGCCGCAGACCTTCTCGCGCGGGAACCGGGACTTCTCCAGCAGCAGCACCTCCAGGCCCGACCGGGCCAGGTGGTACGCCACCGCGGATCCCGCCGGTCCGGCGCCCACGACGATCACATCGGCGTAGGCCTCGACGGCCCGCGTCTCCTGCGTGCTGGTCGCGTCCTGCATGCTGGTCGCGCTCAACCTGGACTCCTGACTTCGGCTGGGGATCGGCTTGAGTCTAATGAGCGGTGGACGTGGTTCCGGGCTTGGTACCCCGGTGCAGGGCGACGATTCCACCGGTGAGGTTCCGCCAGGCCACCCGCTCCCACCCGGCCCGCTGCAACCGCACCGCCAGCTCCGGCTGGTCGGGCCAGGCACGGATCGAGTCGGCGAGGTAGACGTACGCGTCCGGATTGCTGCTGACGGCGGTGGCCACCTGCGGCAGCGCGCGCATCAGGTACTCGCTGTAGACGGTCCGGAACGGCGCGAAGCTCGGGTGGCTGAACTCGCAGATCACCACGCGCCCACCGGGCTTCGTCACGCGCAGCATCTCGCGCAGCGCGGCGTCGGTGTCCTGCACGTTGCGCAGCCCGAAGGAGATCGTCACCGCGTCGAAGACGTCGTCGGCGAACGGCAGCCGGGTCGCATCCCCCGCAGTCAGCGGGAGTTCGGGGTGGCGGCGCTTGCCCTCGCGCAGCATGCCGATCGAGAAGTCGCACGGCACCACGGTCGCGCCCGCCTCGGCGAACGGGACCGAGGAGGTCGCGGTCCCGGCGGCCAGGTCGAGCACCCGCTGTCCCGGGCGCGCGTCCACCGCGCGGGCGACGGCGCGGCGCCACAGGCGCGTCTGGCCCAGCGACAACACATCGTTGGTGAGGTCGTACTTCGCCGCGACGTCGTCGAACATCGACGCGACCTCGTGCGGCTGCTTGTCCAGGGAGGCTCGGGTCACGCGGTCATTCTCCTCTTGCTCACAGGTGGTGCCGCAGAGCTGGTGCTTGGGCGCGTCGGTACTCAAGGCCGACGCTGAAGGCCGACGCCGAAAACCTGTGCTCAAGCCCAACACACGAGCCCGACGCTCAAGCCCAATGCTCAAGCCCGGCGATGGACGAGACGCCCGCCGAGGACGGTTGCCAGGCAGCTGCCGTCGGCGGCGAAGACGGCGAAGTCGGCGCGGGCGCCGGGGTCGAGCCGGGCGGGCGACCCGACCAGCAGCCCGACCCGGGCGGCGGCCGGGGCCAACGCCGGGTCCTCGTCCAGCGAGCGCGCCGCCACCGCCGTCACTCCGCGCAGCAGCAGCGCGTGCACCCGCTCACGCGGGCTGGGGGCGTCCGGCAGCGGCCCGTCCCATGCCTCGCCCGCACGCACCTCGCCCGGCCATTCGCGCACACGCGCGCCGGGGTACTCGGCGCGCAGCGCGTCGACGCCGACCAGCGCAGCATCCTTCTCGACAACCGCGACGATGCGCTCGCGCTCGACCGCCACCGCGCAGCCGTCCGTCCCCGCATGAATGGTGAACACAGGTCAGCTCACAACCGACATCAGTTGCTGCTGAGCAGCTTCAGCTCGGGGTGCGCCGTCCCGCCCGCGATCGCCGTGGAGGCGATGTGCGAGAAGACGTGGTCGTCCACCGGGTCCTTGGCCGGGTCGTCGTGGACGACCAGGTGCTCGTAGGTGGTGGCACGCTGCGCCGGGACGCGGCCCGCGGAGCGGATGAGCTGGATCAGCTCCATGCGGTTGGAGCGGTGCTTGGCCCCGGCCGAGGAGACCACGTTCTCCTCCAGCATCACGGAGCCGAGGTCGTCGGCGCCGTAGTGCAGCGAGAGCTGACCCATCTCCTTGCCGACGGTCAGCCAGGAGCCCTGGATGTGCGCGATGTTGTCCAGGTAGAGCCGGGCCACCGCGATCAGCCGCAGGTACTCGAAGAGCGTCGCCTGGGTGCGACCCTTCAGGTGGTTGTTCTCCGGCTGGTAGGTGTAGGGGATGAACGCGCGGAAGCCGCCGGTGCGGTCCTGCACGTCGCGGATCATCCGCAGGTGCTCGATCCGCTCGGCGTTGGTCTCGCCGGTGCCCATCAGCATGGTGGAGGTGGACTCGACGCCCAGGGTGTGCGCCAGCTCCATGATCTCCAGCCAGCGCTCACCGGACTCCTTGAGCGGTGCGATCGCCTTGCGCGGGCGCTCCGGCAGCAACTCGGCGCCCGCGCCGGCGAAGGAGTCAAGCCCCGCGGCGTGGATCCGGCTGATCGCCTCCTCGGCGGAGACGCCGGAGATCCGCGCCATGTGCTCGACCTCGGACGCGCCGAGGGAGTGGATCACCAGCTGCGGGAAGTCCTTCTTGATGGCGGAGAAGGCGCGCTCGTAGTAGTCGACGCCGTAGTCCGGGTGGTGGCCGCCCTGGAACATGATCTGGGTGCCGCCCAGCTCGACCGTCTCCGCGCAGCGGCGCAGGATCTCGTCGAGGTCGCGGGACCAGCCCTTCTCGGTGTCCTTCGGCGCGGCGTAGAAGGCGCAGAACTTGCACGCCGTCACACAGACGTTCGTGTAGTTGATGTTGCGCTCGATGATGTACGTCGCGATGTGCTCGGTCCCGGCGTACCGCCGCCGACGTGCGGCGTCCGCTGCCGCACCGAGCGCGTGCAACGGCGCGTGGCGGTAGAGCTCAAGCGCCTCGTCGGCGCTGATGCGCCCGCCGACCGCGGCGCGGTCGAGGACTTCCTGGAGGGTGGCGCTGGTGTCTGCTGCGGGCGTGGTCACCCCGTCAGCCTACGCCAGCGCCTTTTCCGATCCGGTGGGGCACACCCGGTCGCGCACCCGGTCGGACGCGCGCTTGCGGCCGACCCGGAGCAAGCAGCTCAGGTCACGAAGCGAGGAGCTCAGGTCACGGCGCGAGGAGCTCAGGTCACGGCGCGAGGAGCTGGACGTCGTCCGTGCCGAGGCCGACCCGGGAGGCGAACTCGCGCATCCCGGTCAGCTGCCGCTCGCCGAAGCTGAAGTCCAGCGCGCCGGTGTAGTAGCGCCGCAGCGTCGCAGCGTCGAACGCCTCCCAGCGGGCGGTCTGCTCGCAGACCTTGTCGATCTCCTCCATGGAGAGGTCCCGCGACTCCAGGAACATCCGGTGCACCTCACCCACCACCTCGGGGTTCCGGGCGAGGTACTCGCGCCGGGCCGCGAAGACGGCGAAGACGAACGGGAGTCCCGTCCACTCCTTCCACATCGCGCCGAGGTCGTGGACCTGCAACCCGAGCCGGGGCGCGTCGTGCAGCGAAGCCCGCAGTGCGGCGTCGCCGATCAGCACCGCCGCGTCCGCCTCCTGCATCATCGAGCTGAGATCGGGCGGGCAGGTGTAGTACTCGGGCTGGACCCCGAACCGCTCGGCCAGCAGCAACTGCGCCAGCCGCACCGACGTCCGGCTCGTCGACCCCAGGGCGACCCGGCGGCCGTCCAGCTCCTCCAGCGGCAGCTCGGTGACGATCAGGCACGACATCACGGGCCCGTCGCTGCCGACGGCGATGTCGGGCAGCACGGTCAACTGGTCGGCGTGGCGCAGGTACTCGACGCAGGAGATCGGCCCGATGTCGAGCTGGCCGGCGACGAGCGCGTCGTTGAGGTTGTCCGGATTGTCCTTGGTCAGGTCCAGATCGAGAAGGCTGCCCGTACGGGCGAGCCCCCAGTAGAGCGGCAGGCAGTTCAGGAACTGGATGTGTCCCACCCGCGGCCGCTGCGCGCGCGGGGTGTGCTCGTCTGCCTGGGGGGTCTGCCCCTGTGCGTGAGAGGTGTCCCCCGGTGCGGTGTCCTGCTGTTCGGTGTCCACGCGAAGAACAGTAGACCCGCGGCGTGGATCACTCTGGTCGGGGCCCGCACTGCGTGCTAGGGTTTCTTCAGTTGCAGTTTGATTTCCCATGCAGTACTGAAGCCTGCGGAGCACATGTGACCGCGGGCTTCTGTGGTTTTCAGGGCTTTTGCAAAGAAGTAGCTGAAGGCACGAAGGCACTCGGGGCAATCAGCGCAGCGGACCGGATGCCACGAGGTGTGGCGTCCTTTACGTCCCTCGCAAGGAGAACGGTATGGCGACCGGAACCGTCAAGTGGTTCAACGCCGAGAAGGGCTTCGGCTTCATCGCCCAGGACGGCGGCGGCCCCGATGTCTTCGTCCACTACTCCGCCATTAACTCGAGCGGCTTCCGCTCGCTGGAGGAGAACCAGCCCGTCGAGTTCGACGTCACCCAGGGCCCGAAGGGCCCGCAGGCGGAGAACGTCACCCCGGTGGGCTGAACCCCATCCAGGACTGACTTCCCGAGAGTCAAGCACGCCTAAGTAGTACCCAAGAGGGCCTGCCCCGCATTTCGCGGGGCGAGGCCCTCTGCCTTTTACGGCGGCGCCTCAGCGTGAGTACTCAGCCGACCGATTCCGGAGCACGTTCCGTCGCAATCCCGACATTATCGGTCGCATTCGGGTCGCCGCGCACGGCACCGTGCACGTCACCGCGCACGTCACCGTGCATGTCATCGTGCACGTCCGACTCCACATCGCCGTGGGCGGCGAAGGCGATCCAGTCCAGCGTGCCCTCGCGGGCGGCGACCAGGATCGGGACGACCGACTGCCCGGCGACGCCACCAGTTGGACAGCGGCACTGGTTGGACAGCAGCTAGTTATACGTATAACTTCTTTACACATGGGCTATCTCTCCGTGCTCCGCGCCCCGCTCGTCACCCGCCTGCTCGCCGGTACCCTCACCGGACGCCTGCCCGCGGGGATGACGGTCGTGGCCATCGCGCTGGCCCTGCGCGCCGCCGGAGCCGGGTACGCGCAGATCGGGCTGACCACCGCCTGCTACGCGATCGCCGCGGCCATCGGCGGGCCGGTCCTCGGCCGTGCCGTCGACCGGCTCGGCCAGCCCCGGGTGCTGCTCTCCTCCGCCGTGGTTGCCGCCGGTGGCTACGTCCTGCTGGCACTGGCCCCCGGCTCGGCGGCGCTGGCCATGGCCGGAGCCGCGCTGGCCGGCCTCGCCATGCCGCCACTGGAGCCCTGCCTGCGCGCGCTGTGGCCCGAGATCGTCGACGAGGAGCAGCTGGAGACCGCCTACGCGCTGGACTCCGCCTCACAGCAACTGCTCTACGTCGCCGGTCCGCTGCTCGTCGCAGGCATCGCCGCGTTCGGCCCTGCGCGCGCGGCGCTCTGGCTCGCCGCCGGACTGGGCCTGGCCGGGACGCTGGTCGTGGCCACCTCCGGCCCCGCCCGCGCCTGGCGTCCGGTAGCCGCGAGCGCGAAGGGCGACGGCTCGTCGAACGGCGGCCGTTCACCGCACCACTGGCTCGGACCGCTGCGGTCCCGCGGGCTGGTGCTGCTCCTGCTCGCGTTCGCCGGGACCGGCTGGTCCGTCGGCGGGCAGAACATCCTCTTCGTCGCCTATGCCCAGGAGCACCACGGCCTTCCGGGCGGCGCGGGACTGCTGCTCGCGCTGGCCGCCTTCGCCGGCCTGCTCGGCGCACTCGCCTACGGCGCGGTCCGCTGGAAGCGTCCCACCTCCACCCGGACATGGGCGCTGGCCGCGGGCATGGCCGTCTGCTACCTACCGCTGCTCACCGTCCCCGGCCCGCTGGGCATGAGCCTGGCCGCCACCCTCTCCGGCCTCGGTCTGGCTCCGCTGCTGGCCGCCGCCTTCGTCCTGATAGCCGAGCTCGCCCCCGCCGGGACCACGACCGAGGCCTTCGCCTGGCTGGTCACGGTGTTCTCCACCGGCAACGCACTCGGTTCCGCCGCCTCCGGTGCGGTCGTGGGCAGTTCACTGCGCGCGGCGGCGCTGGTCGCCTGCGCCGGGATCACGGCGGGAGCTGTGCTGCTGCTCCTCTGCCGCCGCTGGCTGCACCCGGCGGAGCCCGCGCTTCGGGAGGCGACGTCGGAGTCGTCGGAGTCGGAGTCTGCGGAGTCGGAGTCTGCGGAGTCGGAGTCTGCGGAGTCGGAGTCTGCGGAGTCGGAGTCTGCGGAACCGACCGAGGGAAGTTACCCGGCCGCGCTGTCGGCCGTGAGCGGCCACTCCTGAAGCGTCTCGTACCGGACCGGTCCGGCACCGAGGTAACTGCGGATCAAGTGGATCGACCCCGCCGTCCACTGCCCGCCCTCGTACTCCTCCAACTCACGCGCGAACGGCCGCAGATCCGACCGTGCCGAGCCGCTGCGGGCCAGAGTCAGATGACCGCGGAACGGCCGGTCGTCGACCGGGATCCCGCTGCGCCGGGCCGCGTCGCAGACCTCCTCCGCGAGGCGGCGCAGCTCCTTCGTCTCGCCGCCCACTCCGGCCCACAGCGCCCGGTCCCCGAAGCGGCCTCCGCCGCTGAGCCGCAGGACGTGCGCCGGGTGCTCGTGCGCCACGTGAGCGAGGCGCGGCTCCAGCGCCGCGAGCTGCTCGGCGTCCAGGTGCCCGAGAAAGGCGAGCGTCAGATGCCACGTCTCCAGCGCCGTCCACCGCAACCCCGCTCCCTGCGGCAGCCGACGCAACGGACGCACCGCGGCGTCCAGCTCCTGCAGCACCGAATCGGGCGGCACGACGGCGAGGAAGAGTCTCATGTCGGCAGTCTCGCCGAACCCTGCCCGATGCGAAACGCCTGTCCACAGCAACGCCCACCAGCCGGACGAAAACGACGGTGTACGACGGATCGTCAGTGTCAGTCGCGAGTGGTAGAACGAAGCGCATGACCAGTGAGATCAACTTCTCGTCGTCAGAGTCCGTGGAGTCCGTGGCTTCCGTGGCTACCGGACAGCAGTCGCTGCGGATCCGCGTGGCCGCGCCCGAGGACGCTGCAGGAGTGCTAGCGCTGATGGACGGCATCATGGACTGGCTGATCTCCCTCGGCCGCACCGCGCAGTGGGGAACCACGCACTGGTCCGCCGTCCCAGCCCGGGTGAGCCTGATCACCGACCGCATCGCCCGCCGCGAGTTGAGCGTCGCGGAGACCGAGGGCGGCGAGATCGCGGGCATCCTCTCGGTCTCGGAGACCCCCGGCGCCTATATCCACCCGGCCGAAGAGCCCGAGCTCTACGTCAATCTGCTGGCCACCTCGCGTGGCTTCAAGGGCCGGAACGTCGGCGGTCTGCTCATCGCCACCGCAAAGGAGGAGGCGCGGCGGCGCGGGCACGGGCTGATACGCGTGGACTGCTTCGCGGGCGACGACGGCCGGTTGAAGCGCTGGTACGCAAGCCAGGGCTTCGAGGAGGTCGCGCCGTTCACGGTGCCGCGGGAGATGGGCCCGGACTGGCCAGGGATGCTCTTCGCGATGCGCGTGGCGTAGCGCGCGTGCCGATGGGCCGCTCCCGGCTGGGACAGCGGCTGGTCGGCGGGCGGGGGGTTGCTAGTCGCGGTGGGGGTAGCGGGTGTTGGGTGGGGGTG
>NZ_JBGCCL010000052.1:0-23004 GCF_041262505.1 Streptacidiphilus sp. MAP5-3
ACGGGTGTTCAACCAGCACCGTGCGTCACTTGAACAACTCACCGTTCCCGGCCGGGAGATCACCCGTCCCGTGCGCCCGCTACGAGGCGGGTGCAGGCGAGCCGTTCGGGCTCCAGCCATAGCGCCGGACGCCAGATCGAGGGGACCCCGTCGACCCGGGTGGCCCGTGTGTCGGCCAGACACTGCAGGAAGCGGAGCGGCAAGCGCAGCTGGTCGCGCGGCACGGGCACGACGGCGGCGCCGCTGCTCAGAGCGAGGCCGATATCCAGCAGCGAGAAGTCGAACTGCAGCGGCGAGGTGGTTGCCACCCGGTCTTCGCTGGTGACGATCCGGTGGTCCATCAGTCCGCGGTAGAAGGCGAGCACACCCCGGTGGCTCATGACGATCCCCTTGGGTCGCCCCGTCGTGCCGGACGTGAAGATCATGTAAGCGGTGTCGGTGGTGACCGCAGCGCGACGGTGCCGGGTACGGGGCGTGGGCGCCCGCTCGACCGTCAGTCTGGTCGTGTCGAACCGTGCCGTCGCGACCGAATCAGGCAGGCAGGCTCGCGCGACCGCGGCGGCGCGCGTGTGGAGTACGGCCCCGGAGGTGTCCAGGACCGAGAGCAGCCGCTGGTCGGAGGTGTCCGGGCTGACCGGGACGAAGGTGACACCGTGCATCGAGCAGGCGAGGAACATGGCGATCGCTGGGCCTGTTGTCCGCCTCAACGAGCACCCGGTCACCTATGTCCAGACCCGGCCGGTCCATCTCGGTCGCGCACGCGACGGCGAGGCTCTCAAGCTGACGATAGGTCATGATGTTGAGCTCACCGCTGTCGGTGTAGTCGATGACCGCGGGTGCCTGCGGGGTCACCCGGGCTGCGGCCAGTAGCAGTTCGTGGACCTTCGCCGCGGGGGGAGCTGCCGGAACGAAGGCCGCACGCGTCTCACTCACGTGGCACTCCCAAGGTTTGTCTTGTGGTTGGCGAACGTGGCGCCGCCGGGCAGCGCTGCCAGGGTCCGAGCAAACCAGGTCGATCTGGAACACCTGGTCGACGTACGAGGCGCCACATCTCGCCGAAGGCAGGACCCCGGACCGAAGCCGCCGCGGCGGTGAGTCGCTCAGTGCGCATACGGGCATTGTCCCCGGCTGCGAGCACGCGCCTGGTCGTCAAGGTAGAAGTTGGGGCGTTGCTCGGTGTCGTCGTAGTAGCGGTGGAAGACGGGCGTGATGCCGCCGGAGATCGGGGGAACGATCCAGCTCCAGTCCGCGGAAACAGTGCGGCCGTTACGCCCTTCCCGGGCCAGGTGGGTGAGAAAGTGCCGGGATTCCGTGTGGTGGTTGCTGATCGTGACACCGGCGGTGGTGAAAGAGTGCAAGACTGCAACATTCAGCTCGACCAACGCGCGATCACGCCACAGGGTGATTTCGCTGCTGATATCCAGGCCGAGGCACTCTGCCACGGTCAGCAACAAATCGAACCGGTCCTCGTCGACCAGGTTGCGCGCGCCGATCTCACTACCCATGTACCAGCCGTTGAACGGGGCAAGGGGGTAGTCGATGCCTCCGATGCGCAGACGCATGTTGGAGATCGCTGGCACGGCATACCAGCGCAACGCCAAATCGGCGATCTGTGGATGCTCCGGGTGGATGATGGGCACTTCAAGGATCAGATCGGAGGGCAGCTCGAAGATCTGCGGCTTGTCATCGGCGGTCTCTATGACCAATGGCAATACATCGAAGAGGCCTTGGGGGGCCGACCATCCAAGTCGGCAGACGGCCTCAGTGAAGTCCACCAACGCTGGGTCACCAAGAATGGTCCCGTCCTGCCGGCGGTAGCCGGCGTAACGGATGAGCTGGTCGTTCCATACTCTGGGGGCGGCCCGCTCGGGGGTGTCGGGGGCAAAGATCGAGATGACGGGGCGGATGCGTCCGGCGTTCGTCGCCTGACGCAGATGCTCACAGAGGCATCGGTAAATCGCCTCGGACGTTTTCGCGTCCCGTCGGTCCATGACGCGAAGGCTGTTCCAGTACAAGCGACCGATGCAGCGACTGGAGTTACGCCAGGCTACACGGGCGCCGAAGGCCAGTTCCTCGGAGGTGTGTCGATAGGCGCCCGTATTGTCGATCTCGATGAGGACCTGTCTCAGACGCGCTGTGAACGGGACGGGCTGCTCGGGCTGCTCGGTATGGAACTGGCGCAGGAACTCCTCCGCTTCTTTGGGGTCAGCGGCACTGCTGGAGCGGCGCGCGGGCACGGAAGCCAGGCACGTCGGTGCCGTGCCAGCCGTGGCGGTGGGGGCGCAATGGTCAAGGGTGCTTGCTGGAAGTGTTTCGGCATCCATGGGTTTCCTCGCGGCCTGGCATGCACTTTCCGCTGCGGCCCCACTGCCAGGGTGAATACTTGGCTGGCCACACGCGAACGAAGAGTTCTCAGTTCCTCAAGCTCAGTCGGTCCCATTCCGCCGGCGGCCAGGGTGCCGGCGCGCTCCTCGCGGCGCACCCAGCTCCGTAGGGTCTCGCGGTTGACGCCGAGTTCGGTGGCGACGTCGGCGATGGTGCGGTGCGGACTGGAGCGTACGAGGGCGACTGCGTCGCGCTGGAACTCCGGGGAATGACGGGATGGACGTGGCATCCAGGGCCCCTTCTTCTTGGATTATGGAGGAACCAAGTATCGGGGTGTCTACTCACCGGGGGACGGGCCAAACAGCCTGACCAGGCTTCACTATGAAGGCGCCATGTCCGAGTACCCCCTTACCGAGGCGGGCCGACCCCCTGGCCGCTTCGCGATGAGCGGTTTGCCGAGCTTGGCCGCCGGCCTTCGCATCTGCACGAGGGCACGGGGCGTCATGACAGAACCCCTATCGTGTGACGCGAAAGCCCCCGTGCGGTTCATTCGCCACGCAGAAGCAGTCCATCAGCCCCGTGCCCCGGATGACGGCTCGTCAGGCCAGGAGCAGTGGCAGGGACCGGAGCGACCGGAATTCAAGGTTGCTGTTCCATTCGGGGTCTCCCGCCAGCCGGATCATCGGGAAACGTGCGAAGAGAGCAACGAAGAACCACTTGATTTCGAGGCTAGCTATCTGCCTACCGAGACACGCGTGCGGCCCGAAGCCGAACGACAGATTCTTGCCACTGTTCTGCCGACCAAGGTCGAACTCGTTCGGACGGGCGAAGACGTTCGGGTCCCGATTTGCCGCCCCCAGGAACAGGGCGACCCTCTGCCCCTCCTTGATACGAACACCGCGCAGGTCCACGTCCGTCGCCGCGACGCGCCACGTAAACTGGTTTGACGCGTTGAAGCGCACCACTTCGTTCGCCGTGTTCTCAACGCACTCGGGATTCTCCAGGAAGCGTGCGATCTGATCGGGGTTCGTCGCGAACGCGAGCATGCCGCTACCGACGGATCCCGGCGTCGTGGGCGCAAACAGCGCGATCAACAGAAGCACCAGCTGATGTACGGTCTGCTGCGGCGTGACCTCGGTCTGGTCCGCCAGGCTGGCCGCGAGTCGGGCGATGACCGTGCCCGGAAGGACCCTTCCTCGCTTGCCCTGAATGAGTTCGAGTGCGTAGGTGTGGAGGTCCGTGAGGTGCTCGAGCAGGTGCTCGAGCTCCAGCGGCTGCTCTTGCGGCCCCGACCAGTAGGTCATCACCTTGGCTACGCTGGGTATCACGGCGTCAAGATCCTCTTCGGGAACTCCGAAGGCGTGAACAGCTGCATTCACGGGAAGCTTTTCGGCCAGCGCGGTGACGGCGTCGATCTCCTTCACGCCGTCCGGGATACTGGCGACCAGGTCGTAGGCGACACGTTCGATCACCTTGCTGTAGAACTCATGGGCCTCGCGCGTGAAGCCGGCGTGCGTGGACTTCCTCAGTGCGTTGTGTTGCGGCCCATCCGTGTACATCATCACGTTCTTGGTGAACTGGTGATAAACATTCTCGGTCGGCAGTTCCCGGCCGTCGAACTTGCCACTCAGAATCTCTTCCATGCGTTCGGCCTTGAATTGGGGATCCTTCAGCGCGCTCGCGCAGTCCTCGTATCCCATGACGGCCCACGCGTTCAAGCCCTCGCACCAGTGGACCGGCTCCTGCTCGGCAAGGCGCGCATAGGTCGGGTACGGATTCGGGACGATGCCAGGATCCGAAAGCGGCGACAGATCTTCCACGGACTGCTCCCTTTAATTTGTTTCCCTGGTTGCGGATATGGGTCAGGACGATGCGGCCAGGTTATCCATGGCGTCCATCAGGCTCTTGGGTCGCATATCCGTCCACGTGCCTTCGATAAACTCCACGCAGGACTTCCTGTCCGCCGGACCGTGCGCCACACTCCATCCCGCGGGTACCTCGTTCGTGGGTTCCCCTCCGACTCGTGCACTCTGGCTAACAGAGTTTTAGCGATGACCGCTAACAGCTCAGGGGGACATCATTTCCCCCGACTGTCGCGATCAGGCTGTCCGGCCGCAGCTCCACCACCCACGGTTCCTCGGTCCGGTCCAGGCTTCCTGACGTCCGGCCTCGCCGAACTCCGTCGGTTCCTGGCGACGCAGACCACTATGCCCCAACCACTGGCGATGGTGCGGGTGTTCAACCCGGCGCAAGTGATCGGCACGGGTGTTCAACCAGCACCGTGCGTCACTTGAACAACTCACCGTTCCCGGCCGGGAGATCACCCGTCCCGTGCGCCCGCTACGAGGCGGGTGCACGGGACGGGCGGGTTGCGCGGCCGGGCAGGGTCAGCGGCCCTGCCATCGGGGTTCGCGCCGCTCGGCGAAGGCGCGCGGGCCCTCGACGGCGTCCGCGCTGTCGCGGCGCCGCTGCTCCCACGGATAGGCGGCGGTGAACGCCTCGTCGAGCGGGAGGTCCACCGATCGCATCACGGCCTGCTTGATCGCCCGTACTGCGAGCGGGGCGCTGCGCAGCAGGTCGTCGGTCCACTCGGCGACACAGTCGTCGAGCTGGTCAGCCGGGACGACCCGGTTGACCAGGCCGAACCGCAGGGCGGTGTCGGCGTCCATGCGACGGCCGGTCAGCAGGTAGCCCATCGCCGTCTTCAACGGTAGCTGGCGGGCCAGCCGGAACGCCCCGCCGGCGCCGGGGACCAGCCCCAGCCGGGCCTCGGGCAGCGCGAAGATCGCCTGGTCCGAGGCGATGATCAGGTCGCAGGCCAGGGCGAGTTCGAAGCCTCCGCCCAGGGCGTAGCCATTGACCCGGGCGAGGACCGGCTTGGAGAGGTCGAACCGCTCGGTCAGCCGCGGCCACCCGGGCTGGCCGCGGCTGCCGAAGCTGGTGCGCGGCACTCCTGCCGCGTCCAGCCGGGCCCGTTCATGCAGGTCCTGGCCGACCGTGAAGGCCCGGTCGCCGGCGCCGGTGAGCACCGCGACCCGGACGTCGTCGTCCGCCTCGACGTCGTCCCAGATCTGCGCGAGTTCCTCGTGCATCCGCAGGTCCATGGCGTTGAGCACGGCGGGCCGGTCGAGCGTGATGCGAGCGACGCGGTCCTTCTTCTCGTACCGCACCCGTGGCTCGTCCGGGCCACTCACTCCGCCCACCCCCGGGCTTGGTCCCGCTCCTGGCGGCGGCTCTGTTCGGCAGTGAAGCGGCCTACCTTGTGGATGACATCTCCGCTGTACAGGCGCAGCGCCTGCTGGAGTGCGAACTCCGCCATGTAGAGCCGGAACGCATCCATCGGTTCCTCGGCGATGTTGATCATCCGCCGGTTGGCCACCACGGCCTGGCCGCGCATCCGGTCCAGGCTCCGCTCGATGGCGAGGTCGAGCTCGTCGGGCTCGTGGACCTCGTCGATGAGCAGGGCGGCCTCCGGTTCGCCCGCGTGGACGCGGCGTCCGCTGAGGATGACCTGGCGGGACAGCCGGGGCCCGCCGATCGCGCTGAGGCGGAAGTTGGCGGCGCCTGGCACGATCCCCTCCTTCGCGGCGGGCAGGCTGAGGTAGGAGTCGGTGGCGGCCAGCACGTGGTCGAAAACCAGCAGCAACTGCATGCCGCCGCCGATCGCGAAACCGTCGACGGCGGCGACCCAGGGCTTCTCCACCCTCGCGGGGCGCCAGCTGGTGCTGTCGCCGGTGATCAGACCGCGCTGGATCTTGTGGATGTAGCCGAGTTCGCGGCGCAGCAGGAAGTCGACCAGGGAGATCCCGCCACCGGAGAGCGCCTTGAGGTTGATGCCGGCGCTGAAGATCCGCCGACCCCAGTAGCGGGGGTGGGTCATCTCGCCGCCGCGCAGCAGGCAGACCTCAACCTCGGGGTCGAGCATCGCGAGGTCGACGGCGGTCTCCATGGCGTCGACCTGCTGGTTGTCCTCGGCGTTGAGCCGGTCGTGGCCGGTCATGGTGAGCCGGGCGACGGGGCCGGTGCGTTCCAGCCGGACCGGCCCGAGGTCGATGCGGCCGGTGGCGGCGTACTGGTCCAGCAGGTCGAGTGCGCGCTGGGTGGGGCGCAGCATCGACTCGAGCAGGTGCGTCCCGGCGACCGGCGAGCGCAGCAGGTGGCTGAAGAAGAGGCCCTGGTCGATCTCGTGGCCTTCCTTGCCGGCCTGGGTGCGGGTCCGTTCGTCGTCGAGCTGCGTGGCGGTGGGCACCAGGCCGGGGAAGGCGTGGGCGGCGGCCTCGGCGAGTTCGGCGAGCCGCAGGTGGCGGGTGCGGCCGGCGGTGAGTTCGTCGTGGACGGCGTCGATGTGGGTGCGCAGGAACATCTCGCGCAGGGTCCGGGTGACGTCGATCGCCTCGGCGGCGGCGGTGCGCTGGCAGGTGGTGCGCACGGCCGGGACGGGCAGGATCGCCAGCAGGCCCTCGGAGTGGGCTGCGGCGGCGGCGAGGGCGGCACGGGCGGTGGCGAGGTCGCCGCGCATCGCGCGCAGGTCCTCCTCGGGTGCCGGCGGGTGGCCGGCGGCGTTCGGGGCCTGGCGGGTGGTCACGAGGCGGCTCCGGCGACAGCGCGGCGCAGGGTCCGGTCGACCGCTGCGAGGTGGACTCCGAGGGCCTCCTCGAAGCTGGTGGTGGCCGCGTCGGCCATGAGCTGGCGCCGGATGGCCAGTTCGGTGCCGCTGATGCCGCCGGCGCGCAGGGCGACGGTGGCGAGGGCCTCGGTGACGTCCTCGGTGAGTTCGTCGAGCAGGTGCAGGGCGAGTGCGTCGCCCGCGTCGACCGGGGTGCCGAACAGAACGGCGCGGCGGATCGCGGCGGCGGTCGCACCGTGCTGGGAGATCCGGTAGAGGGCCATGCCGGGCCAGGTCGCGCCGCCACCGACGGGTACCACCAGGCGCACCGAGGTGGTGGCGATGCGGTAGTCGGCGGCGAGCATCGCGTCCAGGGCGGTGCCGCCGCAGTCGCCGTCGGCGATGGCGATGGTGGCGGCGGGGAGCCGCTCGAGGCGGCGCAGCGCGCGCTCCCACTTGCTGACCAGTGACACCGTCAGATCGGCGGCCCAGGTGCCGCCGGGGACACCGCCGAGGCGCAGGACGACGCGGCCGCTGCCGGCCCGCTCCTCGACGCGGTCGCAGACGGCTGTCACCGCCGCGACGGTGGCGAGGGTCAGCGGCTTGGCGCCGTCGATGACCAGGTCGATGTCCTCGGGGCCCGCACCGAGCCCGGTGGTCCTCGTGTTCTCTGCCATCTGCTTCTCCCTCACCACTGCAGCAGCGCCGTTTCGATCGTGGAACCCGGTCCCATGGTCATCATCACGACGTGGTCGCCAGCCCTCGCGACGCCCTCGTCGAGCAGCCGCTGGTACGAGAACAGGAACGAGCCGCTGGACAGGTTGCCGTAGTCGCGCAGCACGCTGGTGGTGTGCCGGACGTCGTGCCGGGTCAGGCCCAGGTTGACCCGGACCGCGTCGATGACCTTCTTGCCGCCGGAGTGCACCAGCCACTGGCTGATGTCGCTGCGGCGCAGGCCGGCGCCGGACAGCAGCCGGTCGACGACCTGTTCGGCGTTGGCTCCGACCACGTAGGGCACGTGCGGGTCGAGGTAGAAGCTGAACTTGCCCTGCTCGTCGTCCCAGTCGTAGCGCATCGCGCCGATGGCGTCGGTGATCAGGTGGCTGGCGAAGCCGAGGATGCGCGGGCCGCTGGTGCCGGGCGGCACGTCGGTCGGGGCGTAGGCGCTGTCCGGCGGGTCGGCGATCAGGGCGATGGCGGCGGCGCCGTCGCCGAAGAGGCTGTTGACCACGGCGGTGCGCATGGTGCCGTCGATCACGTAGGCGGCCGAGCAGGCCTCGGCGCAAAGCAGGACGGCGACCCTACCGGGGTTGGCGGTGGCCCAACTGGCGGTGGCGTTGAGGGCGTTCAGCCCGGCGTTGCAGCCCATCCCGACCACGTCGATGCGGCTGGTCTTCGGCAGGATCCCCATCTCGCGGATCAGGTGGGCGCTCAGGCCAGGGGTGAGGAAGCCGGTTGTGGTGGTGCAGCACAGGTAGTCGATGTCGGCCGGCTCGAGTCCGCTGTCCTCGAGGCAGGCGCGGACCGCCCGGGCGCCCATGTCCAGGGCCAGTCGCTTGTGCTTGTCCAGCAGTTCGCCCTGAGCCTCGGAGAGCACGGCGCCGTCGGCGTCCCTCGGCGGGACGGTGAGGTAGCGGCGCTCGATCGCGCTGTTGAGGAAGATCGAGCGTACCTTGGGGTCGGTGATGCGGAAGATGTCGAGCAGTTCCCGCTGCGAGTAGGAGTGCTCGGTGTTGGCGGTGCCGACTCCGACGATCCGGGCGGCGTTGGGGGTGTTCTTGCCTTCGAGGGCCGGCTGGTCCAGCGTCCCGGTCCCCGGGTGGGCCGGGCGCCGGGGCGGAGCCTGGCGGGTTCGGCTCGGCGTGCGGCTGTTGCTGGTCGTCATCGGAACGTCCACCCCCACATGCGGGTCTTGCTGCGGACTCGGCGTACTAGGGCCGACACGGCTGGTACCTCCGTCTGGAGCGGTGTGTTGTCTGTCGACGTGCGGAGCGACCCCGGCGGCGCAAGGTCGCCTCGGGGCCGACCCGGTCGGGTGGACCTGTCAGTTCTGGGACACGGCCTCGACCAGGCTTTTGGACCGCGTGTCGGTCCGGTCCTGCTCGATGTGGTCGCAGCACTCCTGGCGGACCACCCGGCGTTCAGTGACAATCGTGGGCGACCAAAAGAGGGCTCTGGAGAGATCCCCCTGCTGCCCGCCACGGGCACGAAGCCCCGCCTCTCGACAGCAGCATGGCCTCAGTCCCACCGAACCAACAACTCCAGTCGTGCTGGCCAGCGTTCAACCGCCGCGCGACCACCGTTGAACACAGGTGCACGACTCGACGCCCAACGTCCCAATCACCAAGGAGATATCCCCCATGAGCGTTCAGCAGGGCTGGGCACCGCAACGGATCACGCCCGAGAACACCGGCGCCGGCGCGACCCCCCAGGGACTGACGGAGTACCTCGACTCAGTCGCGGTCGACGAACTGCTGGGCCGTCACCAGGCCTTGCTGTTCCGGGGTTTCGATGTCACCGAGGCGGGCCTGGCGGACGTGATGCCCGCCCTGCTGCCCGAGCGCCTCGCGTACGTGCACGGCAACACGCCCAGGACCAAGGTCTCCGACAACGTCTACACCTCGACGGAGTACCCGCCCGAGTACGCGATCTCCATGCACAGCGAGCTCTCCTACGCCCACGCCTGGCCCTCCCGGCTGCTCTTCTGCTGCGTATGGCCGGCTGCGACGGGAGGCGCCACTCCACTGCTGGACGGCGCCACCTGGCTGGCGGCACTCGACGACCGGATCCGTGCGGACTTCAGCGGCGGTGTCTGCTACCGGCAGTACCTTCACGGCGGCCGGGGCTTCGGCAAGAGCTGGCAGGCGACGTTCGAGACGGACGACCGGGCGGAGGTCGAGAAGCTGCTGGCCGAGGCGGGCGTGAGCTGGGACTGGACCGCCGGCAATGCGCTGCGGACGCGCCAGGTCCGGCCCTCGACGGTCCGCCACCCGGTCACCGGTGCGGAGGTCTGGTTCAACCAGGCGGACCAGTGGCACCCCGCGACACTGGGCGAGGAGACCATGCGCGAGCTCGCGGCCATCGTCCCCGCGGACGAGCTGCCGCAGTCGGTGACCTTCGCCGATGGCTCCCCGATCCCCGACGACTACGTGCTTGAGATCCGCGAGAAGGGACTGGCGCTGGCCGTTGACGTCGACTGGCGCCAGGGCGACGTCCTGGTCATCGACAACGTCGCCGTCGCACACGGGCGCAGGGCGTTCTCCGGGAGCCGCCGAGTCCTGGTCGCCATGGCGCGCTGAGAGTACCGGTCAGAGCGCGGGAGCCCTGGTCCGCCGTTGGTGGGCCAGGGCTCCCGCTTCGGTCGGTGGCCGAGCCGGGCGTCACTCGGGAGGCGAGACGATCCTCGCCTCATGGGCGGCGACGGCGAGTTGCGCCCGGTCGCGTGCATTGAGCGGGAGGGCCGCCGCCCGCGGTGCGGATGACAACACTCCCGTTCGCTTCCGGCGTGCCTACCGCCGTGCCCGTAGGAGACCGCTACGACCGGCCCGAGCCCAGCCATCCCTCGACCGCGGCCCACACCTGGCCCAGTGTGTCAGGCCGCACCAGGTCGCGGTGCGTGCAGGGAAGGCTCACCTCGGTGATCTTCCCGGAGATGTATGGCTCCCACCGCTGCACCCACGGCACATCGGTCGCCCTGCCCTCCGCCGCGACCACCACCAGGGCATCCCCGCCGAACCGACCGGCCCGGTGCTCCTCCTGCAGCTGCTTGTTGTTGTCGAAGACGTGAACGATCCGGATCAGCTCCTCGTCCGAGACCCCGCCGAGGACATGGCCCACACTCGCCCGGAGCTCCCGGAGCCTCTGGGCAAGAACGTCGTTCTCGTCGGACGTCGACGAGCCCGCCGGGTCGTCGGACCCGTCCGCCTCCCCGGCGTCGCGGGATGCCTCGCCGACCGCGGCGGGATCCGCGTCCCGCTGCACCGGGAAGGTGTCCAGGATGACCAGCGCGGCCACCTGCTCACCCGCGGCCTCCAGTTGCACCGCGATCTCGTGCGCCACCGTCCCCCCGAAGGAGTAGCCCACCAGATGGTAGGGGCCGCTCGGCTGCACGGAACGAATCTGCTCGATGTACGCCGCGGCCATCTCCACAGCACCGGAGGCGAGTTCACTCGTGCCGTCGAGCCCGTCGGCCTGCAACCCGTAGAGCGGATACTCCTGCGGGACGTACCGGGCCAGCGGCAGGTAGCACCAGCTCGACCCGCTTCCGGGATGCACGAAGAAGAACGGCGGCTCGCTGCCGCTCGACCGGATGGCGAGCATGCCGCAGAACGCGTCCTTGACCGACGACAAGGACAACGTGCTGAGCAGCCCCGCCACGGTCGGGTTGGTGATCAGGTCGCGCACCGACACCGACACACCACGCGACCGCAGTTCCTCCACCAACGACACCGCCAGCAGCGAGTGCCCGCCCAGCGCGAAGAAGTCGTCGTCGACCCCGACGCTCTCCAACCCCAGTACCTTCGCGAACGCCTCGCACACGCTCTGCTCGAAGGCACTGAGCGAGCCACCGCCCTGGAGGGCCTGCGCACTCACGGCGTACTGCGGGGCCGGCAGGGCCGTGCGGTCGAGCTTGCCGTTCACGGTCAGCGGCAGCGCGTCCAGCAGCACGACTGCCGACGGCACCATGTAGGACGGCAACCGCTCACCCGCGAACTCCCGCAACAGGGCGACGAGTTCGTCCGGCGGTGTGTCCGAGCCGGCCGGAACGGCGTACGCCACCAGGCGGATGTCTCCCGGAACGTCCTCGCGAGCGACGACCGCGATCTGGGCCACGGCGGGATGGGCGGCCAGGACGGCCTGGACCTCGCCGGGCTCGATCCGGAAGCCGCGCACCTTCACCTGCTCGTCCGCGCGGCCCGCGAACACCAGCTCTCCGTCGCCCGACCACTTCGCGCGGTCGCCCGTGCGGTACAGCCGCCCACCCGGCACCCCGAGCGGCGACGCCACGAACCGCCCCGCGGTCAGCCCGGGACGCCCCAGGTACCCGCGCGCCAACTGCCCGCCAGCAACGTACAACTCACCCGTCACACCTACCGGAACCGGCTGCAGGAACTCGTCCAGCACGTACACGCCCAGGCCCGGGATGCCACGCCCGATCACGCTGTCCGACCCGCCCTCACCCGGCGCGAGCTCGCGGAACGTCACCATCACCGTCGTCTCGGTGATGCCGTACATGTTCACCAACCGCGGACCGGCATCACCGTGGCGCCCCCACCAGCCGCTCAGCCGGCCCAGATCCAGCGCCTCACCGCCGAACACCACCGCACGCACCGAGGCCACCGACCCAGGCCGCTGCTCCTCCGCGGCAGCCAACTGGTAGAACGCCGACGGTGTCTGACTCACCACCGTCACCCGCTCACGCTCGATCAGCGCCAGGAACTCCTGCGGCGACCGCGACTCCCCAGACGGGACCACCACCACCCGACCCCCGTGCAGCAGCGCACCCCACATCTCCCACACCGAGAAGTCGAACGCGAACGAGTGGAAGCACGACCACACGTCATCCGCCCGGAACCCGCCGAACAGCGGCCCCGCCTGCGCGAACAACTCGGTCACACTGCCGTGCGACACCACCACGCCCTTGGGCCGACCCGTCGACCCCGAGGTGTAGATCACGTACGCCGGATGCCCCGGCAGCACCGCACACTCCGCCGCCCCGCCATCCAGCGCCGCCAACTCCCCCACCACCGATGGCTCGTCCAACACCGCCACCCCGACACCGAAGCCACCCAACCGATCCGCCAGCTCAGCACACGTCAGCACCAGACAGGCGCCCGCATCACCCAAGGTGAACCCGATCCGGTCGTCCGGATACACCGGATCGATCGGCAGATACGCACCCCCCGCCTTCACCACCGCCAGGATCGCCACCACCGCCTCGACCCCGCGCTCCAGACACACCGCCACGACCGACTCCGCACCCACACCACGCCCGACCAGCAACCGCGCCAACCGGTTCGCCCGCTCGTCCAACTCCGCGTACGACACCTCGACACCCTCGAACACCAGCGCCACCGCATCCGGCGTCCGCGCCACCTGCGCCGCGAACAACGCCGGCAAGGTCGAGGACGCCACCTCCAGCGCCGTCTCGTTCCACTCCTCCACGATCTGCCGGCGCTCAGCCTCACCCATCACATCCACCGCGCTCAACCGGGTCCCCGGCCGCGCCGTCACCGTCTCCAGGACCTGGACCCACCAGCCCGCGATCCGCCGCACGGTCTGCGCGTCGAACAGATCCGCAGCCGCGATCAGCGTGACGCGCAACCCCGCCGGCACGCCCTGCGCATCGAAGACCTCACCCACACTCACTTCCAGGTCGAACTTCGCCGCCGACGCAGCCGCAGCAACCGCCCAAGGCCGCACCCCGGGCAAGTCCAACACCGCCGCAGCCATGTTCTGCACCGTGAGCATGACCTGGAAGAGCGGGTGCCGGGCCATCGACCGGACCGGCGACAGTTCCTCCACCAGCTTCTCGAACGGCACGTCCTGGTGCTCGAACGCCCCGAGACTGGCCTCCCGCACCCGCTCCAGCACCTCGTCGAAGGTCGGGTCACCGGACAGGTCCGTGCGCACCACCAGCGTGTTGACGAAGAACCCGACCAGGTCGTTGAGCGCCTCATCGGTACGCCCGGCGATCGCGGAACCGATCGGGATGTCCGTGCCCGCCCCCAGGCGGTTCAACGTCACCGCCAACGCCGCCTGCACCACCATGAACAGGGTCGCCCCCCGCTCCCGGGCCAGCGCCGCCAGTCGCCGGTGCGTCTCTGCGGAGACGGTCAGATCCACACTCTCGCCGCGGTGCGAAGCCCGCGCCGGACGTTGGCGATCCGCCGGCAGCACCAACTCCTCCGGCACCCCCGCCAACGCCTCGCGCCAGTACGCCACCTGCCCGGACAGCACACTGTCCGGATCCTGCTCGTCACCGAGCACCTCCCGCTGCCACAGCGCATAGTCCGCGTACTGCACCGGCAGCGCGGCCCAGTCGGGCTTCCGGCCCTCCACCCGAGCGGTGTACGCCCTGGAGATGTCCCGCCCCAGCACACCGAACGACCAGCCGTCACCAGCGATGTGGTGCACCAGCACCACCACCACATGCTCCTGCGGCGCCACCGCGAACACCGCCGCCCGCAGCGGAACCTGCACGGCCAGATCGAACAGGTGGCTGGCGGCCTCGGCCACCGCCGCATCCAGCCCGTCCGGCCCGACCACCAAAACCGGCACCTCGAAACCGCACTCCTCCAGCGACAGCACCCGCTGATACGGCTCACCGTCCACCACCGGGAACACGGTGCGCAGCACCTCGTGCCGACCCACCACATCCCGCAACGCCCCAGCCAGGGCCTCCCGGTCCACCTCCCCGGTCAGCCGCAGCGCCATCGGGATGTTGTAGGTCGCACTCGGGCCCTCCAACTGCCCCAGGAACCACAGCCGACGCTGCGCGAACGACAACGGCACCCGTTCCGGACGCACCACCGGCACCAACGCCGCACGACCCGCGCCGGCCCCACCCAGCCACGCCGCCACCGCAGCCGGCGTCGGGCCCTCGAACAGCACCCGCAACGGCAACTCCACACCCAAGACCGCACGCACCCGGCTCACCAACCGCATCGCCAGCAGGGAGTGGCCGCCCAGGGCGAAGAAGTCGCCCTCCACGCCAACCCGCTCCAGGCCCAGCACCTGCGCGAACGCCTGGCACAGCAACTCCTCCCGCACCGTCGCCGAAGCCCGCCCCGCATCCGCCAGGCCCGTGTAGTCCGGAGCAGGCAGGGCCTTACGGTCCACCTTGCCGTTCACCGTCAGCGGCAGCTCGCCGAGGACCACCACAGCGGCCGGAACCATGTGGGACGGCAACCGCCCGGCCACGAAATCACGTACAGAAGCCGGAAGTTCATCGCCCGCAGCGCCGGTGCCCACCACGTAGGCGACCAACTGCGAGTCCTCGCCCACCTGGTCCTGCCGGGCCATGACCGCGGCCTGCGCCACGCCCGGGTGCTCGGCCACCACGGCCTGGACCTCGCCCGGTTCCACCCGGAAGCCGCGCACCTTCACCTGCTCGTCCGCACGGCCCAGGTGCACCAGTTCGCCGTCGGTGGTCCACCGCACCAGGTCACCCGTCGCGTACATCCGCTCGCCGACCACCCCGAACGGACAGGCCACGAACCGCCCCGCCGTCAAACCGGCACGCCCCACATACCCGCGTGCCACCTGCGGACCAGCCACATACAACTCACCCACCGCACCAACCGGAACAGGACTCAACGACCCGTCCAGCACATAAGCCCGGGTGTTCGCCACCGGCACCCCCAACGGCACCACACCCCCAGCCACCCACTCCCGGCCCAGCCGGCCCGCCACCACACCGATCGTCGTCTCAGTCGGCCCGTAATGGTTGAACACACCACGACCACCCGCCACTTCGAGCAGCCCCGCGACCAGCGCCGGCGACGCCGCCTCGCCACCCAGCACCAACGCCCCCGCCGGCATCAGGGCCGCCAGACCCGCCGCCGCACCCAGCGCCGCCAGATGCGAGGGCACCACCTTCACGAAATCGATCCGGTTCTCCGCCAGATACCGGGCCACCGCCGACGGATCAGTCACCGCACCCTCCTGGAGGACGTGCAGCTCACCACCAGTCGTCAGACTCGCGAACACCACCGTATTACCCAGATCCGTCACCGTCGGCTGCAACAACGCATACCGCCCACCCGGCGCACCGAAGCCCACCTGCCCCGGCACCGAGCCCACGTAGTTCGCCAGCCCCCGATGCGTCACAGCCACACCCTTGGGCCTGCCCGTCGAACCCGACGTGTAGATCACATAGGCCAACTGGTCGTCCAGCACCTCGAGTTCCGGCGCAGTAGCGGGCCGTGCGACCAGCTCGGCCAGCACCGCCGGATCATCCAACGCGATCGAACAAACCCCCTCGGCCGCCAACTCCCTGATCAGCGCCGCCTCACCCAGCACATGCCCAGCCCCGCTGTCGGCCAGCACCTCACCAAGCCGCTGCACCGGATACGCCGGATCCAGCGGCAGGTACGCCGCCCCCGCCTTCCACACCGCCAGAATCGCCTCGATCGCCTGCACGCCACGCGGCAGACACAGACCCACCAGCGACTCCGCACCAACCCCCTCGGCAACCAGATGGTGCGCCAACCGATTCGCCCGCGCGTCCAACTCCGCATAGCTGACCGCCGAACCATCCGCCACCACCGCAACCGCCCCCGGCGTCGCCGCCACCTGCGCCGCGAACCGCCCCGGCACCGACACAACCTCACCCGACACCACGGTGTCGTTCCAGGTCTCCAACACCAGCCGACGCTCAGCCTCGCCCATCACATCCACCGCGCTCAACCGGGTCCCCGGCTGCGCCGTCACCGTCTCCAGGACCTGGACCCACCAGCCCGCGATCCGCCGCACGGTCTGCGCGTCGAACAGGTCCGCAGCCGCGATCAGCTTGGCGCGCAACCCCGCCGGCGCGCCCTGCGCGTCAAAGACCTCACCCACAGTCATGTCCAGGTCGAACTTGGCCGCCGACGCTTCCACGGCAACCGCCTCGAGCCGCACCCCGGGCAACTCCAACGCCGCCGAAGCCGTGCTCTGCACCGTGAGCATGACCTGGAAGAGCGGGTGCCGGGCCATCGACCGGACCGGCGACAGTTCCTCCACCAGCTTCTCGAACGGCACGTCCTGGTGCTCGAACGCCCCGAGACTGGCCTCCCGCACCCGCTCCAGCACCTCGTCGAAGGTCGGGTCACCGGACAGGTCCGTGCGCACCACCAGCGTGTTGACGAAGAACCCGACCAGGTCGTTGAGCGCCTCATCGGTACGCCCGGCGACCGGCGAGCCGATCGGGATGTCCGTGCCCGCGCCGATCCGGTTCAGGGTGACCGCCAACGCCGCCTGCACCACCATGAACAGGGTCGCCCCCCGCTCCCGGGCCAGCGCCGCCAGTCGCCGGTGCGTCTTCGCGGAGACGGTCAACTCCACGCTCTCGCCGCGGTGCGAAGCCCGCGCCGGACGTCGGCGGTCCACCGGCAGCACCAACTCCTCCGGCACCGCCGCCAACGCCTCGCGCCAGTACGCGACCTGCTCGGAGAGCACACTGTCCGGGTCCTGCTCGTCGCCGAGCAACTCCCGCTGCCACAGCGCGTAGTCCGCGTACTGCACCGGCAGCGCGGCCCAGTCGGGCTTCCGGCCCTCGAGCCGAGCGGTGTACGCCGTGGAGATGTCCCGCGCGAGCGCACCGGTCGACCAGCCGTCACTAGCGATGTGGTGCACCAGTACCACCAGCACGTGCTCCTGCGGCGCCACCGCGAACACCGTCGCCCGCAGCGGAATCTGCACGGCCAGGTCGAACAGGTGGCTGGAGGCTTCGGCCACCGCCGCCTCCAACTCCTGCGGCGTCACCTCGGTCACCGGCACCTCGAACCCGGCCTCCTCGACCTTGAGGACCCGCTGGTACGGCTCGCCGTCCAGCACCGGGAACACGGTGCGCAGCACCTCGTGCCGACCCACCACGTCCCGCAAGGCCCCGACCAGGGCCTCCCGGTCGACCTCCCCGGTCAGCCGCAGCGCCATCGGGATGTTGTAGGTCGCGCTCGGACCCTCCAACTGCCCCAGGAACCACAGCCGACGCTGCGCAAACGACAACGGAAACATCAGTTCTCCCCCTGGTCACGCATCGGCCGCAGTGCGGGCCTTGCCTTCTTCTTCTGTCCAGCCTGATCCACGAGCCACTTGGCGAGCCCGGCCGGTGTCGGTGCCTCGAACAGCACCCGGATCGGTACCTCGATGCCCGACACCGCGCGCACGCGGTTCGCCAACTTCGTCACCAGCAGCGAGTGGCCGCCCAGCGCGAAGAAGTCGTCCTCGGCGCCGACCACGGACAGTCCGAGGACGGTCGCGAAGGCCTCACACGCCAAGTCTTCCTCCGCGTTCGCCGGCCCACGGCCCGAACCGGCGATCACCGCGTAGTCCGGTGCGGGAAGCGCCTTGCGGTCCAGCTTGCCGTTCACCGTCACCGGCAACGCGTCCAGTACCACCACCACCGAAGGCACCATGTACTCCGGCACCATCGCCGCGGCACGCTCGCGTGCCACCGCCGCGTCCACCACCGCACCGGCGGTCGCGACCACATACGCGACGATCCGCCTGTCACCCGGACGGTCCTCCCGCACCACCGCGACCGACTGGGCCACCGCTGCATCCTGCAGCAGTACCGACTCGATCTCACCGAGCTCGATCCGGAACCCGCGCACCTTCACCTGGTCATCCACACGCCGAAGGAATTCCAGTTGCCCCTGGGCGTTCCAACGCACCAGATCCCCGGTGCGGTACATCCGCGACCCCACCGGGCCGAACGGGTTCGCCACAAACCGGCCCGCCGTCAACCCCGGCCGATTCAGATACCCACGGGCCAACCCCGCACCCGCAACGTACAACTCACCCGCGACCCCTACCGGAACCGGTGCCATCCCTCCGTCCAACACGAACACCTGCGCATTGGAGACCGGACGGCCGATGGGAATGCTGCTCAGCTGCTCTTCCCCGGTAAGTCCCTCGCAAATCCATGACGCTACATCAACCGTCGCCTCCGTGGGACCATACGCATTGACCATCCGTCGGCCCGGCGCCCAGCGTGCCACCAACTCAGCTGACAACGCCTCGCTGCCCGTGATCAGCACCCGCAAGTCCGGGTACCGCGTCTCGGGGAGGCTGCTCAAGACCGCCGGCGGAATATGAGCATGAGTGACTTCATTCACGCGCAGGAAGTCACTGAGAGAATCTCCGTAAAGGGTCCTCGCGGGAAGCACCAGGCGCGCCCCGAACAGCAGCGCGAGGCAATACTCGGAAACAGTCACGTCGAAGCTGGCGGAGGCGAACTGGAGCACCCTGCTGTCCGGGTCGACGTCGTAGCGGTCGGCCTGGTTGGCGACCAGGCCGGCGATTCCGTGGTGGGTGACGGTGACGCCCTTGGGGCGCCCGGTAGAGCCGGAGGTGTAGATGACGTAGGCGGCGTTGGCCGGGGACAGTGGTGCGCGGCGATCCCGGTCGCCGGGGTCGGTGTCAGCCTGGGCGGCCAGGGCCGCCTCGACGGGGGGGTCGCCCAGGACCAGTACCTCGGTGTCGGTGGGCAAGCCCGGTGCCGTACCGACAGTGGTGATCACACACACAGGCCCGGCGTCATCGAGCATGAAGGCGATCCGCTCGGCCGGATACTCGGTGTCGATCGGCAAGAAGGCCGCACCCGCCTTGAGCACTGCGAGCAGCGCCACCATCATGTCCGCCGACCGCGGCACGGCCAGCCCCACCACATCCTCAGGACCGACGCCGTGGGCGATCAAGTAGTGGGCGAGGCGGTTGGCGCGGGTGTTCAGTTCGGCGTAGGTCAACTCGGTGCCCTCGTAGACCACTGCCACTCTGTCTGGTGCTGCCGCCACCTGAGCCTCGAACAGTACCGGCCACGTCGCCGCGGGAACCTCACGGTCTGTGTCGTTCCACTCCACCAACACCCGCTGCCGCTCCTGTGGGGCGAAGATGTCAGCCCGGCCGATACGGACTTCGGGGTCGTGGGCGACGGCAGAGAGCATGCGGACCAGCCGCCGGCACACGCTCTCCGCGCCGGCCCGGTCGAACAGGTCTGTGGCATACTCCAGCACCCCGGCCAGTCCGCCGGGAACCACACCACTGCCCTCCTCCCACGCGGTCAAGGAGAGATCATTCTTGGCGCCGGGCTTGGTGACCGGCAGCCCGTCGACCTTCAGGTCGTGGAGGGTGGCGTTGTGGTGGGTGTTGTTCTGGAGGACGAGCGCAACCTGGAAGAGGGGGTTGTGGGCCAGACTGCGGGGCGGGTTGAGGATTTCTACGAGTCTCTCGAAGGGGAGGTCCAGGTGGGCGTAGGCGGCCAAGTCGGTTTCACGGACGCGGTCGAGTAGTTCGGCGAAGGTGGGATCCCCCGAGGTGTCCGTGCGTAGGACAAGAGTGTTGACGAAGAAGCCGACCAAGTCGTCGAGGGCTTCGTCCCCACGCCCGGCCACTGCCGACCCGATCGGAATGTCCGTGCCGGCGCCAAGGCGCGTCAGCAGTGCGGCCAATGCGGCCTGCAAGACCATGTACAGGGTGCACCCGTGGGCCTTGGCCACCTCCAACAGCCGTGTGTGCACTTCGGCGTCGACGGCGAAGGGGACGGTGGCACCGCGGTAGCTGGCCACCGCCGGGCGGGGCCGATCGGTGGGCAGTTCCAGCAGATCCGGTGCCCCCGCCAACGCCTCGCGCCAGTACGCCACCTGCCCGGACAGCACACTGTCCGGGTCCTGCTCGTCACCGAGCACCTCCCGCTGCCACAGCGCATAGTCCGCGTACTGCACCGGCAGCGCGGCCCAGTCGGGCCTGCGGCCCTCCAGCCGAGCGGTGTACGCCGTGGAGATGTCCCGCGCCAGCGCCCCGAACGACCAGCCGTCACTGGCGATGTGGTGCACCAGCACCACCAGCACGTGGTCGTCCTCGCCCACCCCCAGCAGCGTCGCCCGAAGCGGGATCTCCGAGGCCAGGTCGAACACGGACCCGACCGCCTCCGCCACCGCCGCATCCAACTCCTGCGGCGTCACCTCGGCCACCGGCACCTCGAAGCCGCACTCCTCCGGCGACAGCACCCGCTGGAACGGCTCACCGTCCACCACCGGGAACACCGTGCGCAGCACCTCGTGGCGGCCGACCACGTCCCGCAGCGCTTCCGCGAGGGCTTCCCTGTCCAACTCCCCACGCAGTCGCAGCGCCATCGGGATGTTGTAGGTCGCACTCGGACCCTCCAACTCACCGAGGAACCACAGCCGACGCTGCGCGAACGACAACGGCACCCGCTCCGGACGCACCACCGGCACCAACGCCGCACGACCCGCTCCGGCCCCACCCAGCCACGCCGCCACCGCAGCCGGCGTCGGACCCTCGAACAACACCCGCAACGGCAACTCCACACCCAACACCGCACGCACCCGGCTCACCAACCGCATCGCCAGCAGGGAGTGGCCGCCCAGGGCGAAGAAGTCGCCCTCCACGCCAACCCGCTCCAGGCCCAGCACCTGCGCGAACGCCTGGCACAGCAACTCCTCCCGCACCGTCGCCGGACCCCGCCCCGCACCCGCCAGGCCCGTGTAGTCCGGAGCAGGCAGGGCCTTACGGTCCACCTTGCCGTTCACCGTCAGCGGGAGTGCGTCGAGCGGCATCAGCACCGCCGGAACCGCGTACTCCGGCAGCTCCGCCGCCAACTGCGCACGCACCTTGCCGAGTTCCAGCTCCGGAGCAGCAACGACATATCCAACGAGACGCTTGTCACTCGGCACGTCCTCACGCACCACCACCGCCGCCTGCGCCACCGAGGGCTGCGCCAGCAGCACGGCCTCGATCTCACCGGGCTCGATCCGGAAGCCACGGATCTTCACCTGCTGATCGGCCCGGCCGGCGTACTCCAGCTCGCCGCCGGCGTTCCACCGCGCCAGGTCTCCGGTGCGGTACATCCGGGTGCCGGCAGCGAACGGGCAGGCCGTGAACCGCTCGGCGGTCAGCGCGGGTCGGTCGACGTAGCCACGTGCCAGCCCCGCACCCGCCACATAGAGCTCACCGGCCACACCCACCGGCACCGGGCGCAGGGCGGCGTCCAGCACGTAGACGCGCATGTTGTCGGGCGGTCCACCGATCGGCAGCGCGCCCTCGCCGTCCACCGCGGTGTGCGTGGCAGCGAACACGGTGACCTCGGTGGGTCCGTAGGCATTCACCACGACAGTGCCCGGGCAGGCGCTGCGGACTCGGTCCGCCATGCCCCGGGAGACCACGTCACCGCCGGTCCACACCTCGCGCAGGCCGGCGAAGCAGGCCGGGTCCTCCTCGGCGAACAGGCCGAACAGGCCGCTGGTCAGGAAGACCCAGGTCAACCCGTGCTCGGCCACCAACCGCGCCAGCGAGGCGACCGTCAAGTCACCGGCCGGCGCCACCACCACCCGGTGCCCGGACAGCAGCGGGACCCACAGTTCCATCGTCGACGCGTCGAAGGAGTACGGCGAGTGCAGCAGCACCCGCTCCGTCCCCGCGCCCGCGAACCGCCGGTCCCGCGCCAAGGCCGCCACATCGGCATGCGTCACCGCCACGCCCTTCGCCCGACCCGTCGAGCCGGAGGTGTACATCACATAGGCCACCCCCTCCGCCTCGTAGGAGACCTCCAACGGCTCCGCGACGCCCGCGCCGGAGACCTCCAGCACCGCCACACCCAACTCCGCCGCCTGCCCGCGCGACTCGGCATCCGTCAGGACGACCGAGGCACCCGTCTCCCCGACGATCGTCCGGCGATGCGCCAACGGATACCGGGCATCCAGCGGAACGTAGTAGCCGCCCGCCTTCACCACCGCGAGCACCGCCACCACCAACTCGACCGAGCGTTCCATCAGCACCGCGACGCCGCACTCCGCACCCACTCCCAGGTCGACCAGCCTCCGCGCCACCGCGTTGGCCCGCGCGTCCAACTCCGCGTACGACAGCTCGACCCCGTCAGCCACCACTGCCACCGCTTCCGGCGTCCGCGCCACCTGGGCCGCGAACAACCCCGGCAACGTCGCGTCCACCAGCGGCCGGGCAGTGTCGTTCCACTCCGCCACGATCTGGCGGGACTCGGCCTCACCCAGCACATCCACCGCCGACAGCCGCGTCTGCTCCGGGGCATCCTCCAGGACGGCGACGAGGTTGGCCAGGGTGGCGTGCATCAGCTCGCAGATCTGCCGTGCGTCGATCGGGGCCACCACGTCGACACTCACTGCGAACCCGGTGGTGAGATCGTCGACGGACACGGACACGGGGTAGTTGGTGCGGTCCCCTCCTCCCACCAGCCCGACGCCGGAGAGGCCGGGGTCGGCCACGGAACTCGGTGCCTGGCTGTAGCGGTAGTTGAAGATCGAGGTGAACAGCGGGCCGCCACCCGTCATCCCGCTCGCCTGCTGCGCCAGCGACAACGGCGCATGCTCATGCAC
>NZ_JBGCCL010000053.1:0-20170 GCF_041262505.1 Streptacidiphilus sp. MAP5-3
ACGGCGACGCGCTGGACCGGGCGGTGGGCGCCTATCTCGCCGACCGGCACCGCGCCGCCGCCAAAACGACCACCCAGCCGTCCGGTCCGCGGACCTGCGCGCGCCGAAGGCGATCCTGACCCACCCGTGCCTGGCCGGCCCGGACGCCGCGCTGGACCTGGACCGCCCGGTCGCACTGTTCCTGAGCGCCGTGGTGCACTTCCTCGGCGACGAGGACGACCCGTACACGGTCGTGCGCACGCTGGTGGATGCGCTGCCGTCAAGCGGTTGGCTGGTCCTCAGCCACCCCACCGCCGACGCGAGCCCGGACCAGGTCGGCCGCGCGGGCTCAGCGTACCGGGGCGGCGGCGTCGGCATCCGGCCCCGCAGCCGGGCCGAGGTGGCCCGCTTCGCGGAGGGCTTGGAGCTGGTGGAGCCGGGCATCGTGCCGCCGGGAGAATGGCGCCCCGAGCCGGGCGCGCCCGTCAGCGCGCTGACGCAGGACGGGTACGTCCTGGTGGCGCGCAAGCCGTAGGGCCTCTCCAGCCAGGTCAGCCCGGGTGGAGCGCCGCATCGCAGTCGAGGCAGTGGCGGCTGTGGTGCTCCGGCGGGTACCAGGGCGCGTCCGGGCCGGCCGGCGTGTAGGGCGGGCTCGGGTTCCAGGTCGTCGACGCCGAGGCCGCAGAGCGTGCGGGAGGGCGAGCCGCCGGGCGCGCCGGGGTCGGTCCGGGCGGCGTGCACGACGCGCACCCCGGCGCCGACGTCCAGCACCTCCGTCGCCGGCTCCAGCTCGAGCAGGACGATGATCGCGTTCACCCTTCGATCCTGCGCCACCTGGGGGGGGTTTGCCGCATCCGCTGAGGCGGGCCTGGACTCCCACTGCCCACCGAATCCCGATACTCACCGGGCAGCGGAACCCGATTTCAGAAACTCCACGTACTGCCGGATGCGCAGCACGTCGTCGGGGAAGCAACTGTCCCAACCCTGATCCAGCCGCACCCAGACCGCCGGCTGTCCGGCCTCCGCGACGAGCGGCAGTCCCGGGTCGGCGATCGCCGCATAGGACAGCGACAGCGTGACCGGCAGACGCGGAAGGAACGACCGCACGGTCACCGCGGCGGGCCGCTCCATCAACTGCGGCCGCAACCCGGCCTCCTCGGCCAGCTCCCGAGCCGCGCCGTCGCGCGGACACTCTCCCGGCTCGACCTCGCCTCCCGGCGGGACCAGCCCGCGCACCGGATGTTCGACCAGCACGATCTGCTCCAGCGCGGAATCCAGAACCCACACCTCGGCGCCCAACGGCGGCACGACCCCGGCCAGCGCGGCACGCAGCCAGGACCGGGCCCCGTCGAACTCCAGGGTGGCGGCTGCGGCGTCGGCGACGGCGGCGTCGAGCGGGCGCTGCTCGAACGGGTTACGGATTATGGCGGCACGCTACCGGCCACCACTGACACCGCCCGGCCGCCGAACAGCCCCGGCAGTGTCGTCAAAGGGTCAGGCCCTCCGGCTGCGGAAGGTGTACCTAGCACCACCATCGAGTCGGGTAGGAGGGCTACTGCCTCGGGCGTGCGCGAACGACATGCTGATGTTGTGCCCGAGGGGCGGGCACGGGAGGGAGTCAGGTGTCATGGCGAGCACTCAGCTGACCGGCGTTCATTCGCCGCGTCTGGTCCCCGTGGACGCCGGTTCGGGCTCCGGTGTCCCGCGGATCCTTCCGAAGTCCGCGGCCGCTTCGACGTTCCCCCGGCTGCTTCGCCGGGCGGCCACAGTCCTCACCCTGCTCGGACTGGCGATGATTCCCTGGCTGGTCTTCCTGCACGCCGGGCTGCCGGCCACCGCTCAAGCCTCGCACTGGGCCTGGACGTGGACGGGTCTGGACAGCCTTGAAGCGCTCGGCCTGCTCTCCACCGGACTGCTCCTCAGGCGCGGCGACGGCCGAGCCTGCCTGACCTCCGCCGCGACCTCGGCCCTGCTGCTGGTCGACGCCTGGTTCGACACCATGACGGCTGCCCCGGGTTCGGACTTCAAGCTGGCGGTGCTGATGGCGGTCTTCGCCGAGTTGCCGCTGGCGGTGGCCTGCGCGGTTCTCGCGACCCGGGCCTTCCCTCGGCCGGGCCGCTGAGCGGAGAGCTCGGCGCAAGCAGATTGAACACAAACACAACTGATTGACCATCAGAGATCCTTTGATGGCCCAATCCGACATTTGGGGAGGAATTATGAAGCATTCGCGGGCATTGATCGGCGCGGGCGCTGCCGCCGCCGTCGCCACCTGGTGGTTCACCGACTCCGCGCCGTACCCGTACTCTCAGCGCTGGCTGCTCGACCTGCCGCTGCCGTTCCTGACTCTGAAGCGTCTGGACCACGTGCTGCAGGCCCGGGAGGGCGAGAGGATCCTGGAGATCGGCCCCGGAACCGGCCTGCAGTCGCTGCATGTCGCACCACAGCTGGGCCAGAACGGCCAGCTGGACATCGTGGACATCCAGCAGGAGATGCTCGACCACGTGGGCCGCCGGGCCAAGGAGCAGGCCGTCGACAACATCGTGCCGAACTGCACCGACGCACATGAACTTCCTTTTGCGGATGGCTCGTTCGATGCGGCTTACCTGGTGACGGCGCTGGGCGAGATCCCGGATCCGGCGCGTACGCTGGCCGAGCTGCGCCGGGTGCTGAAGCCGTTCGGGCGGCTAGTGGTCGGCGAGTTCTTCGACCGGCATCAGATCCGGCCGTCCTCGCTGATCAGCCTGGCGGAGGGAGCCGGGCTGCGGGTCGCCCGGCTGTACGGTCCGCCGTTCGCGTACTACGCGGTGCTGCGTCCGATCGCCGCCTGACGCGGCTCGGGCAGTCAAAGAGTCAGGCCCACATGAGGAGTGAGGCGAGGGTGGCTGCGGCACGAGCCAGCCGAAACGCTACCTAGCCTCACTGTTTCGGTTCGCCTCGGCTGATCTGGTGTGATCCGCATACTGGAGGTCCTGGGGCTGCGGTCGGGCGTTGGGCATGCCGAGGGCCCGGCGCTGTGGCCGGGTGCTCCTGGGTCCTCGGGTCGTGGGTGGTCGGGGTGGCGTCGTCGGTCACGTGGCCGGTCGGGGCAGCGCGGCAAGACGGTGGAACGCCGTGGTCAGTTCGTGGCGCCAGGGCCAGGTGGCGGCGATCCGCAGGCGGAGGCGGCGGGCTCCTCGGGTGATCCGGGCGGCGGCGTGCAGGAGCCGGTAGCGGAGCCTCTTGGGCTCGGCGGTGGCCAACTCGCCGTCAAGCAGCAGGGCCCTGGTCCAGGCGAGCAGGTCGATCGCGGTCAGCGACAGCTCCAGCCAGGCCTGGTTGATGGCGAAGCGGCGGGAGGGGAAGCGGCCGAAGCCGGAGGTCTTGCCGCAGCGGATGTGGTCCTCGACCCGGGCATGGGCCCGGTGGCGGACCTCCAGGTGCTGGAGCGAGCCGCCGCCGGCGACGGGCGTGTCGGTGAGGAAAGCCTGGTGGCGCATGCCTTCGTCCTGGTCGAACAGGGACAGCTGGGCGCCGGGGTGTGGGCGCTCGCACCGGACGATGATGCGGGTGCCGTCCGGGTATCCGGTGAGGTCGACCAGGCCGGTCAGCTCGGCGACATCGGCCCCGGCGCGAAGGGCCCCGTCCTGTTCCAGCGCGGGGTGCCAGACCCGGTCAGGCAGGACCCGGATGGCCTTGCGGACCGGTTCGGTGACGGCGTGTCCGACGGAGAAGGTGGTGCGGATCCCGTGCTGCCGCAGCCCACGCAGGTGGGCGAGGAAGGCTTTCGCGCTGCCCGCGCTGTCGGCACGGACGAGGATCGTGGTGCCGTGGCGGTGGGCGTCGGGGATCTGCGCGAGGGCCTGGTCGAGGACGGTGATGTGGTCGGCCGCGGTGTTCGCTCCGGCGTTGCCCGGTCGCAGGAGACCGGCGAGGGCTTCGCCGGTGTTGTCGAGGAAGCAGAGCAGCGGGTGGTAGCCGAAGCCGCGTTTGTAGGTGGGTGGGGGCGGCCTGTTCCTTCTCGGAGTGGCAGGTGACCATGGTTGCGTCGATGTCCAGGACAAGGCGCGGGAGTTCACGTCCTCCGACCTGTGAGGCGGGGATGGGGTGTCCGGTCTCGTCGGCTTGCAGCCAGGCGACTTCGCGGGCTTGGGCCCTGGCTGCCCGCAGCGTGTTCAGGGCCGCCTTGTCGATGCCGGCCAGCATGCGCCAGGCGGTCGGGGTGGAGGCGACGGGGCCGAATACGTCGCGCTGGTCGCGGAGCACGGCCAGGTCGGCGATCGCCTGGCCGCCGTCGGCGAGCATCACCGCGAGGTCCACCGCGACGCGGCCGGGGTCGTGCCCGGTGCCGCGGGGTCGCAGCCGGTGCAGGGCGTTGCTGAAGGCACTGGTCAGCGTGGTGGCGTCGGCCAGATCCGCGAGCAGACGCGAGCCGGCGTGGTTGACCACCCCGTTCCCGTCGGCGCTGACGACGAGCTTGGGGCGCGACCGGGTAGTGTGCACGCAGAAAGTGCCTTCCTGCTGGAACGACTGGGACCTTAGACAAGCCTCATCGTTGCAGTTCAGAAGGCACTTTCGCTTTTTCGATCATGATCCGGACGCGACCCCAGATGAAACGCGCAGGCTAGGGGTCCGTGCCTGGGCTCGTTGGGCCGTGCCTCAGTAGGGGCGGCGGATGCCGTGGCTGTCCAGGACATCCTCGTAGTACCCCAGGATCTCGTCCAGCTTGGCCAGGAGGTACTGCGCACTTTCCAGCGCCTCACCCACCTCGCCCTGAGCACAAAGAGTCGTCACTTCTGCTACCTCGCTGCGAATGATCGACAGCGAGTCACCCTGGACCACAACCCCTGGGAAGCGTCGGCCGGGCAAACGAACCACGGTGGGGGCCAGCAGCTCTATCTCGATCCGCTCCATGAAGCCATCCAACCGAAGCTCGCCCGCGACCGACAAGGTCGACCACCCCTACTGCTGCCCTCCGCCTAGGGGCCTTGCCCTGATTTCGTCATCGCAACCGATGGCCAGGGCGGCTGCAGTGGCCACCCGGAGGAAGACGTAACGGCACTCGTCATCGCGGGTGGGGCTACCGCCTCGACAGGGGGCCACGTGATCACAGAACGGGAGCTTCTGGACTACGCCGAAGCCCTGGCCCTGCCCTGGCACGACATCGACGTCCAGCACACCGCCTCCGAGACCGGGCACGGCCGACGCGAATCCCGCTCGATCAAGACCTGCGCCATCGCCGACGGACTCGGCGGCATCGCCTTCCCCCACGCCAAGCTCGCCCTGCGCCTCCACCGCCGTCGCCAGGAGAGCGGAAAGCGGCAGAGCCGCGAGACCGTCTACGCCGTCACCAGCCTCGACGCCCACCAGGCCACCCCGGCGGACCTCGCCTTCGCGATCCGCGGGCACTGGGGAGTGGAGAACTCCTCCCACCACATCCGGGACGTCACCTTTGCCGAGGACGCCTCCACCGTCCACACCGGCACCGCACCCCGCGCGATGGCCACCCGCCGCAACCTCGCCATCGGCGCACTGAAGACCCTCGGAGCCGACAACATCGCCAAGACCACCCGAGCCATCAGCCGCGAACCCCAACGATCACTCTCGATCCTGGGCATCACCAACAACCCGGACGAACACGGAACTTGATCAAGCCCTGCAGGTGGAGTGTGCATGGAGGGTCAATCACGATTCGGGCATCGCTATGCGCCATCAAGATCAACTTCTTCTGACCCTGGGTTAGCCCGATTGCCCGACCGCACGAGCAAGCTATCCGGGCGATCGACGGACGCCCTGCCCTGGACTTACGGCAGGTTGCGCGCCATGACGATGCGCGGGACCTGGTGGGTGCCCCTCATAGATCCGGGCGGCGTTGGAGGTGCAGCCGGGCCGCTCGCGGCTTTGCGAAGGCAGCCGATTGACCCGCAGATATTCCCATTAACCCTTCTCAGGGCCTGCCACCATATTCTCAGGAGCCCACTCCTCGGCCCAGCCGTGGTTCTCCCCGAACTTCACCAGTTCCTTCCGAATCAGTAGGATCTGCTTTCCTGTCAGTTCCGGAGCCGCCTGCAGAAGGAGCTCGGTCACCTCCTTGGCGAAATCCTGCACGCTCAGCACATCGCACATCGACTCCTCGCCGTCCGCTCCCCTCGGCTCCGACGAACGCGTTGCCGACACAGCTCCCGCGAATGAGGCAGACGATGCAGCCGCGAACGGCGTTGCCGCCATGGCGTCGGCTCCTGGGGCAAGTCGCACCGAAGATGCCTTTAGCCCGCGATCGCCGTTCCCAACCTCAAATTCGACCGCTGTCCCTGAGCGCACAGAGGACTCAGGGATCAGTAGATCATTCGCATGGAGGAAGACATCTTCCCCGCCCAATTCCGGAGCAATGAACCCATAACCTCGCGTGGCATCAAATCGAACAACACGACCCATTACCATGCCAACCCCCAACAGAACCAAGCCCATTGCCCAAACAACCCTATGACAGACAGAAACCACCTTGCCAGAGAAGTGCAGGGACCATCAAGATCCCCTGAACAGTCACCCGCCGTAGAGTCCCAGGGCCCGTCAAGTCGAGGGCGGGGCGGCACACGAGTAGTCGTCAAGCCGTCCGGTTGCACGGTAGTCACCGCGCCAGGAAAACAGGGCAACCCCCCGTTGTCCGGCCCCGAGCCCCCCGGCGGAGTTCTCGAGATGGTCGCGGAGTTCCTCCGCCGGCCTGCTGCCCTCCGCTCGGTAGGTGTCGCCGCTCCACGTCGACAGGACCCGTGATCTGGAGCCGCCGACCGCGATCCCCCCGGCGTTGTTCGTCAACTCATCGCGGGCCACACGCTCGCGCAGCAGTCGGGCATAGGAGAGGTGGTCGAGCTGACAGCCGCGAGGCGGAGTCCTGCTGAGCCAGTCGGGGCTTGACAGATTGCGCTTCCGGGCGGCCACCCACATGGCCGGGACCCGCTCCTCTGCGTACACTGAAGTCGCCATCTGCTCACACATCCACAGCAGCCGCCCGCTGCCGCGCGTCGGCGCACATCGACGCCAGCGAACCCGTCGGCACAGGTCCGCGGCCACGATGGCACACCAGGGGGAACCGTCCGCAGGAACCTTGAGCACCTAGCCAATGAAGGTGGCGAGGAGCACTCTCAAGGACGGGAAGGAGGGTGGCGTAGGGGATTCCCTTGATCACGCGATGGGGCCGCGCGAAGACATCCGGGCTCCTCGCCACGATGAGCAAGCGCGCACGTGCAAGGTCGCCGTCTTCGTACGGCACATGCCCGTACGGTTCCGCCGTGCAGGGACCACTGCTATCGAGCCGTGACAAAGTCCCTCGCACCTGCAAGATGCCAGTTTGGGGACAACGGTGGACAGCAGCTCAATGAGTGTCTCCTCGGCCTCGTCCGCATCGGTGGGCACTGGGCGGTCAGCCAGTGCCGAGCGCAATTGATAACCGATGTGCGCAGACACCATGACACGAGCGGTCAGCAGTCCCAGTTCCGCCGCCTTGAGGGTGGCCAGGCCGCTGTCGACCTCCTCGGACCTGGCAAGATACCCCGCGCCTACGAGGAAGCTGACCGCCTGCCGCAACTGCCCAGCGCTGATATTGCCCTGATGATGCGCAAGGGTGCTCCTCCACCAGCGCTCGGCTTCTGCGAGCGAACCGACACGCCCTTGGACGACCTCAGCCAGCACCTGGTCGGGAAGGCTGGAACTGATCTGTGAGGCAACCGTATAGCCGCCGACCAGTTTGCGTTGCCAGTGCGACCGCTCGCTCTCATCGACGATCATGAATGCCCAGCCGACGCTCTCCCCTGCTCCCAGCCGTCCGGCCCGACCGAACATCTGCTGGACAGTGGCAACATCGATATCGCGCATGCCGATCTGGGTGTCGCGCACTACCACGCCGGATCCCAGAGGGCCTGTTGAAGCCGTCCCCGCGACGGAACTCTGCCAGGGCCTTCAGTGGAACGCCTAGGACAGGCGGCTGGCATGAAGTGTCCTGAGATCAAGTGTCATATTCGGAGCGCACTCATCTGACCACCTGCAGTGACGGCAGATTCGGCAATGTGTGCAACCACTGGATGCCGCTCGTGGGCCGGTCACCGCTGAAGCGAGACGGGCAATGTCTCCCAGCGGCGCAGAGTCAATCGGTCTCGGCGGACGGGTTCTCCGGCCCTGGTGATGACAGAGAATTTCTCCAGCAGGCGGGAGAAGGCTATCCGACCCTCCAAGCGAGCCAAGGCGGCGCCGAGGCAGTAGTGTGCGCCCCCGCCGAAACTGACCGGCTGGTTGGACGGGCGGTGCGGATCGAAGACATCCGGGTTGTCGAACCGTCGCGGGTCTCGGTTTGCCGCGCCGGCGAGAATGAGAACCTGAGCGCCCGGCGGTAGCGTTACGCCCTCCACTTCGGCGCCGGCTGGGGCCCAACGGCTGGCGAGTTGGACCGGGGAGTCATATCGCAGGATCTCCTCGACGAAGGCGGGCGTGAGGGCAGGGTCCGTGCGCAGCTCGGTCAGCACGTCCGGCCGGTCCAGAAGGAGTGAGGCCGTTCCCGAGGAGGTTGGTGGTGGTTTCGAAGCCGGCCACGAGCAGGTAGGCGAGGTTGACGAGGAGTTCGCGGTCGCTGAGCCGCTCCTCGTCGGAGTCGCGGGCCTGGACCAGAGCACTGACCAGGTCTTCCCGCGGTTCGGCTCCAGCGCGGGATCGTGCAGAGTGCGGCTGGTCCTGGTCCAGGAGCCAGGAGTAGTAAGGGTAGGGCGCGAAGCGACCTTCAGCGGTCATGAGAGCTGTGACGGCAGTGGCGGTGTCCATGGGCACAGCTTGTCGTCCCGCGACCGCATTGTCAGCGCCACCTCTGTGAGAGCCGCGCCCCCAAGCCGTCCGCGGATCGTCTCGGTGAGATCGGGGCCAGATGTCCGAAACGCACACCGGCACAGGCCACGGGCACCAGCGGATCGAGTGCTCGGCCAGGTAGGCCAGGGCAGGGCGTTGACTGTCAGTCACATGAAGCACTTTCAGTCAACCTCACACGCAATGTGTGAAGATATGTCCAAGACCATTTGCGGCTGAGGCGGGCCCGCGTGAGACTCGTGATCAAAGCTCGATGGTGCCGGGGGGTGCAGTGATAGAAGTCCTTGGGCTGGATGCCGTGTCCGAGTCTGTGTACTGGACGATGCTGGAGCTTCCCGTCTCGGGAGCGGCGCAACTGGCGGCGCATCTCCGGCAGCCAGAAGAAACGATTCTCCAGGCGCTGGAACGTCTCGCTTCGATGTCGCTGGTTCGGCGACAGGAGGACGCCCCCTCCGTGTGGCACCCGGTGAGCCCGGAGCTGGGCCTGGAGGCACTGATTGCTCGTCAAGAGGCAAGCCTCGCCCGCCAACAGGAGCAGGTCTCCGAGAGCCGAAATGCCATGGCGGCCTTCCTCGCACAGTGCACACCCCTCACCGCTGGCACGCCCAACGGTCAACTGGAGCGGTTGCAGGGGGAAGTGGAGGTGCGACTGCGGTTCGAACTGGCCGGGGATGTCGCAGAGCTAAGTACCGACTTCGAGCGGACGCTGACGCTGCTGAGCAAGCGGTTCTCCACCGTCTTGTCGGCTCCCGGGAACCACGAATTGTGGACGCATCCAGAGGATCCACTGACACTGCGGGGCGAACACCGGTGCCGGCACCTTGTGGACTTCTGCAGGAGTGTCGGGGATGTGACCCCGGAAGACCCCTACCCAACCGGGAGGGGCGCAGGCGGCCCCGTCACCGTGGCCCCCTTGTTCCTGCTGTACGACTACTCCTTCCGCCCGGCCGCAGCGACCACCAAGGAGGAGTCGCTCCGCCTGGCCTACGAGGCCGGAGTGGTTTGCAGCGATGAGTACTTCTTGCATCCTGACCCCCATCCCAGCCGCGAGGCATGGTGTTACGCCCGGGTTCGGGAGACCGAAGGGCGATTGGCGGCCTGCGACTCTGCCTATCCCGTGATCCTCGTCAACCACTTCCCCCTGCTGAGGCATCCGACGCGAGTCCTTCGTTACCCCGAGTTCGCGCAGAGGTGCGGCACCGAACTGACCGCGGACTGGCACCGCCGCTTCCGAGTTTCAGCGGTGGTGTATGGGCACTTGCACATTCCTCGGCTCACCTGGCACGACGGAGTCCGGTTCGTGGAAGTGTCGGTCGGATACCCCCGCGAGTGGCGCCAGCGCCCGCAGCCTCCCGTGCCGTTGCGCCAGATCCTTCCGGCGGTGCATCCGTGATCGAGGAAATCGTTCCTGTAGCGGTTGCGACAGCCGAGGCGTTCACCGATCCGCCTGACGCCTTCCTCTACCCGCAGGAACGGGCAGCCGTGGCAAGGGCCGTAGACAGGCGCCGACGCGAGTTCGCCACCGCGAGGCTCTGCGCTCGCCAAGCGCTGGAGACCCTCGGGCTCCCTCCGGTCCCGATCGTCCCGGACAGCTCGGGCGCTCCACAGTGGCCGACCGGAGTCGTCGGCAGCATGACCCACTGCGAGGGCTACCGCGCCGCAGCCCTCGCGCGGTCCACCGACATCAGCACCATCGGCATCGACGCCGAACCGGACAGGCCCCTGCCGGACGGTGTACTGGAAGCCATCGCATTGGCGCAGGAGCGCGACCGGATCTATGAGCTCGAGCTCAGTTCCAAAGAGCTCTGCTGGGACCGGCTGCTCTTCTGCGCCAAGGAGGCCGTGTTCAAAGCCTGGTACCCGCTGACGAGACGCCCATTGAAGTTCGAGGACGCGGTTGTCGAGATTGATCCAACTGCCAACACATTCCGCGCACGGCTAGTCGTTCCGGGACCCGTGGTGGCCGGGCGGCAGGTGAACAGCCTTCTCGGGCGCTGGTTGGCGGCCCACGGACGGATCGTGACGAGCATCATTCTTTTGCCGAACAGCGGGCAACTGCGGGACCGAGGAGCGGGCGAGCGGTCCTAGCGATCGGATTCGGCAAGGTACCAGGCGACGTCGGACAGGTCACGGCCTGTGGTCACGGGGAACCGCGCATTGGCCCATCCCCGCGTCGCCGAGGCATACGCGGGGGTACACCGAAGACGACCGGTGAGAACGTCACGCTGAGCGAGTCCGTCCCGTCGATGCGGGGGTGATCCGTCGTCCGGCCGCGTCCCGAGGTGGTGGACGACGTATGTGCAGGGTGCGGGAGTTGCTGAAGACGGGGGCACTGGGCACGACCCCTGCTCTGTCAGGGATCAGCCTTTCAGGGTGGGGACGATGTGTTCGCCGTAGGCGTCGATGGTCGGTTCGACGGCGTCGTGCATGGCGTAGATTGCGAACTGGTCGACGCCGAGGGATCGCAGGTGCTCCAGCTTCTCCAGGTGCTGCTGCGGCGTGCCGATGAGGCAGAAGCGGTCCACGATCTCGTCCGGCACGAAGGCGGTGTCCGGGTTGCCCGCGCGGCCGTGGTGGGAGTAGTCGTAGCCTTGGCGCTCCTTGATGTAGTCGGTGAGCGCGTCGGGCACCAGTCCGCTGTGCTCGCCGTAGCGGGAGACCAGGTCGGCGACGTGGTTGCCGACCATGCCGCCGAACCAGCGGCACTGTTCGCGGGCGTGGGCGAGCTGCTCCGCCGAGCCGTCCGTCACGTAGGCCGGGGCGGCTACGCAGATGGTGACCGAGTCGGGGTCGCGACCTGCGTCGGTCGCGGACTGGCGGACGTGCTTGATCATCCACTCCGTCAGGAACGGGTCGGCCAGCTGGAGGATGAAGCCGCCGGCCTGGCGGCCGGTCAGCTCCAACGCCTTGGGGCCGTACGCGCCCATCCAGATCGGCAGCTTCGGGTCGCCGCTGATGCACGGGATGTGCATGACCGTGCCGTCGACCTCAGCCTCGCGGCCCTCCGCCAGTTCCTTGATGACGTGCATGGCGTGCGAGAGCCGCTCCAGCGTCGCCGGCTTGCGCCCGGCGACCCGCTGGGCGGAGTCGCCGCGGCCGATGCCGCAGACGGTGCGGTTGCCGAACATGTCGTTCAGCGTGGCGAACAGGGAGGCGGTGACCTCCCAGGTGCGGGTGACGGGGTTGGTGACCATCGGGCCGAGCGTCAACCGCTCGGTGTTCGCGAGGATCTGGCTGTAGATCACGAACGGCTCCTGCCACAGCACGCAGGAGTCGAACGTCCAGCCGTGCGTGAACCCGGCTCGTTCGGCGCGGATCATCCGCTCCACCAGCAACTTCGCAGGCGGGTCGGTCTGGAGCACGAGGCCGATATCCATCACAGTCCTCCTTACACCTTTTGTTGACGTCTCGCAGACGTGAAAATCGGTGGTGGGTCGCCCGTCAACGCCGTCGGCGCTTGGCCTGTCGAGCTCGCATCACAGTCTGGTGAGGGAGTGGCCCGAGGGGGTCGCACACTGTTGCCTCGCGCACGCTGTCCAGCTTCTCCGTTCCCCTCTCGCTCCCCGGGTGGCCCGTCCGCGCGCGAATGCTGGGTGGAGGGGAGGGTTGGCGGTGGAGGAACAGACGGAGGAGCCCGAGGGTGGGACGGTGGACCGGGTCGCGGCCATCGACATCGCGAAGGCGTCGGGGATGGTCTGCGTGCGGGTGCCGCACGAGACGGTCGAGGGGCGTCGGGTGCAGCAGGTGTGGACGGCAGCCGCGACCACGAATGCGATCTGGGAACTGGGCGACCAGCTGGTCTGCCACGGCGTCCAGCGCGTGGTCATGGAGGCGACCGGCACGTACTGGCGGCCCTTCTTCTACCTGCTGGAGGCCCGCGGGCTGCAGTGCTGGCTGGTCAACGCCCGCGACGTGAAGAACGTCCCGGGCCGACCGAAGACCGACAAGCTCGACGCGGTCTGGCTGGCCAAGCTCGCCGAACGCGGCATGCTCCGGCCCTCGTTCGTGCCACCGCAGCCGGTGCGGCAACTGCGCGACCTCACCCGGACCCGGACCGTCTTCACCCAGGAACGCACCCGGCACAAGCACCGGGTCGACAAGGTGCTGCAGGACGCGCAGATCAAGCTCTCCGGCGCCGTCTCCGACCTGTTCGGGGTTACCGGGCGGGCGATACTGGACGCCCTCGCGGCCGGCGAGCGCAGCCCCGGGGCCTGGCCGACCTGGCCCAGGGGCGCCTGGTCCCGAAGAAGCCGCTCCTTGTCGAGGCCCTCACCGGACAGTTCGAAGACCACCACGGCCGGCTGCTCCAGATCCTGCTGGACAGCATCGACCACCTCACGGCCCAGATCGCCCGGCTCGACCAGCTCATCGCCCAAGCTCTGGAGCAGCTGCCCGAACCGCGGCAGGACGAGGGCCCGGGCAGCCCGCCCTTGTCCAGCGGGACGACCCTGGCAGAGCGCCTGGACGCCATCCCCGGCGTCGGACCGGCGACCGCCCAGATCATCCTGGCCGAGATCGGCACCGACATGAGCCGCTTCCCGACCGCAGACCACCTGGTGTCCTGGGCCAAACTCTGCCCCAGAACCATCCAGTCCGGACCCAAGAACCGCGGCGGACCGGCAGGGAAGGGCAACCCCCGGCTCAAGGGCGCACTCGGTGAGGCCGCCACCGCCGCGTCGCGCACCGACACCTTCCTGGGAGCCCGCTACCGACGCATCGTCAAACGCCGGGGGCATGCGAAGGCCGTCGTCGCGGTCGCGCGCTCGATCCTCGTCATCGCGTGGCACCTGATCGACGACCCTGCCACGCCTACCAGGACCTCGGTCCCGAGTGGCACCGCCGCCACCTCGACAAAGCCCGCAAGACCCGCGACCTCGTCCGCCAACTCCAGGCCCTCGGCCACGACGTCACCCTCGCCCCCACCACCTGAGAGAGCAACCGTTTCCGTCCGTTCCGCTCCGCGCAACGGACGCTGCCGCCGGCCCTCCCGAACCCCGATTTTCAGTCCAGCACAGATTAGATCGGCGGTAACAGTCGTTCTTCACGCTGTCGGCCCCCAAGGGTGGAGCCCCCTTCCAGATGGCTGTGGAAGGGGCCACCGCAGTTTCGCTCGCTGGTGCCGCAGGGGTTCAGCTGTTCGCCATCGCCTCGATCAGGCTATTCGGGCGCATGTCGGTCCAGTTCTGCTCGATGTAGTCCAGGCAGTCCTGCCGGAGTGCCTCGCCGAACACCGAGGTCCAGCCGGCGGGCACTTCGACGAAGACCGGCCAGAGGGAGTGCTGGCCCTCGTCGTTGACGAGCACCCGGTAGTTGGCGTCCGGGTCGTCGAACGGGTTCGTCACTGCATTGTCCTTTCGGAAGATGTGGGCTGGTCAGGCGTCTGCCTGGGCCCTGATGAAGCGCGCCAGTCGGCCGATGCCGTCGGCGATCTGGGCGTGGGTCAGGTAGCTGACGGACAGGCGCAGGCTGCGCTCGCCGCCGCCCTGGGGATTGAAATAGGACATCGGCGTCCAGATGACGCCGAACTCCTCGGCCGAGCGTTCCAGCGCGGCGTTGTCCGCCCGGAACGGCACGTTGACGGCCAGGAAGAAGCCGCCGCTGGGCTCATTCCAGCGCACGCCGAGCGCCGCCCGCTCCACCTCGGGAAAGTGCGTCGCCAGTTGCTCGAGGGTGACCCGCATCGCGTCGCCATAGTAGGCGGCGGTGCGCGTGTTGAGCACCGAGGCCCGTCCGTCGGCGGCCAGCAGCATGCCGGCCACCACAGCCTGGCTCACCGGGGAGGTGTTCACCGTGACCATGCTCTTGATCTTGGTGAGCTCGTCCGCCAGCAGCCCGGTGGCGCCGGAGCCGTCCAGCACCGGCTGGTCCGCAATCGCGAAGCCCACCCGGGCGCCGGGGAAGAGTGTCTTGGAGAGAGAGCCCAGGTGGACGACCCGTCGGTCGCAGTCGAGCGCCTTCAGGGTCCGCAGCTGGGTGCCCGGGCTGACCAGTCGGTACGGACTGTCCTCCAGGATCAGGATGTCCTGCCGGGCCGCCACGTCGAGCAGCTCCCGGCGGGTCGGCTCGGACATGGTGGTGCCCGACGGGTTGGAGTGGTCCGGGATCACGTACACCGCGCGGGGGCGGCGGCCGCGGGCCCGCTCGGCCAGGATCGCCGTCTCCAGGTCGGCGCAGCTGAAGCCGTCCGGCCGCTCCTCGACCGCGGTCAGCGCGACGTCCAGCAGGCTGGCCACGCCGGTGATTCCGACGTAGCAGGGGCTGGAGACCAGCAGCACGTCCTCGGGGCCGGAGATCAGCGCGCGCACCGCGAGGAGCATCGCCTCCTGGGCGCCGACGGTGACCACGATGGCCTCCGGGGAGACCTCGATGCCCTCGTCCTGGCGCAGCCAGTCGGCGATCAGCTCGCGGATCTGGCCGCTGGTCGGTCCGTACTGGAAGAGCGCGGCGCGGACCTGCTCCGGCGTCGCCCCGCCCTGCTTCAGGTGGTCGAGGTACCGGCGCAGGCATTCGAAGATCTGCTCGGTCTCGAAGAAGCCGTCGTAGGGCCGTCCCGGTGCGAAGGAGACCGCCTCGGGATAGCGGTAGGTGACTTCGTTGAGGAAGTTCATGGTGTCGAGCACCGGGTCGGACAGACTAGCGTGCAGGTCGTCCTTCCACAGGCCCGGGCCGCTCGGCCCGGGCCGCTCAGCGGCAGCCTGAACGGGAGGCCGGGCCACGCTGGGAGCCTCGGTCGGCCGCTCGGCAGCGGTGCCACCCCGTAGCAGCTCCGGTCCGGCGACGGCGACCGAGCGGGTGCCGGTGAGGGCCATCGCCTCGGTCAGCTCCTCGGTGACGATGCCCAGCACCCTGGCCGCGCCCGTCTCACCGTCGACCGCGAGGCCGTGCAGCACCGGGCGGCCCAGCAGGACCGCGTCGGCCCCCGAAGCGAGCGAGGCCAGCACGTCCCTTCCGCACCGGACCCCACCGTCCACCAGCACCGGGCAGGCCCCGGCGACCGCCATGGCGATCTCGGGCAGCACCTCGAGGGTGGCCGGGGCACCGTCCAGCTGCCGGCCGCCGTGGTTGGAGACCACGATGCCGTCCACCCCGGCCACCAGCGCCCGCCGCGCATCGGCGGCCGTGAGCACGCCCTTGACCAGCACTGGCAGGGAGCTGATCGAGCGCAGCCAGTCGATCACGGACCAGTCGAGGGTCGCATCGAACTCGGTGGCCGCATGGCCGCTCGGCGACGAGAAGCCGTCTCCATCCAGATTGGCCGGGGTGATCCCGGTCGGCAGTCGGAAGTCGTTGCGCAGGTCGCGCAGCCGGCGGCCCAGGTGCGGGGCATCTACGGTGAGGACCAAGGCTTCGAAGCCAGCCCCCTCGGCGCGTTCGATCAGCCGCCGCGTAACCGAGCGGTCCTGGAAGCAGTAGACCTGTAGCCACAGCGGGGCCGACGCGGCCGCGGCGATCTCCTCGAAGGCGCGCCCTGCGAAGGTGCTCACCACCAGCGGGAGGCCCGCGCGGCCGGCGGCTAGCGCCGTGCTCACCTCGCCCGCCGGGGCGAGCATCGTGTGGTAGGCCATCGGCGCGATCCCGACCGGGGCCGCCCAGGTGCGCCCGAGGATCTTGGTCTCAAGGTCCGGGCGGCCAGCGCCTGCCAGCACCCGCGGGGCCAGCCTGACGCGGTCAAAGGCGTCCAGGTTGGCGGCAAGGGTGCGCTCCTGGCCCGCGCCGCCCTCGATGAAGTCCCAGACGGCGCGGTCGAGTCGTGCCTCGGCCGCGGCGGCGTAGTCGGCCAGGGTGAGCAGGCCCGCCGGGTCGACGTCCGGGCCCGTCACTGGGAAGCCAGCCGGTCGCGCTCGACCGCCTCGTACAGCGCCCGGATGTTGGCGCTGCCGAAGCCGCGCGAACCCTCGCGCTGGATGAGCTCGGAGAAGAGCGTGTTGCGCTCGTAGGGCGAGCGGCTGAACAGCTGCAGCAGGTGGCCCCACTCGTCTCGGTCGGCCAGCACCTGGGTCTGCCGTAGCTGCGCGATCCGCTCTGTCATCTCGGGGATGCGCTCGGCGAGGGCGTCGTAGTAACTACCGAGCGTGGTCAGGAACTCTACGCCGCGGTCGCCGATCTCCCGGACCGCCGCGGTGATGTTCGCGACCAGGAACGCCAAGTGCTGCACCCCGGCGCCGCAGTTGCGCTCCAGGTAGGCGCCGAGTTGCCCGGCATCCTTGGCCGCCGGGTCCGGCGCGACCAAGGTGAAGATCACGCGATCCGAGGCGCTGCGGACCACGATCGAGTCCATCGCCTGGGCGCCGACCGCCACGTACTCGGAGGAGTAGCGGGAGAACCCGAAGGCGTCCCGGTAGAAGTCGGCGAATTCCTGCAGGCTGCCGCCCTCCAGGCAGACAGCGACATGGTCCAGCGAGGAGATCCGGCCAGTTGCCGGGGACGCCGGCGTCGCGGTCCACCGGCGCCCAGCGGGAGCAGTTGTCACCGGACTAGCCGTCAGCGGCAGCAGGGTGTACGTAACGTCCCCGAAGGCCGACACCACCGGATGCTCGCGTACCGGGCCGACCAACTTGGCGCCAGCCGCCACAGCCGCGTCGGCGGTGGCGGCCGGGTCGTCGCAGGTCAGGGCGATGTCGGCAACACCATCCCCGTGCTCGTCCAGGAACTTCCAGACCCCGCGGCCCGAGGTGACGACCAGTTGCACCCCGCCCTGCCGGAGCAGCACTGAACTGCGGTCACTCTCAACGGCATCCGCGACGCGGGTGAACCCCATGGCCGAAACGAAGTAGTCGACGGTAGATAAGTTGTCCCGCGTGTAGATCTCGGCGAATGCCATGTCCTGCACAGCCACGGGATACCTCCTGAAAGGCTGTTGGCCAAGAGACGGTCGGTTCGTGTCAGGTATCCACCGGCGCACCTCGCCGGGACCGACGGCCGAGGTCGTGTCGCCGGTCCTAGGCGACCATCAGCGCCACTCCTGCCGCTCCTCCGCCGCTCGGCGGATTCGACAGCCTCGACGGTGTGGTCGACGATGTAGCGGCTGAAGATGTCGATGATGACGTAGGCGTGATACCAGATGCCCTTCACGGGGCCGGCCGCCTTGGTGATGTCCCACTGCCACATCGCCGCTCACGAGGACAACGGCATGATGAGCTTCGTCAACGTGGTCCAGTAGACGCTGCCTTAGGGTGTCCCACCTGCGGAAACGCGGGTGGGACATACCACAGGAGCAGCGGTTCCACCCAGGCCGTGGGCCTGGCCGACCATCCGGGGTCAGCAAAAGGTCAGCATCAGTCCCCGGGAGTCGGTCAGCCATAGCCACCCGATCCGCGCCCGTGAGCCCGTACTCGGCCTGCATCCACGCCAACCGGTTCACGATCCCGCGTGCGGTGCCGGTGCGGGTGGGCGTCACAGGGTTTCGGGTTCTGCGGTCAACCGCCGTACCGCAGGATCGAGTTCGGTGTGCAGGGCAGTGATCTCGCCGGCCAGGAAGCGGTCGCGCATCGCGGCGCGCTGGATCTTGCCGCTGGTGGTGCGGTGCACGCTGCCGCGCCGCACCAGCAGGACGTTGCGGACCGGCGCACCGGTAGCGGCGGTGAGGCGGCGGATGATGGCCGCCGCCACGGTGCGCAGTTCCTCGGCCGGCAGGGTCGGGCTGACCTCGTGCACCAGCACGATCCGCTCGTCGGGGGCCTGGACACCGAAGGCGGCGCCGAGGAACCCCTCCAGCGCGGGGTGGGCGGCCCGCGCCTCGTGTTCGATGTCGTGCGGGTAGAGGTTGCGCCCGTGGACGATCATCACCTCCTTGAGCCGGCCGGTGATGAACAGTTCGCCGTCCGCCAGGGCGCCCAGGTCGCCGGTGCGCAGCCAGCCGGGTCCGGTGTCGTCGGCGCCGGCGGGACGGGCGTGGAAGATGCGGGCGGTGAGGTCGGGCTTGTCCCAGTAGCCCCGGCCGACACTGTCACCGCGCAGCCAGACCTCGCCGACCTCGCCGGCGGGCAGGGGGCGCAGGGTGGCGGGGTCGACGATGAGGGCGTCGAAGGCCTTGGGGCGTCCGACGCCGGTGATCTCCTTGCCGCGGCCGTCATGGGCGGGAACCAGCGCGGGGTGGTCGGCGTCGGCGAGGCGCTGGGGGTCGACGACCAGGACGGTCGGCTGGCGCGGGATGGGGGTGGTGCAGGTGTAGACGGTGACCTCGGCCATGCCGTAGCCGGCGGCGATGGCTTCGGGGCGCAGCCCGATGTGTGCGAACCGCTTGGTGAACGCGGCGATGGTCGGGGCGTGGATCGGCTCGGAGCCGTTGCACAGCCAGCGCAGCGGTGACACGTCGAGCCCGTCGAGTTGTTCGTCCGTGATGAGGCGCTGCGCGATGCCGTACGCGAAGTTGGGAGCGGAGCTGGCGGTGGTCCGGAATTCGTTCATCATCCGAAACCATTCGACGGGCTTGCGGGCGAACGTCACCGGCGGCATCAGGACCGTTGTCGCGCCGTGGAAGAGTGCGCAGCTGAGCTGAACGAAGAGACCGAAGTCGTGGTGCAGCGGCATCCAGCTGCCGAACGAGTCGTCCCCGCCCAGGCCGATGACGGAGTGCAGGGCCTCGAGGTTCGCCTGGACGTTCCGGTGGGCGAGCATCACGCCCTTCGGGGTGCCGGTGGAGCCGGAGCTGTACTGGAGGACGGCGAGGGCGTCCTGGTCGATGTGGCGACCGCGGAGCGCCGCGGGGAGTGCCTCACCGGCCGGCACGGGGGCGGCGGCCCGGACGGGGACGTGGCCCAGGCCCTGCGCTTGGAAGCGCTCGGTGAGGGTGCCGAGGTCCCCGGCGGTGACGAAGACCAGTCCGGGCGTGCAGTCCACGGCGATCGCGGCGACGCGCTGGGCGGCGGCGGTGGAGCCGGTCGCCGGCGGGGCGGGCACGGCGATGACACCGGCCAGCAAGCAGGCGAGGTAGAGCTCGACGAACTCGGTGCCGGTGGGCAGCGCGATGAGAACGCGCTCACCGGGGGCCAGGTGCTGCGCCAGGTCGGCGGCGCGCAGGCCGGCCCGGCGGGCGAGTTCGGCGTAGCTGAGGCTATCGTGCGCGGCCTCGGCGGAGTTGCGGTAGATGGTGAGCGCGGTCTTGTCGGGATGTTGGGCGACACGCGCGGCGAACGCGTCGCCGAGGTTCCGGTAGCTGGTCAGCTCGAAGGCCATTGCTTCCCCCTGGGCTTGGCGCTGCGTCGGTCCGGGCGGCGCGCGGACATGCGCGGCGGCGCGCGCCGCGCGGTTGGGCGGTTGGGCGGTGCCGTTCTCGACTGTCGCGATCAGGCTGTCCGGCCGCAGCTCCACCACCCACGGTTCCTCGGTCCGGTCCAGGCTTCCTGACGTCCGGCCTCGCCGAACTCCG
>NZ_JBGCCL010000054.1:0-18626 GCF_041262505.1 Streptacidiphilus sp. MAP5-3
GCTTTGTTGCCGCAGGTAGTTGCAACACCCAGGGGCGCGGGGCTCTGCTGATCTGCGGCTTCGCCGCGTGGGCGGGACCAGGCGGGGGCTTTGTTTCTGCAGATGGTTGCACTGTCCAGGGGCGCGGGGAACTGCGCGAACAACCACCCTGTGCGGATGGCCCTGCTCGTTCGGCGAACCACCTACATGGGTGGCTTGTCGCGCAGTTCCCCGAGCCCCTGGACAGTGCAACCATCTGCGGCAGCAAAGGCACCGGCTTGTCGCGCCCACGCGGCGGAGCCGCACATCAGCAGAGCCTCGCACCCCTGAAAGTGCAACTCGCCCCTGTCTAGAAGGATCTACCTCGCGGCCTCCATCTTCTTCAGCACCCTCGAAGCCATCGCCTCCGGCAACGCCTCGTGCCGCGCGTACACGCGGGTGAAGCTGCCGGCGCCGTGGCTGAGCGAGCGGAGGTCGACCGCGTAGCGGACGATCTCCAGCTCCGGGACGTCCGCGTGGATCGCGGTCCTGCCGCCCGAGCCGACGGGTTCCGTCCCCAGCACCCGCCCGCGCCTGCTCGACAGATCACTCAGCACCGCGCCTACGAAGTCGTCCGGGACGAGGACGTGGACCTCCGCGACCGGCTCCAGCAGCCGGACGTTGTCCGCCGCCGCCTCGCGCAGCGCCAGCGCGCCCGCCGTCTGGAAGGCGGCGTCCGAGGAGTCCACGGAGTGGGCCTTGCCGTCGACGAGCGTGACCCGCACGTCGACCAGCGGGAAGCCCGCCGCCACGCCACGTGCCAGCTGCGCGCGCACGCCCTTCTCGACCGAGAGGATGAACTGGCGCGGCACCGCGCCGCCGACCACCTTGTCGACGAACTCGAACCCACTGCCCGTCGGCAGCGGTTCGACCTCGATCTCGCAGATGGCGTACTGCCCGTGGCCGCCGGACTGCTTGACGTGCCGTCCACGTCCCGTTGCCGGGCCCGCCAGCGTCTCGCGGAACGGCACCACGTAGTCCTCGGTGTCGATCTGCACGCCGAACCGGCCGCGCAGCCGCTCCAGCATCACGTCCGCGTGGGCCTCGCCGAGGCACCACAGGACCAGCTGCCGGGTCTCCGGATTCTGCTCCAGCCGCAGCGTCGGGTCCTCGCCGCCGAGGCGGGACAGCGCCTGGGAGAGCTTGTCCTCGTCCGCCTTGCTGTGGGCGTGGATGGCGATCGGCAGCAGCGGCTCGGGGAGCGCCCAGTGGTCGAGGTCGACCAGGTGGCCGGGCTGGCTCAGCGTCTCCTCGGTCGCGCCGTGGCCGAGCTTGGCGACGCAGACGATGTCACCCGCCACGGCCTGCGGGACCGGCCGCTGCGCCCTGCCGAACGGCGAGGTCAGCGCGCCGACGCGCTCGTCGCTGTCCCCGACGTGGACCTGGACGTCGGGGCGCAGCGTGCCGGAGAAGACGCGGCAGAGGGTGAGCCGTCCGACGTAGGGGTCGCTGGTGACCTTCAGTACCTGCGCCGCCAGCGGGCCGTCGGGGTCACAGGCGACGGCTTCCTCGCCGGGGTGCACCGGGCAGACGTGCTCGATCGGGGAGGGAAAGGCCGCGGTGACCAGTTGCAGCAGCTCCGTCGTGCCGACGCCCTCGCGGGAGCCGTCGGCAGCCGGGAGCGCGGCCAGCACGGGGTGGAAGTGGCCGCGGGCCACCGCGCGTTCGAGGTCGTCGATGACATTCTCGGTGTCGATGGTCTCGCCGCCGAGGTAGCGGTCCATCAACGTCTCGTCCTCGCTCTCGGTGATGACCGCCTCGATCAGCCGCTCCCGGGCCGGATCGATCTCCGTCGCAAGCTCGCCGTCGACCTCGCTCTCGACGCGCTTGCCGTCGGCGTAGTCGTACCGTTGCCGGCTCAGCAGGCCGACCAGGCCGGAGACGTGACGGGTGCCGTCCGCGCCGGGCTCGCCCTCGCGCAGCGGCAGGTAGATCGGCAGCACCGACTCGGGGGAGTCCGGCGCGAACGCCTCGCGGCAGCGCTCGACGGTGGCGTCGAAGTCGGCCTGGGGCGCGTCGAGCTTGGTGACGAGCAGGGCGCGTGGCATGTCGACCGCGGCGCACTCGTCCCAGAGCGAGCGGGTCGCGCCGTCGATGTCCTCGTTGGCCGGGACGACGAAGAGCGCCGCGTCGGCGGCCCGCAGCCCGGCCCGCAGCTCGCCGGTGAAGTCGGCGTAGCCGGGGGTGTCCAGCAGGTTGATCTTGTACCCGTCGAACTCGATCGGGACGAGGGAGAGCTGGACCGAGCGCTGTTGCCGGTGCTCGATCTCGTCGTAGTCGGAGACGGTCGTGCCGTCCTGGACGCGTCCGGCCCGGTTGATCGCCCCCGTGGCCAGGGCGAGGCTCTCGGCGATGGTGGTTTTTCCTGCTCCGCTGTGGCCGACCAGCACCACGTTCCTGATCTGCTCGGGCCGGTCGGCCGACGGTGCCCTGCCGGCGGCTCCCGCTGGTGCATTGTGCTTGTCACCCATGATCGGTGTCTCCTCCCGCTTGCGCGCCAGAGAAACGCCACGGGGACCGCGCCGGGTGATTCGCTCCGTGAGGGAGTGGGTGGGGATTGTGACGACGGTCACCCGCGGTACTTTGGAGCCTCTCACCGAGTTCGCCGCAGGTCCATACGTGGGTCAGGCGTAGGCCCCCGATAGCATGGCGCACGCCCGGACAATCCGGTCCCGGGAGCCGGAGAATCTGGTTCCAAGAGATTGTGCGCACTCTTCTCCAGCCTGGAACGGAGCGGTCGGCAGACCCATGCTCAACAAATACGCCCGAGCCTTCTTCACCCGCGTCTTCACGCCTCTTGCGGCCTTCCTGTTGCGCAAGGGGGTCAGTCCGGACGCGGTCACCCTGGTCGGCACCGCCGGGGTGGTGGCGGGTGCGCTGGTGTTCTACCCGCGCGGCAGTTTCTTCTGGGGCACGGTCGTCATCACCCTGTTCGTCTTCTCCGACCTGGTCGACGGCAACATGGCCCGCCAGGCGGGCCGCTCCGGGCCCTGGGGCGCGTTCCTCGACTCGACGCTGGACCGGGTGGCGGACAGCGCGATCTTCGGCGGCATCGCCATGTGGTACGCGGGCAAGGGCGACAACCTGCTGCTCTGCGCGGTGACGCTGTTCTGCCTGGCCAGCGGCCAGGTCGTCTCGTACGCCAAGGCCCGGGCGGAGAGCCTCGGGCTCCCGTGCAACGTCAACGGCGTCGCCGAGCGCGCCGAGCGGCTGGTGGTCACCCTGGTCGCGGCCGGGCTCGCCGGGTTGCACGCGTTCGGCGTGCCGGGGATCCAGTGGCTGCTGCCGATCGCGCTGTGGGCGGTGGCCGCGGGCAGCCTGGTCACCGTCTTCCAGCGGGTGCTGACCGTGCGCCGCGAGGCCGCCGAACTGGCCGCAGCGGAGGCGGCCTCGCAGCCCGCCGAGTCCACCGAGCCCGGTGAGCCGACCGAGTCCACCGGGCCGACCGAGTCCACCGAGGGGGAGGCCCGATGACGGACCTGAACCGCATCAAGGACCAGCTGACCTACACCGCGTACGCGTCCGGTTGGGCCCTGGTCAAGCGCCTTCCCGAGCCCTGGGCCGACGCGCTGTTCCGCCGCATCGCCGACCGGACCTGGAGGGGCCGCGGCAAGAGCGTGCTGCGCCTGGAGACCAACCTGCGCCGGGTCCACCCCGAGCTGGACGACGCAGCGATCCGGGCGCTGAGCCGCGAGGGCATGCGGTCCTACCTGCGCTACTGGTGCGAGTCCTTCCGGATGCCGGTCTGGAACCGGGAGAGGATCACCGCCTCCTTCGAGCCCGAGCACATCGAGCGGCTGGACGACACCCTGGCCGCCGGTCGCGGCGTCGTCCTCGCCCTGCCGCACATGGGCAACTGGGACCTGGCCGGCGCCTGGGTCGTGGTCCGCGGCTACCCGTTCAGCACGGTCGCCGAGCGCCTCAAGCCGGAGAAGCTCTTCGACACCTTCGTCGCCTACCGCGAGGGCCTCGGCATGGAGGTGCTGCCGCTGACCGGCGGCAGCAACACCCTGGCCACCCTGGCCAAGCGGCTGCGCGCGGGCAAGCTGGTCTGCCTGGTCGGCGACCGCGACCTCTCGGCGTCCGGAGTCGAGGTCGACTTCATGGGCGAGAAGACCCGGATGCCGGCCGGTCCGGCGGCCCTGGCCCAGCAGACGGGAGCGGCGCTGCTCCCGGTCACCCTCTGGTACGACGACACCAAGGTGATGAAGGGCTGCGTGCACGAGGAGATCCAGGTCCCCGAGCAGGGCAGCCGCCGCGAGAAGACGGCGGCGATGACGCAGGCCATGGCCGACGTCTGGGCGGAGGGCGTCCGCGCCCACACCAAGGACTGGCACATGCTCCAGCGCTTCTGGCTCGCCGACCTCGAACCCGACGACCCGCGCGCGCTGCAGGGCACGGCCGTTCCCTCTGACGCTCCGTCAACTGACGGCGGCGCGAACCCGGTGGAGGCCCAGGCATGAGGATCGGCGTCGTCTGCCCCTACGCCTGGGACGTCCCCGGCGGCGTCCAGTTCCACGTCCGCGACCTCGCCGAGCACCTGATCGGCCTCGGTCACGAGGTCTCCGTGCTGGCCCCGGCCGACGACGACACGCCGCTCCCGCCGTACGTCACCTCGGCGGGCCGTGCGGTCCCCGTGCCGTACAACGGCTCGGTGGCACGCCTCAACTTCGGCTTCCTCTCGGCCGCGCGGGTGCGCCGCTGGCTGCACGAGGGCCGGTTCGAGGTGCTGCACATCCACGAGCCCGCGACGCCGAGCCTCTCGCTCCTCGCCTGCTGGGCCGCCAGCGGCCCGATAGTGGCCACCTTCCACACCTCCAACCCGCGTTCCCGCGCGATGATCGCGGCCGAGCCGATCCTCCAGCCGGCGCTGGAGAAGATCTCCGCGCGGATCGCCGTCAGCGAGTACGCACGCACGACGCTGGTCGAGCACCTCGGCGGAGACGCGGTGGTCATCCCCAACGGCGTCGACGTCGACTTCTTCGCGAGCGCGGAACCGCGCGCGGAGTGGCAGGGGGAGACGATCGGATTCGTCGGCCGCATCAACGAGCCGCGCAAGGGTCTGCCGACGCTGCTGGAGGCGTTCCCGAAGATCCTCGCCGAGCGGCCGGGGGTTCGACTGCTGGTCGCGGGCAAGGGTGACGAGGAGGAGGCGGTCAAGGACCTCCCGCGCGAGGTGCGGGACCGGATCACCTTCCTCGGCATGGTCTCCGACGAGGACAAGGCGCGGCTGCTGCGCAGCGTCGACGTGTACATCGCGCCCAACACGGGCGGCGAGAGCTTCGGCATCATCCTGGTCGAGGCGCTGAGCGCGGGCGCGCCGGTCGTCGCCAGCGATCTGGACGCCTTCCGGCAGGTCCTCGACGGCGGCGCCAGCGGCGAGCTCTTCCCCGTCGAGGACGGGGAGGCCCTGGCCAAGGTCGCCATCCGCCTCCTCGGCGACCCCGAGCGCCGCAGCGCGCTCAGCGACACGGGCTCGCGCCACGTCCGCCGCTTCGACTGGTCCACGGTGGGCGCGGACATCCTCGCCGTCTACGAGACCGTCGCGACGGGCGCGGCGGCGGTGACGGACGGCGAGCCGGCCACGGGGTGGCGCGCCCGCCTGGGGCTGGCCAGGGACTGAACCTCTTGCAGATGCGGTAGTTGCACCACCAGGGGCGCGGGGGACTGCGCGACAAGCCACCCGGGTGGTGAGTCCCCGAGCGAGCAGGGCCGTCCGCGCGCCGGTGGTTTCTCGGGCGGTTCCCCGCGCCCCTGGGCAGTGCAACGACCTGCGGTGGCGAAGCTCAATCTCCGTTCCGTCCCCGCGGGAGCGGATAGGGTCACACCCCGTGAGCATCTGGATCTGGGTCGCCCTCGCTGTCGTCGCCTTCGGCCTCTACCTCTCCTGGACGGCCGGTCGCCTGGACCGCCTGCACGCGCGGATCGACGCCGCCCGCGCCGCGCTCGACGCGCAGCTCCTTCGACGCGCGTCCACAGCGCAGGAGTTGGCGACCTCGACGCTGCTCGATCCCGCCGCGTCGATCCTGCTCTACCAGGCCTCCCACGCCGCCCGAACCGCGCAGCCCGACGCGCGGGAAGTCGCGGAGAGCCAGCTCTCCCAAGCCCTGCGCGCCGTCTTCGCCGAGCCGGAGCAGGTCGCCGAGCTCTCGGCTCTGCCCGGCGGGGCCGAGGCACTCGCCGACCTCGGCGAGGCCGTGCGCCGCGTGCCGATGGCCCGGCGGTTCCACAACGACTCCGTGCGCGCGGCGCGCGCCGTCCGCCGACACCGGCTGGTCCGTCTCTTCCGGCTCGCCGGACACGCGCCGTTCCCGCTCGCCTTCGAGATGGACGACGAGGCTCCGCGTACGCTGGAGCGCGTCCCGGCGTAAGCACGCGACGCGCAACGCGTAACGCGTACCGCGGACCGGCCGTCAGGCATCGCGCCTGCTACGGAACGTCGTACTCGGATGGTCCGGGCTGGACCGCATGGAGCATCGGCTAAGGTCGGAGCGGGCCTACCATGGGCTTATCGCACCGAATCCGCGTCTTCAGTGAGGTCATTCGTGTCCACCAACTCCCCCGCCACCTCCGACCAGCCTGCCATCGGTACCGCCCGCGTCAAGCGCGGCATGGCCGAGCAGCTCAAGGGTGGTGTGATCATGGATGTGGTCAACGCCGAGCAGGCGAAGATCGCCGAGGATGCGGGCGCCGTGGCCGTCATGGCTCTGGAGCGCGTTCCCGCCGACATCCGCAAGGACGGCGGCGTGGCCCGTATGTCCGACCCGAACATGATCGAAGAGATCATCGAGGCCGTCTCCATCCCGGTCATGGCGAAGTCCCGCATCGGCCACTTCGTCGAGGCCCAGGTGCTGCAGGCGCTCGGCGTCGACTACATCGACGAGTCCGAGGTGCTGACCCCGGCCGACGAGGTCAACCACTCCGACAAGTTCGCCTTCACCACCCCCTTCGTCTGCGGTGCCACCAACCTGGGTGAGGCCCTGCGCCGCATCGCCGAGGGCGCGGCCATGATCCGCTCCAAGGGCGAGGCCGGCACCGGCAACGTCGTCGAGGCCGTCCGCCACCTGCGCCAGATCAAGGGCGAGATCGCCAAGCTGCGCGGCTGCGACAACAACGAGCTGTACGCCGCGGCCAAGGAGCTGCGCGCCCCGTACGAGCTGGTCGCCGAGGTCGCCGAGCTCGGCAAGCTCCCGGTCGTGCTCTTCTCCGCCGGTGGCGTGGCCACCCCGGCCGACGCCGCGCTGATGCGCCAGCTGGGCGCGGAGGGCGTCTTCGTCGGCTCCGGCATCTTCAAGTCGGGCGACCCGGCCAAGCGCGCCGCCGCCATCGTGAAGGCCACCACCTTCTACGACGACCCGAAGATCATCGCGGACGCCTCCCGCAACCTGGGCGAGGCCATGGTCGGCATCAACTGCGACACCCTGCCCGAGACCGAGCGCTACGCCAACCGCGGCTGGTAATCGACTCCCGCAGTCGTCTTCGGTAGCCCCGGCCCCTGCCAACGCGCCACGCGTAGGGGGCCGGGGCTCCTCCCGTTCGTCTGTTCATCCACGGACATCCAGAACAAGAACATCCAGAAGAGGTCCCTCCCGTGTCGTCGTCCAGCTCCACTCCCGTCGTCGGTGTGCTCGCCCTCCAGGGCGACGTGCGCGAGCACCTCGTCGCCCTCGCCGAGGCCGACGCGCTCGCCCGCCCGGTCCGCCGCCCCGAGGAGCTGGCCGAGGTCGACGCCGTCGTGATCCCCGGCGGCGAGTCCACCACCATGTCCAAGCTGGCGCTGCTCTTCGGCGTGATGGAGCCGCTGCGCGCCCGCGTCGCCGCCGGGATGCCGGTCTACGGCACCTGCGCGGGCATGATCATGCTGGCCGACAAGATCCTCGACGGCCGCGACGACCAGGAGTCGGTCGGCGGCATCGACATGGTCGTCCGCCGCAACGCCTTCGGCCGCCAGAACGAGTCCTTCGAGCAGGGTGTCGACTTCAAGGGCCTTGCCGAGGGCGGCCCGGTGCACGGCGTCTTCATCCGCGCCCCGTGGGTCGAGTCCGTCGGCGCGGGCGTCGAGGTCCTCGCCTCCCTGCACGAGGGCACCGACGCCGAGCACATCGTGGCGGTCCGTCAGGGCAACCTGCTGGCCACGTCGTTCCACCCGGAACTGACCGGCGACCACCGCGTGCACGCCTATTTCGTGGACATGGTCCGCGCCGTCGGTCACGGCCGGTGACGGTAGGATCTCCCCGTTCGTTCACTTCAGTCCGGTGCTGTTTTAAGGAGCAACTCGATGTCCGGCCACTCCAAGTGGGCTACCACCAAGCACAAGAAGGCCGTCATCGACGCGAAGCGCGGCAAGCTCTTCGCCAAGATGATCAAGAACATCGAGGTGGCGGCCCGTACCGGTGGTGGTGACCCCGCCGGCAACCCGACGCTCTACGACGCCATCCAGAAGGCGAAGAAGAGCTCGGTCCCGATCGACAACATCAACCGCGCCGTCAAGCGCGGGTCCGGCGCGGAGGCCGGTGGCGCCGACTACGCCACCATCATGTACGAGGGCTACGGCCCGAACGGTGTGGCCGTCCTGATCGAGTGCCTCACCGACAACCGCAACCGCGCCGCGTCCGACGTGCGCGTCGCGATGACCCGCAACGGCGGCAACATGGCCGACCCGGGCTCGGTCTCCTACATGTTCAGCCGCAAGGGCGTCATCATCGTTCCCAAGGCCGACAAGGTCGACGAGGACACGGTCATGGAGGCCACCCTCGAGGCCGGCGCGGAGGATGTCAGCGACATCGGCGACGCGTACGAGATCCAGACCGAGGCCTCGGACATGGTCGCGGTGCGGACCGCGCTCGTCGACGCCGGGATCGACTACGACTCGGCCGAGGCCAACTTCGTCCCGTCGGTCCAGGTCGAGCTCGACGCCGACGGCGCGCGCAAGATCTTCAAGCTGATCGACGCGCTGGAGGACAGCGACGACGTGCAGAACGTCTTCGCCAACTTCGACCTCTCGCCCGAGGTCGAGGCGGAGCTCGACGCGGACGACTGAGTCCCTCTTCGCTACCGCAGGTAGTTGTCACACCCAGGGGCGCGGAGCCGCGGATCACCGGAGCCTCGCGCCCCTGGGTGTTGCAAGGTTCTGTCAGTGCGAACAGATAGCCTGCGGGCATGCGTGTTCTCGGGGTGGATCCAGGCTTGACCCGCTGCGGTGTCGGTGTGGTCGACGGCGCGCCGGGAAGGCCCCTGCACATGGTGGCCTGTGGGGTCGTCAGAACTCCTGCCGAGATGGACATCCCCCTGCGGCTGCTGGAGATCGAGCGTGGGCTCGACGCGTGGTTCGACACGCACCAGCCGGAGCTCGTCGCCGTCGAGCGCGTCTTCTCGCAGCACAACGTGCGCACCGTCATGGGCACCGCCCAGGCCAGCGCGGTCGCCATGCTCTGTGCGACCCGGCGCGGCATACCGGTCACCCTGCACACCCCGAGCGAGGTCAAGGCCGCCGTCTCCGGTAGCGGTCGCGCGGAGAAGGCACAGGTGGGGGCCATGGTCACCCGCATCCTGCGGCTCGACGCGCCGCCCAGGCCGGCGGACGCCGCCGACGCGCTCGCCCTCGCCATCTGCCACATCTGGCGCGGCACCGCCAACAACAGGATCGCCGCCGCCCTCAGCCGAGTCAGGGAGCCCCGCCCGTGATCGCCTTCGTCAGTGGCCCGGTGGCCGCGCTCACGCCGAGCAGCGCCGTGATCCAGGTCGGCGGCGTCGGGATGCTGGTCCACTGCGCCCCGAACACGCTGGCGGGTCTCCGCATGGGGCAGGAGGCCGTGATCGCCACCTCGCTTGTGGTCCGAGAGGACTCCCTCACCCTCTACGGCTTCGCCGACGACGACGAGCGGCATACCTTCGAGCTGTTGCAGACGGCGAGCGGCGTCGGGCCCAAGGTCGCGCAGGCGATGCTCGCCGTGCACAGCCCGGACGGGCTGCGGCTCGCCGTGGCCAGGGGTGACGCCAAGGCGCTGACCGCCGTTCCCGGCATCGGGCCGAAGGGTGCGCAGAAGCTGCTGATCGAGCTCAAGGACCGGCTCGGCGCGCCGACGGGCGCCGTCCCCGCGCAGCCGCACGCCGCGGTCGCCAGCGGGCCCGCGCCCTGGAACGACCAGCTGCACGCCGCCCTGGTCGGCCTCGGTTTCGCCCCGCGCGAGGCGGACGAGGCGGTCGCCGCGGTCACGCCCGAGGCCGAGGCGATGGAGAAGCCGAACGTCTCCGCGCTTCTCCGCAGTGCGTTGCAGAGCCGCAACCGCACCCACTGAGACACGAGAATTCGCTGAGAAGTCGCCCAGCGGAAATCACTGAGAAGTGGTACCCGGCAGTACTCGCCCGCACAAAGAAACGCAGATCCACCGAGAACGGAGCGAAGAGCGCATGTACGACGACGCCGCCGGCGACCGCCTGGTCACCGCCGCTGCGGACGGCGAGGACCGGGCCGTCGAGGCGGCGCTGCGCCCGCGTGACCTGGACGAGTTCATCGGACAGGAGCGCGTCCGCGAGCAGCTCTCGCTCGTTCTCCAGGCGGCCAGGCGCCGGGCGGCCACACCCGACCACGTGCTGCTCAGCGGCCCCCCCGGGCTCGGCAAGACGACGCTGTCGATGATCATCGCCGCCGAGATGAACGCGCCGATCCGGATCACCTCCGGCCCGGCCATCCAGCACGCAGGCGACCTGGCGGCCATCCTCTCCTCGCTGACCGAGGGCGAGGTGCTCTTCCTCGACGAGATCCACCGGATGTCGCGGCCCGCCGAGGAGATGCTCTACATGGCGATGGAGGACTTCCGCGTCGACGTGATCGTCGGCAAGGGGCCCGGCGCCACCGCCATCCCGCTTGACCTGCCGCCGTTCACGCTCGTCGGGGCGACCACACGGGCCGGTCTGCTACCGCCGCCGCTGCGCGACCGCTTCGGGTTCACCGGGCACATGGAGTTCTACGCTCCCGAGGAGCTGGAACAGGTGATCCACCGTTCCGCCCGGCTGCTGGACGTCGAGATAGATCCCAGGGGCGCCGCCGAGATCGCCCGCCGCTCGCGCGGCACGCCGCGTATCGCCAACCGACTGCTGCGCCGCGTCCGCGACTACGCGCAGGTCCGGCACGACGGAGTGATCACGGAGGCGATCGCGGCCGCCGCGCTCGTCGTCTACGAGGTGGACGCCAAGGGCCTGGACCGGCTGGACCGGGCGGTGCTCCAGGCGCTGCTCAAGCTGTTCGGCGGCGGCCCGGTCGGGCTGTCGACGTTGGCCGTGGCGGTGGGGGAGGAGTCCGAGACGGTCGAGGAGGTCGCCGAGCCGTTCCTGGTCCGGGAGGGCCTGCTGGCCCGCACCCCGCGTGGCCGGATCGCGACCGCGGCGGCGTGGCAGCATCTGGGTCTTACGCCCCCTAACCAGTCCCCGGCGGCCGGTCTGCCCAGCCAGACGGAGCTCTTCGGGGCCCCGGAAGCCTGAAATTCAGGTATTCCGGAATGTGATCTGTGCAGGGAACTCGCCATTCGGCTCACCCGGATGACATGCTGGACGTTGTTGCACCTGTAGGAGTCCCCCTAGACTCCGCCCGCCGCCGTCCACTCCGGGCGGCCCGAGAATCGGATCGGCCGCGCTTCCCCCTGCGGCCCCGCAAAGGACTGTAGTCGTGGGTTCCTCCTCTTTCCTCCTCGTCGCCGTGGTGATGTTCGGCGCAATGTTCCTGATGACCCGCTCTGCCAAGAAGAAGCAGCAGCAGGCCTCGGAGATGCGCAACCAGCTGGAGCCGGGCAGCGGCATCCGCACCATCGGTGGCATGTACGCGCTGGTCAAGGCCGTCAATGACGACACCGTCGAGCTCGAGGTCGCTCCCGGCGTGTACGCGCTCTACGCCAAGCAGGCCATCGCGCAGGTGATGGACCCGGTCGAGTACAACCGGATCGTCCACGGCGAGGAGCCCGAGGAGGAGTCGGACGAGGCGGACACCACCGCCGAGGCCGCGACCGTCGAGGATGCCCCCGTCGCCCTGGCGAAGGACCTCGCCAAGGACGACGCGAAGGACGCCGAGGTCTCCGCCGCTGCGGACGCCGCTGTGGACGCCGACGCTGAGAAGACCCCGGCGCAGGTGGGTGGCGACAAGGACGCCTCCGCCAAGTAGCCTTGCCCGCTACGGAGTCCGGCGGGGGTGTCAGCCCCCGCACGGGACCGCCGACCGCTGCGTCGTGGCCGAGCCGCCCCCTGTCCGCCGGTACCCCGGCGTCGGCGACTTGACCTGCCCACGGCATGGACAGAGAGAATCGAGAAGGTGGCATCACCCAAGTCCCGTCCCCGTGACGGTTACCCGGGGCGTGCGCTGAGCCTGATCCTGGTGATCATGGTGGCTCTGGTGGCCATCATGTTCGGCACCGGGAACACCAAGCCGCGGCTCGGCATCGACCTCGCGGGCGGCACCAGTGTGACCCTGCAGGCGTACGCACCCGGCGACCCCCAGGCGGTCAACCCCGCCAACATGAACGTCGCCGCGCAGATCATGCAGGAACGTGTCAACGGCACCGGCGTGACCGAGGCGACGGTCCAGGTGCAGGGCACCGACCAGATCCTCGTGAACGCGCCGAAGGGCACCAGCTCCACGCAGCTTGCGGATGAGCTGTCCACCACGGCCAAGCTGTTCTTCCGTCCGGTTCTCGCGGAGCAGCAGCAGATCGCCCCCGGTACGGCGACCTCCAGCCCGAGCGCCTCGCCGAGCGGTTCGGCCACCGGCAAGCCGAGTGCCACTCCGAGCGGAAGCACGAAGCCGCAGGCCTCTGGTGCGTCCGGCACCGCCTCGCCGAGCGCGAGCAAGACCCAGGGCGACGCCGTCGCGTCGGACCTGAAGGCCAGTGCCTCCGCTTCCGCACACGCGTCCGCCACTGCTTCGCCGAAGGCGAGCGGTTCGGCGGGTGCCAAGCCGGGTGCCACCCCGAGTGCCTCCGCTTCCACGGTCTCCGGCCAGACGGCCGGCACGGTCCCCGCCGCGCTGCAGAGCGCCTTCAACGCCACGGACTGCGGCACCCTCAAGGGTCGCAACATTGCCGCGGCCGCAGCGAACGTCGGCAAGGACACGGACCAGATCACCGCCTGCTCCCAGGACAACTCCTCGGGCGCCTGGATCAAGTACGCGCTCGGCCCGGTGGCCGTGCCCGGTACCGACATCACCGGCGCGCAGCCGGGTCTGAGCTCGCAGACCGGCCAGTGGCAGGTCAACCTGAACTTCAACGGCGCCGGCTCGTCCGCCTTCGGCAAGGTCACCGGCCAGCTGGCCTCGCTGCAGTCCCCGCAGAACCAGTTCGCGATCGAGCTCGACGGTCAGATCCAGTCCTCCCCGTACGTTCAGCAGGCCATCACCGGCGGACAGGCGCAGATCACCGGTAGCTTCACGCAGACCGACGCGCAGTCGTTGGCCAACGTGCTCAGCTACGGTTCGCTGCCACTGAACTTCAAGCAGCTCCAGATCGTCACCGTCTCGCCCGAGCTCGGTGGCAGCCAGCTCACCGCCGGTCTGGTCGCGGGTGCGATCGGTCTGGCCCTGGTGGTTCTCTACTCGCTGCTCTACTACCGCGGCCTCGGCCTGGTGGCGGTCGCCTCGCTGGCCGTCTCCGGCGTGCTGACCTGGTCGATCATGGCCCTCCTCGGCGGCGCGATCGGCTTCGCGCTGAACCTGCCCGCGGTCTGTGGCGCCATCGTCGCCATCGGTATCACCGCGGACTCGTTCGTCGTCTACTTCGAACGCATCCGAGACGAGCTCCGCGAGGGCGCCACGCTCCGTCCGGCGGTGCGCAACGCCTGGCCGCGCGCCCGGCGTACGATCCTGGTGTCGGACGCGGTCTCGTTCCTCGCCGCCGCGGTGCTGTACTTCTTCACCGTCGGCAAGGTCCAGGGCTTCGCGTTCACGCTGGGTCTGACCACCCTGCTGGATGTCGTGGTGATCTTCCTCTTCACCAAGCCGTTGATCGCGCTGCTGGCGCGGAAGAAGTTCTTCGCCTCCGGCCACCCGTGGTCCGGGCTCTCGCCCCAGCGCCTCGGGGTCCGCTCCCCGCTCCGCGACGGCCGCCCGCGTCGTCCGGCCCGTCCGACCGCCAGCAAGGAGGCCTGACCCGATGTCACGCTTCGGCAATATCGGCCACCGCCTCTACACCGGTGAGGTCAGCTTCGACTTCGTCGGGCGGCGGAAGCTGTGGGCGATCCTCTCCGGCGTCATCCTGGTAGCGGCCATCCTCGGCCTCTCCGTGCGCGGCCTGAACCTCGGCATCGAGTTCAAGGGCGGTGACATCTACACGGTCACCAAGCCCGGCGTGACGATCGCCCAGGCCCAGAAGGCCGCCAACGACCTGACGCACGACAGCTCGGCGCAGGTCCAGACGGCCAATAGCTCCGGCGGCCAGCAGATCCTGATCCAGATCAGCTCCGCCGAGAACGTCCATGCGACCGAGGGTCAGGACTCGCTGTCGAAGTCGCTCAACCTGACCCCGAGCGAGATCTCGACCCAGACGCTGAGCGCCAGTTGGGGTAGCGACATCAGCAAGAAGGCCCTCGAGGGTCTGGTCGTCTTCATGGTGTTGGTGACGCTGTACCTGGCCTTCGCCTTCGAGTGGCGGCTTGCGGTCGGCGCGCTGGTCGCCCTGCTGCACGACCTGCTGATCACCATCGGTGTCTACGCCCTGGTCGGCTTCGAGGTCAGCTCGGGTACGGTCATCGGCTTCCTCACCATCCTTGGTTACTCGCTCTACGACACGGTCGTCGTCTTCGACGGTCTCAAGTCCGCGACCAAGGGCCTGACCAAGCAGAACAAGCTGACCTACAGTGACGCGGCCAACCAGTCGCTGAACAGCACCCTGGTCCGCTCGATCAACACCACGGTGCTGGCCCTGCTGCCGGTCGCCGCGCTGCTGTTCATCGGTGGCGGTCTGCTCGGCGCGGGTGTCCTCAACGACATCTCGCTGGCGCTGTTCGTCGGTCTGACGGCCGGTGCGTACTCCTCGATCTGCGTGGCCACCCCGACGGTCGCCTGGCTCCAGGAGAAGCGCCCGGAGTACAAGGACCTGGCTCGCCGAGTGAAGGCCCGCAAGGCTGCCGACGCCAAGGCCAAGGCCGAGGGCCGGGAGCTGCCGGAGGACGCGGCGGACAACGCCGTCACCATCCCGGCCGCGCAGTCCGGTGGTCCGCGCAACCAGCCGGTCAACCGCAGCCGCAGCGAGCGTCGCTCCACCGGGCGCCACTGAGACACCGCATCACAGCAGCACCCTGTGCGCGGCAGTGCAATCGCACTGCCGCGCACAGGCACGAGAAGAACCAGACGGAGCAGGAGAACCCACCCATGAGCAGCACCGACCTGGCGGCCCTTCTCGCCGCCAAGATCCGCGACGTCCCGGACTACCCCAAGCCGGGCGTGGTCTTCAAGGACATCGCGCCGCTGCTCGGTGACGCCGAGGCTTTCGCCGCCCTGGTCGACCACCTGGCCGCCCGCGCCAGGGCGCTGGACGTGACCAAGGTTGTCGGACTGGAGGCGCGCGGCTTCATCCTCGCGGCGCCGGCCGCGTACGCCGCCGGTGCGGGCTTCGTCCCGGTCCGCAAGGAGGGCAAGCTGCCCGGCGAGCGGCACAGCCAGGCGTACGAGCTGGAGTACGGCTCGGCCGTGATCGAGGTGCAGACCGACGCCTTCGCTCCCGGCGAGCGGGTGCTCGTCGTCGACGACGTGCTCGCCACCGGCGGCACCGTCGAGGCCGCGCTGCAGCTGATCCATCGCTGCGGCGCGGAGGTCGCCGGCGTCGAGGTGCTGATGGAGCTCGGCTTCCTGGGCGGTCGTGCCCGTCTGGCCCCGCTGCTGGGCGACGCCCCGCTGGAGACCGTCATCGCGGTCTGAGGCGCTGACGACTGTTGCGTGAGGGCGGGTCCGGGTTCCCGGACCCGCCCTCGCCGCGTTTCCACGCGCGGCGCTCCGGCGTCCACCGGCCGGGCCGGTGGCGGCACGTGGCAGTGACCCTCGGTACCATTGAGGTTCCGGTCCCGCTCCAGAGGAGTGCACTTGCCCGAAGAGGTCGTGCCCACAGCTTCCGACGCGAAGGAGAAGGGCCCGGCGGCCTCGACCGCGCCGGCCGCACCGGCCGTGCAGCCGAAGCCCGCCGCCCCGAACGTTCCGGCGACGTTCCAGGCCGCCGCCGGTGCGCACGCCGTCGCGCCGCGAACGGTCGCGCCCTCGCCCTCGCGCGTACGGGCCCGGCTGGCCCGCCTCGGCGGACAGCGCAGCAGCACGTTCAACCCGGTGCTGGAGCCGCTCTTCCGGATAGTCCGCAGCAACGACCCCAAGGCCGACCTGCACACGCTGGAGCGCGCGTACCAGATCGCCGAGAAGTGGCACCGCGGCCAGAAGCGCAAGAGCGGCGACCCGTACATCACCCACCCGCTCGCCGTCGCCACCATCCTCGCCGAGCTGGGTATGGACGCGCCGACGCTGATGGCGGGGCTGCTCCACGACACCGTCGAGGACACCGACTACGGCCTCGACACGCTGCGCCGCGACTTCGGCGACACCGTGGCCATGCTCGTCGACGGCGTGACCAAGCTGGACAAGGTCAAGTTCGGTGAGGCCGCGCAGGCCGAGACGGTCCGCAAGATGGTCGTCGCGATGGCCAAGGACCCGCGCGTCCTGGTCATCAAGCTGGCCGACCGCCTGCACAACATGCGCACCATGCGCTACCTCAAGCGGGAGAAGCAGGAGAAGAAGGCCCGCGAGACCCTGGAGATCTACGCCCCGCTGGCGCACCGGCTGGGCATGAACACCATCAAGTGGGAGCTGGAGGACCTCGCCTTCGCGATCCTCTACCCCAAGATGTACGACGAGATCGTCCGCCTGGTCGCCGAGCGCGCGCCCAAGCGCGACGAGTACCTGGGCACGGTCACCGAGCAGGTGACGGGCGACCTCAAGACCGCCCGGATCAAGGCCGAGGTCAAGGGCCGCCCGAAGCACTACTACAGCGTCTACCAGAAGATGATCGTGCGGGGCCGGGACTTCGCCGAGATCTACGACCTGGTCGGCGTCCGGGTCCTGGTCGACTCCGTCCGCGACTGCTACGCGGCGCTGGGCACCATCCACGCGCGGTGGAACCCGGTGCCGGGGCGGTTCAAGGACTACATCGCCATGCCCAAGTTCAACATGTACCAGTCGCTCCACACGACGGTCATCGGGCCCGAGGGCAAGCCGGTCGAGCTGCAGATCCGCACCTTCGATATGCACCGCCGCGCGGAGTACGGCATCGCCGCGCACTGGAAGTACAAGCAGCAGGCCGTCGCGGGCGCGTCCAAGGTCCGCACAGACACGCCCGCGGGCAAGGGCGAGACCGTCAACGAGATGGCCTGGCTGCGCCAGCTGCTCGACTGGCAGAAGGAGACCGAGGACCCGAGCGAGTTCCTCGAGTCGCTCCGCTTCGACCTCTCCAACAACGAGGTCTTCGTCTTCACGCCCAAGGGCGACGTGATAGCGCTGCCGGCCGGGGCCACCCCGGTCGACTTCTCCTACGCCGTGCACACCGAGGTCGGCCACCGGACCATCGGTGCCCGCGTCAACGGCCGCCTGGTGCCGCTGGAGAGCGCGCTGGAGAACGGCGACACGGTGGAGGTCTTCACCTCCAAGGCGGAGAGCGCGGGCCCGTCCCGCGACTGGCTCTCGTTCGTCAAGTCCCCGCGGGCGCGGAACAAGATCCGTGCGTGGTTCTCCAAGGAGCGCCGCGAGGAGGCCATCGAGCAGGGCAAGGACGCGATCACCCGCGCCATGCGCAAGCAGGGCCTGCCGCTGCAGCGGATCCTCACCGGCGACTCGCTCGTGACGCTCGCGCACGAGATGCGCTACCCCGACATCTCGTCGCTCTACGCGGCGATCGGCGAGGGCCACGTCGCGGCGCAGACGATCGTGCAGAAGCTGGTCCAGTCCCTCGGCGGCGAGGACAGCGCGACCGAGGACATCGTCGAGCTGACCACCCCGTCGCCCGCGCGCAACCGCCGCCAGCGGCGGGCCACGCAGGATCCGGGCGTGGTCGTCAAGGGCGTCGAGGACGTCTGGGTCAAGCTCTCCCGCTGCTGCACGCCCGTTCCGGGCGACCCGATCGTCGGCTTCATCACCCGGGGCAACGGCATCTCGGTGCACCGGGCGGACTGCGTCAATGTGGACTCGCTGTCGCAGCAGGCGGAGCGGATGGTCGAGGTCGAGTGGGCGCCGACGCAGTCGTCCGTCTTCCTGGTCGCCATCCAGGTCGAGGCGTTGGACCGCTCGCGGCTGTTGTCGGACGTGACGCGGGTTCTCTCCGACCAGCACGTCAACATCCTGTCGGCGGCGGTCCAGACGTCGCGCGACCGGGTCGCGATGAGCCGCTTCACCTTCGAGATGGGCGACCCGAAGCACCTGGGTCATGTTCTCAAGGCCGTGCGCGGGGTGGAGGGCGTCTACGACGTCTACCGAGTCACCTCGGCGAAGGCGCGCTGAGACCTCAGGGGCGCGGGGAACTGCGCGAGCAACCACCCTGTGCGGATGGCCCTGCTCGCTGAGCGACTCACCACACTGGGTGGCTTGTCGCGCAGTTCCC
>NZ_JBGCCL010000055.1:0-16901 GCF_041262505.1 Streptacidiphilus sp. MAP5-3
GTACTGCAGGGGGGACCCTGTGGGAGAGTAGGACGCCGCCGAACAATCTTTCCAGTGAAGCCCCCTGACCATGTGTCAGGGGGCTTCACTGCGTTATGGGTATGAGGACGGCAGGGATACAAGGTGTTGGGACACAGGGACGGCAGCATGTTCGCGTCGTCCCCTTCCGCTCGCCCGCCTCTCCCTTGGCCTCCGCGGATCAGCGCTCGTGCGCGACCCAGCGGTCGAGGCACCAGAGCGTGATGCCGGTGATGCAGCCGCTGGCGACCACGTCCCAGAGCCAGTGGTAGTTACGCCAGATCAGGCAGAAGCCGACGCCCACGCAGACGAACGTCGTCGCCACATAGATCAACCTCCGCAGTCGCGGCAGGACGCAGGCGGCGAGAAGGGCGGCTGTGCCGAGGCAGATCGCGGCCGTGGCCGTGTGGCCCGACGGGAACCAGCCCCAGTCGCCGGAGGCGACCGGCGCGCCGGCGGGACCGGGGCGGGCGATGAGGATCTTGCCCGGGATCACCGTCCCGAAGAGTACGACTGCCGCCAGAACGCCCGTCGCCAACGGCCGCCAGGAACGCTTCCAGGCGGTCGCCACCACGGTCACGAGCGTCAGCACCGTGCCCGAGATCTCCGGCAGGCCGATGTCCGTCCAACGTTCTGCGGTGCCGTCGACCCACGGCCAGTGCCGGAGTGACGCCGCCCAGCCCTGGACCGTCGAGCGTGTCCAGCGGTCGACCGCCAACAGCGGGCCGTTGGTGAGGACCTGCTCCGTGAGCACGAGGAGGATGAGACCCAGCACGATCGGGAACCACACCGACGTCAGGGCAACACGTAGCCGCCCCGGAGCAGGGGGGAGAGCTCCGGGGCGGCTGATGTGATCGACGTTCCGCTTGGCCCGGGGGGTTTGAGCTCGGCGTTCTGTCGATCGGCTGAAGGGACTCAACGACGAGTCCAATGTGGTGTCCTCGGCGATGTCGTGCTTCTCCATCTGCCAATGACAGTACGTCACCTCAGGACGCCGATCGATCCGCCTCACCCACCCGCCATCAGGTCCGCACACGTTCTTCACGCTACGCCAGGAGGCTGTGAAGCGGCGGGTTCGGGGCGCACGGTCGCGACCAGCCGAGGACCCCAGGTGGGGTCGTCGAAGACATCGCGGAGCACGGCGACATTGGTACCGGTGTGCTCGGCGTGGATCATCGCGCCATTACCCAGGTAAAGACCGACGTGGTGGATCGGGCCCCCGGGGTCGGCGAAGAAGAGCAGGTCACCGGGGAGCAGATCGGATCGATTGGGGACGGCGCGGCCGAGCTGGGCCTGGGCGGCACTGTAGTGGGGGAGGACGACCGTGCCGCCGCTGGCCTCGAACCAGGCGTACCGGACCAGGCCGCTGCAGTCGAAGCCGACGGTGTGGTCAGCCATGCACCGCCCGTTCAGGTAGCCGTTGGTGCCGTCGCAGAAGCCGAGGGTGGGTCCGAGCAGGCTGCCGCCGCCCCACGAGTAGGGGACGCCGAATTCGGCCAGCGCCACCTGCGCAGCCTGGAAACCGCGCATCCGCTCGGTGATGGTGCCGACCGGGGAGGAGCCGTCGTCGGCACGGGCGGAGACGGGGACCGCCATCACGGCGGTCAGCGCGAGCGCGAACGCGCAGAACAGGGTGGTCAGCTGTGAGCCGATCCGGAAGGCGATCATGCGACGGAGCGTCATGGCCCGCATCACTACCCGGAACTGCCGCCCCTGGCCCACTCGGAGCAGCACTGTGCCCCCATCGGACGAAGCCGCAAACGAATCGCGGACGAATCCGATGGGGGCACAGGTGAGTCGAACGAGGGGAGCCCTGGAGCTCCGGTTTCCCGGATCTCCAGGAGAACCGCGGATCAGAGCGCGGCGAACGCGTTCTCGATGATGTCCAGGCCCTCGACCAGCAGGTGCTGCGGCATGACCAGCGGCGGCAGGAAGCGCAGCACGTTGCCGTAGGTGCCGGCGGTCAGGACCAGCAGACCCTCGTTGTGGCAGAACTTCGCCAGGGCGGCGGTCGCCTCCGGGTTCGGGTCCTTGCTGCCCGGATTGACCAGCTCGACAGCGATCATCGCGCCGCGGCCACGCACGTCGCCGATGATGTCGAACTTCTCCTGCATCGCACGCAGGCGGGTCAGCATGGTCTCGCCGACGGCCTGGGCCTTGGCGTTGAGGTCCAGCTGCTTCATGGTCTCGATCGAGCCCAGCGCGGCGGCGCAGGCGACCGGGTTGCCGCCGTAGGTGCCACCGAGGCCACCGGCGTGGGCGGCGTCCATGATCTCGGCGCGGCCGGTCACGGCGGCCAGCGGCAGACCGCCGGCGATGCCCTTGGCGGTGGTGATCAGGTCCGGGACGATGCCCTCGTCGTTGCAGGCGAACCACTGGCCGGTGCGGCAGAAGCCGGTCTGGATCTCGTCGGCGACGAAGACGATGCCGTTGGCCTTGGCGTACTCGACGATCGCCGGGAGGAAGCCCTTGGCCGGCTCGATGAAGCCGCCCTCGCCCTGGATGGGCTCGATCACGATGGCGGCGACGTTCTCCGCGCCGATCTGCTTGTTGATGATGTCGATCGCCTGGGCGGCGGCCTCGGCGGCGCAGTTGTCCGGGCCGGTCAGCCAGCGGTAGGGGTACGCCAGCGGGACGCGGTGGACGTCGGGGGCGAACGGACCGAAGCCCTGCTTGTAGGGCATGTTCTTCGCGGTCATGCCCATGGTGAGGTTGGTGCGGCCGTGGTAGCCGTGGTCGAAGACCACGACGGCGGTGCGCTTGGTGTAGGCACGCGCGATCTTGACGGCGTTCTCGACGGCCTCGGCGCCGGAGTTGAACAGCGCGGTGCGCTTGTCGTGGTCACCCGGGGTCAGCTCGTTGAGCTGCTCGGCGACGGCGACGTAGCCCTCGTAGGGGGTGACCATGAAACAGGTGTGCGTGAAGGCGGCCAGCTGCTGCGAAGCGCGCTCGACGACCAGCTCGGCGGCGTTGCCCACGTTGGTCACGGCGATGCCGGAACCGAAGTCGATGAGGGAGTTGCCGTCCACGTCCTCGACCACGCCGCCACCGGCGCGGGTGATGTAGACGGGAAGGGTGGTGCCGACACCGGCGGCCACCGCGTTGAGCTTGCGTGCGTGCAGCTCCTGCGACTTCGGACCGGGGATCGCGGTGACGAGGCGGCGCTCCTGCGGAAGCGAGGGGCCGCCGGGAAGCTGGGCAGCGCTCATGAGGTGGTCTCCCATGCGTGAGATCGGCGGGTGATCGAGTCGGCGGGTGATCGAAGTCGATCGGGCGCCTGGACGTTCAAGGGGATCGTCCCTTTCAGCAGGCTACGGCGGGACCCCGACTCCGGCATACGCCGAAGGGGAGTGAACCGGAACCGGAGTTGTCCTTGTCGGACACTGATCTTGAACCGTGTGCTTTCGCCCATGGTCCGGTTCCGCTCCACTAGATTGGGAGCTTCGACAGCGGTGCTTTGTGTGCGGGGCAAGGGAGCGGGACTGCGATGTCATTCGACGGACACACTGCCCTTCCCTCCGAACCGTCGCCTGACCGGTCGCCCGATCCGTCGGTGATCCCGCCGATGCCCAGCGCCCCGCCCCGGGTTCCCACAGGTACGGGGATCCCTCCGCAGCACGGCGAGTCCGGTGGCGGCGCGGGGTTCGACCTCGTCGGCTGGGCGACCACGGCGCGGCACCCGGGCCCTGTCGGCGTCTTCGGCCTCGGCCCCGCGCCCATCGACCGGGACGAGCAGGCGCTCGCCGACGAGGCCGTCCCCGGCGGGAAGCTGCTGCTGCGAGCAGGCCTCAACCTGGTCGTCGCGTACGTGCTGTTCGACCTGGTCCAGGGCCCGTTCGTCTGGCTGGTCTCCATACTGCTCCCGGGCTTCACCCGCGCGGCAGGGCAGAAGGACTGGTGGGCGATCACGCTCTCCTATCTCCTCTATGTACCGCTGCTGGCGCTGTTCGTCTGGGTTTTCGGCCGGATGGGCCGGTGGAAGGTGGTGTGGCGACGGTACGGACGTCCGCTGCTGCGGCAGCTCTCCACGGCCGGTGAGCCGATGCCACAGGCAAAGGCACCGGCACGGCCGCAGCCGCAGCGTGGTGCGGCGGGGGCGTCCGCGCCGCCGACCGGCGCCGCCGATCAGGAACCGGCGGACGTGTGGGAGCCGCTGCGGAATGTCGCGCATCCCGGGACGCTCGCGCTGCTGGACGCCGAGACCGCGCAGCGGCACGTCGGGGATGTCGACCACCAGCGGTTGCTGCAGGCGCTGTCCTGCGTCCGGCACGATCCGGACCGGCTCGGCGCGCTGCTCGGCGCGGTGCGGGACCACGGGGCCGCGGCCTGCGCGCATCCGTCGGGGGCGCGGGACCTGGCCGGGAGGAGTCCGGCGCAGGACCTGTTGCTGCGTCAGGTCCGGCTCGGCGCAGTCGAAAGCGTGCCGAAGAACCCGACCGAGTACCGGGGCGCGGACCTCGCGTTGGACCCGCTGCTGCTCGGCACCTCCCTCCTTGCCGTCGGGCCGCCCGGTACCGGGAAGACCACCCGGCTGGCCCGGCCGGTCGCCGAGGCGCTCTGCCTCCAGGCGCTGACCGGCTCGGCGGTCGTCGTCGCGGTCGGGGCCACCGACGCCGACCTGGGGCCGGACGACTGGTACGACGTGGTCGTCTCGCCCGGTGACCCGAACTCCGGTTACGGGCTCGATCTCTTCGGCGGCGCACGACAGTTGGACGAGGCCGCGGCCCGGCTCGCGGACGCGCTGCTGCCGGACGAGCTGGCGCTGCGCGCCGAGGGCGCCCGCCTCGCGCTGCAGCAGATCGCCGGGCCGTTCCACACCGCGTACGGGCGGCTGCCCGGTGTCCGGGAGCTGGTGCTGCTGCTGCGCGGTGAGCAGACCGCGTGGGCGGCGCTGCTCGACGCGGTCGAGGAGTCCGGGGCGCTGCCCGCCTACCAGCACGAACTCGCCCAGCGCGAGCGGATGCACGGGACCGTCGACGACCCGGGCACGCTGCTGGCGGACCGTCTGGCGCTGTTGGACCGACCGGTCTTCGCGGGTTTCTTCAACCCCTCGGAGGGCGGCCCGGAGCCGCTTCCGCTCTTCGCGCTGCGAGCCCTGGACCACCCCCTGCGGGTGCGGGTCGCGCTGCCGGACCACAGCCACCCGGAGGCGTCCCGGATCCTGGCGCGTCTGGCGGTGGGCCAGTTCCTGCACGCGGCGGCCAACCGGCAGGACCGCTCGCTCTTCGCCGGCCTGGTTGTGGACGACGCCTCGGCCGCGGTGGACTCGCACGCGATCCGGACGATCCAGCGCCTGCGCGGCGCGAACGCGGGCGCGCTGCTGATGCTGCGCACCCTGATCGACCTGCCCGAACAGCTGCGCGCCCCGCTCTTCGGGGCGGTCGGCGGCAGGATGGCCTTCCCGGGCATCGCGCCCTGGGACGGCAAGCTCTTCGCGGAGTCGTGGGGCACCGTCTGGGTCGACGAGAAGGACGTGACCCGCGCGCCGGACATGTCCGGCGGCATGATCCGCAAGCTGTTCCGCGGCGCGCGGACCGTGCTGGCGGGGGAGCGGGCGCACACGGAGAGCGTCACCACCCGTAAGGTCGAGCGGCGCCGCTGGTCCGCGTCCGACCTGGCCCAGGTGCTGCCGCGCGGGCACGCCGTGGTCTCGCTCACTTCGGTGGACGGGACGCAGGTGCCGCCGCTGATGATCAAGCTTCCCTGACCCGGCTTCGACCGGCTCTGGTTTCCGGGTCAGGTTTCCCGACGCGCGAGTAGCTTCTCCACTCAGGCAGAATCAGTCGAAAGGGCTTGGACGTGTCGTCCAAGCTCGCTCATCCGTACGCAACCAGCTCCGCGCAACCAGCTCCTCCGGAGCGCCGCAACGACGCGGTGCGCCGACTCTGCCGGTCGAAGGTGTCATGTCTCAAGAGAAGCCCCCTCGCCCCGACGACGACGTTCGGGCAACCGGCGTGACCATCGAGTCGCTCGTGGCCATGCCCGGCCTCGGCCTGCTGGTACGGGCCGGAGACACCGCGCTGGAGCGGCCGGTTAGGTGGGTGCACACCAGCGAGCTGGACGACCCCGTGCCGTACCTCGAGGGCGGGGAGCTGCTGCTCACCACCGGGCTCAAGCTCGGCAAGGGCAAGGAGAAGCTGCGCCAGTACGTGCACCGGCTGGCCGACGCCGGAGTGGCCGGACTGGGCATCGGGGTGGGCCTGACCTATGCCGAGGTCCCCGCCGCGCTGATCGAGGCCGCCACCGAGCGTGAGCTGCCCCTGCTCGAAGTGCCGCAGCTGACGCCGTTCATCGCCATCAGCAAGGCGGTGACGGCGGCGCTGGCCGCGGAGCAGTACCGGGCGGTGGCCACCAGCTTCGAGGCGCAGGAGGAGCTCACCCGGGCGGCGCTCGGCAAGGACGGGACGGCGGCGGTCGTCGGTCGGCTTGCCTCCCGGCTCGGCGGTTGGGCCGCCCTCTACGACGCCTCCGGCACCGTCGTCGTGTCCGCTCCGGACTGGGCCGCGCGCCGCGCCGGACGCCTCCGCCCGGAGGTGGACCGGCTGCGCAGCCGCCCCGCGCCCGCGAGCGCATCGCTGCAGGGCGACACCCAGGACACCCAGGACTACGTGGTGCTCCAGTCCCTCGGCGCGGACCGCCGCGCCCGGGGCTTCCTCGCGGTCGGCACCGAGGACCGGCTGACCTCGGGCGAGCGCTACGTCGTCAACGCCGCCGTCGCGCTGCTGACGCTGACCCTGGAGCGCTCGCGCGACCTGCGCCGCGCCGAGGACCGGATGCGGACGGCGCTGCTGCGCCTGGTCCTGGCCGGGGAGACGGTGATCGCCAAGGAGGTCGCCGACGCGCTGCTCGGCGGTCTGCCGCAGGGTCCCGTGCGGGTGCTGGTCGCCGAGGGGGACGGCCTGGCCGAGCTGGGCGACCGCGCCGAGCAGGCCGCGTCCCGGACCGGAGAGTCGCTGCTGCTGGCACCCGAGGGCGACCGGTTGGTGTTGATCGCCGTCGACGGCGGGATGGTGCACCAGGTCTGCACGGACCTGGCGGCCGACCTGGAGTCGGTCACCGTCGGTGTCTCCTCTCCGACGATGCTGGAGTCCGCGGGTCCCGCCGCGGCGGAGGCGGAGCGCGCGCTCGCCGTCGCGCTGCGCAGCGGCAGGCGCAGCGTCGACCACTCCGAGGTCGGTGCGGGGTCGCTGCTACCGCTGCTCGGAGACGAGGCGGTCCAGGCCTTCGCGGACGGCCTGCTGCGGCCGCTGCGCGAGCACGACCGCACCTCGCGCGGTGACCTGGAGGCCAGCCTGCGGGCCTGGCTCTCCCGCCACGGCCAGTGGGACGCGGCGGCGGCGGATCTCGGCGTCCACCGGCACACGCTCCGCTACCGCATGCGGCGGGTGGAGGAACTGCTGGGGCGCTCGCTGGACGACACGGACGTCCGCATGGAGCTCTGGCTGGCGCTCCGCGCCTCCGGTGAGTGAAGAACTTCCGATCAGAGGGCTCGCAACTACCTCGCCGTTCCGGAGCACAGGGCCGTGGCAACTCATACAGTCCGGACAAGCTTCATCACGTCCTCCGCGCCCTACCGTTGAAGGCGTAGATCCCTCAGGACCATGGACGGAAGGACCGGTGACCGCGGTGACCACCACCTACGCATTCTGGCTGGCGGGACGGCAGGAGACCGGCCCCGAGACGCTTGATGTGCACCACCCGTACGACGGCAGGGTCGTGGCGAAGGTGGGCATCGCGAGCGACGCGCAGGTCGAGGAGGCCGTCGCCGCCGCCTACGCCGTCAAGGACGAGTTCGCCGCGACCCCCGCGTACGTACGGGCCGCCGCGCTGGACCACGTGTCCAAGCGCCTCGCCGAGCGGACCGAGGAGATCGCGCAGCTGATCACCGCCGAGAACGGCAAGCCGATCAAGTGGGCCCGTGGCGAGGTCGGCCGTGCCGTCTCCGTCTTCCGCTGGGCCGCCGAGGAGGCGCGCCGGTTCAACAGCGGTGAGGGTCAGCGGCTCGACACCGACGCCGGCGGCACCGGCCGTCTCGGCTACGTGCGCCGCTTCAACCGCGGCGTCGTGCTCGGCATCGCGCCGTTCAACTTCCCGCTGAACCTGGTCGCGCACAAGGTCGCCCCGGCCATCGCCGTCGGTGCCCCGATCATCCTCAAGCCGGCCCCGGCCACTCCGCTCTCGGCGCTCGTGCTCGGCGAGATCCTGGCCGAGACCGACCTGCCGGCCGGTTCCTGGTCTGTGCTGACCGTGCCGAACGACCGGATGCCGGCGCTGGTCCAGGACCCGCGTCTGCCCGTCATCTCCTTCACCGGCTCCGACAAGGTCGGCTACGCGATCCTCGACTCGGTGCCGCGCAAGCACGTCACCCTGGAGCTGGGCGGCAACGCCGCCGCTGTCGTGCTCGGCGACTGGAACTCCGAGGCGGACCTGGACTGGGCCGCGTCCCGTATCGCGACCTTCGCCAACTACCAGGGCGGCCAGTCCTGCATCTCGGTGCAGCGCGTGATCGCCGACGCGTCGGTCTACGACCGTCTGGTGGAGAAGGTCGTCGCCAAGGTCGGCGTGCAGGTCACCGGTGACCCGACCGACGACGCCGTCGACGTCGGCCCGCTGGTCAGCGAGGACGCCGCCAAGCGCGTCGAGTCCTGGGTGGACGAGGCCGTCAACGCGGGCGCCAAGCTGCTCGCCGGTGGCAAGCGGGACGGCGCCAGCTACGCGCCGACCGTGGTCGCCGAGCTGCCGGGCGGCGTGACGCTGGCGACCGAGGAGGTCTTCGGCCCGGTCCTGTCGCTGCAGAAGGTCGAGGGCGTCGACGAGGCCTTCGCCGCGGTCAACGACTCGAAGTTCGGTCTGCAGGTGGGTGTCTTCACGCACGACGTGCAGGTGGCCTTCCGGGCCCACCGCGAGCTGGAGGTCGGCGGCGTGATCGTCGGCGACGCCCCGTCCTACCGCGCCGACCAGATGCCCTACGGCGGCGTCAAGGACTCCGGCATCGGCCGCGAGGGTGTCGCCTACGCGATGACCGACTACACCTACGAGCGCGTCCTCGTGCTCACCGGTCTGGCCCTCTGACGGAGCACAGCACCGTCTCACCCCTGGTGACCATGGAGGCACTCAGCGTACGGTCGGGTCATACTGGCAGGTATCCCACCGTCGAGGTGATGCCCCGTGTCCGGCTCCGTCCCCCATGCTGCCCCCAAGGTCACCGAGCGTGAAGCCCGCCGTGTCGCGGAGGAGGCCCGGGAACAGGACTGGCGAAAGCCCAGCTTCGCCAAGGAACTGTTCCTGGGCCGTTTCCGGCTGGACCTGATCCACCCGCACCCGCTGCCGGACGAGGCGGCGGAGCGGGAGGGCGGGGAGTTCCTCGCCCGTCTGCGCGACTTCTGTGCGACGAAGATCGACGGCGCGGTGATCGAGCGGGACGCGCAGATCCCCGACGAGGTGGTCAAGGGCCTGCAGCAACTGGGCGTCTTCGGGATGAAGATCGACCGCGAGTACGGCGGGCTCGGCCTCACCCAGGTGCACTACAACCGGGCGCTCACCCTGCTCGGCAGCGTCAGCCCGGCGATCGCGGCGCTGGTCTCCGCGCACCAGTCGATCGGCGTACCGCAGCCGCTCAAGATCTTCGGTACGCCCGAGCAGAAGCAGGCCTTCCTGCCGCGCTGCGCGACCACCGACATCACCGCCTTCCTGCTGACCGAGCCGGACGTCGGCAGCGACCCGGCCCGTCTGGCGACCACGGCCACGCCCACCGAGGACGGCAGCGGCTACGTGCTCGACGGGGTCAAGCTCTGGACCACCAACGGCGTCGTCGCCAGCCTGCTGGTGGTGATGGCCCGGGTGCCGAAGTCCGAGGGGCACCGTGGCGGGATCACCGCCTTCGTCGTGGAGACCGAGTCGGCCGGTGTCACCGTGGAGAACCGCAACGCCTTCATGGGGCTGCGCGGGATCGAGAACGGGGTGACCCGCTTCGACGGTGTCCTGGTGCCGGCCGGGAACCGGATCGGCCGTGAGGGGGAGGGTCTGAAGATCGCGCTGACCACCCTCAACACCGGCCGCCTCTCGCTGCCCGCGATGTGCGTCGGCGCGGGCAAGTGGTGTCTGAAGATCGCCCGTGAGTGGTCGGCCGCCCGCGAACAGTGGGGTCGGCCGATCGCCGAGCACGAGGCGGTCGCGTCCAAGATCTCCTTCATCGCCGCGACCACCTTCGCGCTGGAGGCGGTGCTCGAACTGTCCGGCCAGATGGCCGACGAGCAGCGCAACGACATCCGGATCGAGGCGGCGCTGGCCAAGCTCTACGGCTCGGAGATGGGCTGGCTGATCGCCGACGAACTGGTGCAGATCCGCGGCGGACGCGGCTACGAGACGGCGGCCTCGCTGGCGGCGCGCGGCGAACGCGCGGTCCCCACCGAGCAGGTGCTGCGGGACATGCGGATCAACCGGATCTTCGAGGGCTCGACCGAGATCATGCACCTGCTGATCGCCCGCGAGGCGGTCGACGCGCACCTGAAGGTCGCCGGCGACCTGATCGAACCGGAGGCGGACCTGCGCCGTAAGGGTCGCGCGGCGGCCAAGGCCGGTGCGTTCTACGCCGGTTGGCTGCCCAAGCTGGTCGCGGGACCGGGCCAGGTGCCGACCTCCTACCGCGAGTTCCACCCGTCGGGCTGCCGGGACCTCTCGCCGCACCTGCGGTATGTCGAGCGCAGCGCACGGAAGTTGGCGCGATCGACGTTCTACGCGATGTCGCGTTGGCAGGGCCGGATGGAGACCAAACAGGGTTTCCTGGCGCGGATCGTCGACATCGGCGCGGAACTGTTCGCGATGAGCGCCGTCTGCGTCCGGGCCGAACTGCTGCGCACCCGCGACGGCGCGGAGGCGGGCCGGGGCGCGTACGAACTGGCGGATGTCTTCTGCGCACAGGCGCGGATCCGGACCGAGGAACTCTTCGATCGACTGTGGACCAACACCGATCGGGACGATCGAACGCTCAGTCGGAATGTGCTGGCGGGTCGTTATCTCTGGCTGGAGGAGGGCGTGTTGGACCCCTCCGGCGAGGGCCCTTGGATCGCTGACGCCACACCGGGCCCGGCCCGGCGGGAGAACGTGCACCGGACGATCGAGTGATCGCCTGCGATTGAGCGCTTCTGGTCGATTGGTCGATCGGTCGCTGGAGCGGTGGATCGATCGATCGGAAGGCCGTTGGTGACCGCAACGCGGGGGGTGGTGCCCTCGTTTGTGAACATGTTACGTGAATCCGGGCCACCCCCTGGTCGGCTGACAGGCGGTCACCACTACGATGCGCTCTGGCGTGCGATGAATGAGGTCGCCGGGGGACCGCGCGCTGCGAAGCATTCTTGTGAGGCCGTTGTGTGGCCGCTCCCGGCGTGACCGATGACGAGGAGCAGGTCCCAAGGTGAGCTACCCACCGTACGGGCAGAACCCGCAGCAGCCGCCCAGGCCGCCGTACGGCGGCCCACCCCAGCCCTATCCGCAGCAACCGCCGCAGCAGCAGCCGCCGAACCCGTACGGTCGGCCGCCGCAGCAGCCGCAGCCCTTCCCGGGTCAGCAGCCGCCCCAGCCGCCGCAGAACCCCTACGGTGGCCAGCCGCAGCCTCCGCAGAATCCGTACGGCGGTCAGCCGCAGCCTCCGCAGAACCCCTACGGCGGTCAGCAGCCTCCGCAGCAGCCGCCCCAGAATCCGTACGGCGGCCAGCCGCCGCAGCAGCCGCCCTTCGGCGGCGGTCCGGGCGGACCCGGTGGCCCGTTCGGTCCGTCCGGCCCGTCCGGCCCGTCCGGCGCAGGTGGGTCCGGTGGGTCGAACCGCCCGTCAGGAAAGCGTCGTGGGCGGATGCTCATCGGTGCCGTGGTGGCCCTCGCGGTGGTGGCCGTCGGCGGCATCGTCATCGCGTCGTCGGGCGGCGGGGGTGGTGGCAACTCGAAGTCCGGCAGCCAGGACGGCACGATGGCCTTCCAGAGCGGCGACTCCTGGTCGCCGCCGTCGTGGGCCGTCCCGTCCAACGACATCGGTGCCGCCAACGCCAAGACCGTGGTGTCCGGCCAGGTGTGGTTCGCCAAGGCGTCGCCGGCAAACCTGCGGTCCTACGCCCAGTCCGTCGGTACGCCCGGTGACCCCAAGTACCACCAGTTCCTGACGCCGACTCAGTTCAACACCCAGTTCGCCAACGGCGCGAACGCGGGTGCGGCGGTCACGCAGTGGGTGCAGCAGGCCGGCATGAAGGTCCTGAACAAGGACGCGCAGTCGATCACCGTCTCCACCACGATCGGCGAGGTCGAGCAGACGCTCAAGGTCCAGATCCACCGCTTCAAGCACGCGGGCCGCGTCGACATCGCGCCGACCTCCCAGCCGCAGTACCCCTCCGACGTGGGCAACTACGTCTCCGCCGTCACCGGTCTGACCACCTCCAGCCCGATTCAGACGCCGCACCTGGAGGTGAGCGCCGGTTCCGCCGATTGCAGCACCTTCTGGGGGCAGCGCGCCTCCGGCCTGCCCGCGGCTTCGGACGGCAGCCCGGTGCAGCAGCAGCTGTGCGGGTACACCGCGAAGCAGCTCCGCACCGCCTATGGCGCGGCGGCCAGCGGGATGACCGGAAAGGGCGTCACCATCGCGGTGGTGGACGCGTACGCGTCGCCGACCATCGTGCAGGACGTCGACCAGTGGTCCAAGGAGATGGGCCTGCCGCCGCTTGCGCCGGGCCAGTTCACCCAGGACATCCCGTCCGAGTACCCGTCGACCGCGCAGGCCGCGGACGCCTCCGGATGGTGGGGAGAGGAGACGCTCGACATCGAGACGGTGCACGCGATGGCACCGGACGCGAAGATCGTCTACTACGGTGTCCAGCAGCCTGACGACCAGTACTTCTTCGGTGCCTTCCAGAAGATCGTCTCGAACCACACCGCGGACATCGTCAGCAACTCCTGGGGTGGTCAGGAAGCGGGCACCGACCCCAACGACTTCAACGCCGCCGCGCAGATCTTCCAGCAGGGCGCGATCGAGGGGATCAACTTCAACTTCTCCAGCGGCGACAGCGGCGACTACACCCAGGCACAGCAGCAGCCGTCGTCCCAGCCGGCGGTGAGCTTCCCCGCGTCCGACCCCTGGGCGACCGGGGTCGGCGGCACGGCCCTCGGCACCGACGCGGGCGGCAACTACAAGTGGGAGACGTCCTGGGGCGACGAGTCCTACCCCATCAGCGGGACGTCCTACGGCTCGACCGGCACCTTCCAGGGCGGTGGCGGTGGTGGCAACAGCGCCGTCTTCCCCGCGCCGCCGTTCCAGTCCGGCATCGTGCCCACCTCGCTGTCGAACGTCTCGGGCAAGGCCCAGCGTGAGGTGCCCGACGTGGGCATGCTGGCCGACCCGGGGACCGGGATCCTGCTGGGCGAGACCATGGGCAACGCCGTGGCCGCGCCCACGTCCGACGGCGGCCAGACGTTCTCCATGTCCGGTGGCCAGTACCAGCACGGGACGATGGGCGGCACCAGCCTCGCCTGCCCGATGTTCAGCGCGATGGAGGCGCTGGCCATGCAGGAGAGCGGGAGCGCGTTCGGCTTCGCCAACCCGGTCCTCTACAAGCTCAACGGCACGTCGTCCTTCCACGACGTGACGGACTCGCCCGCTGCCCTCGGCGGTCACCACCCCGCGTTCGAGGGTGCGGACCAGGCGGGTAACCCGGCCCTGTACCTGATGGCCAAGGACAGCTCGCTGACCGCGGGGCAGGGCTACGACGACACCACCGGCCTGGGCAGCCCCACGGCCGACTTCGTCGCCTGGTTCAAGGCCCATCCGACCGGGCAGTGACCCCGATCCTCCGGACATGGGGGATGACCGAGCGATGACGCAGACCCGGCCCCGGCTCCACCGGCGGCCGGGTCTTCGTCATCCACGAAGACCGTGTGTTCACCAAGATCCGGTCAACCCGCCCGGGCCTCGTCCGTGGCGCCGCGCGCGGCACGACACAATGGCGGTATGACACTTCTCGCCGACCCGCACCTGCGCTTCGAGCCCGCCGTCGCCGACCCCGACGCCCCTCGGGAGCTGGTGATCCTCGGATCCACCGGTTCCATCGGGACGCAGGCCATCGACGTGGTGCTGCGCAACCCCGGCCGGTTCCGGGTGGTCGGGCTCTCCGCGGCGGGCGGTCGGGTGGAGCTGCTGGCCGAGCAGGCGCTGAAGCTGGGCGTCGCGGTGGTCGCCGTGGCGCGCCCCGAGGCTGCCGAGCCGCTCCGCGCCGCGCTGGCGGCCGGGGCCCCCGCCGGGGCGAAGCTGCCGGAGATCCTGGCCGGGCCGGACGCGGCGACCGAGCTTGCCGGGATGGAGTGCCACTCGGTGCTCAACGGCATCACCGGGTCGATCGGTCTGGCGCCCACCCTGGCCGCGCTCCGGGCCGGACGGGTGCTGGTGCTGGCCAACAAGGAGTCGCTGATCGTCGGCGGGCCGCTGGTCAAGGCGGTCGCCAGGCCGGGTCAGATCGTGCCGGTCGACTCCGAGCACGCCGCGCTCTTCCAGGCGCTGACGGCGGGCTCCCGGCGCGAGGTCCGCAAGCTGGTGGTCACCGCCAGCGGCGGTCCGTTCCGCGGCTGGAGCCGGGAGAAGCTGGCCGGCGTCACCAAGGAGCAGGCGCTGGCCCACCCGACCTGGGCGATGGGACCGGTCGTCACGATCAACTCGGCGACCCTGGTCAACAAGGGCTTGGAGGTCATCGAGGCGCACCTGCTCTACGACATCCCGTTCGAGCGGATCGAGGTCGTGGTCCATCCGCAGTCGATCGTCCACTCCATGGTGGAGTTCACCGACGGGTCCACGATGGCCCAGGCCAGCCCGCCCGACATGCGGATGCCGATCTCGCTCGGCATCGGCTGGCCGGAGCGGGTGCCGGACGCCGCCCCGGGATGCGACTGGACCAAGGCCGCGAGCTGGGAGTTCTTCCCGCTCGACACCGAGGCCTTCCCGTCCGTCGGCCTGGCCCGCGAGGTGGGCCGACTGGGCGGCACCGCGCCGGCGGTCTTCAACGCCGCCAACGAGGAGTGCGTCGAGGCGTTCCTGCAGGGAAGGCTGGCATTCACAGGCATCGTGGATACCGTGGCGAAGGTGGTGGCCGAACACGGCACTCCGCAGCAGGGAACCTCGTTGACCGTCGAGGACGTCCTCGCAGCGGAGAGCTGGGCCCGGGCCAGGGCGCAGGCGATCGCCGCCGGGTGACGGCATGATGTACGGCGTGGCCCGACCGGACGGCGCGGTCACGCCTGAGGTTGACGACACGGGCACGACAGCACGCACGACGACCGGCATGACAGAGGCAGTAGAGGGAGCAACTGGGCGATGACGACACTGATGACGATCCTGGGCATCGTGGTCTTCGTGCTCGGCCTGCTCTTCTCCATCGCCTGGCACGAGCTGGGCCACCTCACCTGGGCCAAGGTCTTCAAGGTGCGCGTGCCGCAGTACATGGTGGGCTTCGGGCCGACGATCTGGTCGCGTCGCAAGGGCGACACCGAGTACGGCGTCAAGGCGATCCCGCTCGGTGGGTACATCCGGATGATCGGCATGTTCCCGCCCGGCGCGGACGGCAAGGTGACCGCGCGCTCGACCTCGCCCTGGCGCAGCATGATCGAGGACGCCCGCGAGCAGTCCTATGAGGAGATCCTTCCGGGCGACGACACCCGCCTCTTCTACACGCGCAAGCCGTGGCAGCGGGTCATCATCATGTTCTTCGGTCCGTTCATGAACCTGATCCTGGCCTTCGTGCTCTTCCTGGTCGTGCTGATGGGCTTCGGCATCCCGCAGGCCCAGCCGACCATCGCGGTGGTCCAGAAGTGCGTGGCGGCCACCAACTCGACCTCCGCGCAGACGGGCACCTGCGGGGCGAAGGACCCGGAGACCCCGGCCGCGGCGGCCGGCCTTCGGCCCGGCGACAAGATCACCAGCTTCGACGGCGCCACGGTCACCAACTACGACCAGCTGCAGAACGCGATCCGACAGCACCCGGACGACCAGGTGACGCTCGGGATCGAACGAAACGGTCAGTCGCTCAGCAAGACGGTCAAGCTGACCACCAACACGCTCCAGGCGATCGACTCGAACGGAAACCCGACCAACGGAACGGTCAAGGCCGGCTTCCTCGGCATCGAGCCGATCACCCCGACCGTCCAGCTCGGCGTCGGCCAGAGCCTGGACCAGATGGGCAGCATGGCGCGCCAGGGCGTGTCCTCGATCGTGGCACTGCCGTCGAAGATCCCCTCGCTCTGGGGCGCGGCCTTCGAGGGCAAGCCGCGCACGCTGGACTCGCCGGTCGGCGTCATCGGCGTGGCCCGGGTCGGCGGCGACGTGCTGGCCATGCACGCTCCCGCCAGCGCGCGGATCGCGACCATGCTGCAGCTGCTCGCGGGCCTGAACCTCTCCCTCTTCCTGCTCAACATGCTGCCGCTGCTGCCGCTGGACGGCGGGCACATCGCCGGCGCGCTCTGGGAGGCGGTGCGCCGTCGCGCCGCCGCGCTGATCAAGCGCCCGGACCCGGGCCCGTTCGACGTGGCCAAGCTGATGCCGGTCGCCTACGTGGTGGCGGGACTCTTCCTGTGCTTCACCGTCCTGGTGATGATCGCCGACGTGGTCAACCCGGTCCAACTGGGCTGAACCGGAGTGGTCACTTCGGTCCGGTACCGTTGGCCTGGGTGCGCCGACGACAAGCAGCGCGCCCGGCTTGCCCGGAGCGCCCGGGTGGCCCTCGCCGCACCTTGGGGATTACGCAAGCAATGACCGCGATCTCGCTGGGAATGCCGTCCGTGCCGCTGGAGCTGTTGGCTCCGCGTCGTCAGAGCCGTCGGATCATGGTGGGGAATGTCCCGGTCGGTGGGGGTGCGCCGAT
>NZ_JBGCCL010000056.1:0-15183 GCF_041262505.1 Streptacidiphilus sp. MAP5-3
CACCGCCAACCAGCCGGACCCGAAAGCCCCCTGGCAGAACTCGGTACACCACAGAACTCACGAGGCGACGAACAACCTCAAGACCAGATCACTAGCCGAGCGTCGCCGACGGGGTGCCGGTGCATCTGATGGTCGCGTTGTACAACCCCGACGAGTGACCGGACTGAGCCCCGGACGCGGGCGTTGCGACTGATTCAGCAGATGGACGGGCTTGCTGATGAGATGCTGGGCCAATCGCGGCGGGAGCGGCCCGGTGGAGGGGACCGAGAAGTGACGGGACGTCGGCGGGCGATGCTCGCGCAGCAGTACACCGAGGTGGCCGAGGACGCCGAGCGGCGACTGGACGAGTTGTTGGACCTGGCGGCCGAGCCGTCCCCGGCCGTCGACTTCGACGCCCTGCGCCGCGAGTACGTGCCCCGGCCGCTGCCGCCGACCGCCGTCTCCGAGCCTCCGCGTTGGACGGACTACGAGCCCGATCCCGGACAGGTCCCCGCGGGCCAGCCCGGGCGTGCCCTGCTCGACGCCACCTACCAGCAACGGCTGATGACCGCGCGGCTCGACCACCAGCGGGCGCTGCGCCAGTACCGGGAGCAGGAGCGTGAACTGCGCGACCGGGCCGAAGGGGTCCGGCGGGAGTACGAGCGCGAGGAGCAGGAGCGCGCCAACGCCGTGCGCGGCTACAACGAGCGCCTGGTGGACTACCGCCGCTCTTACGAGTTGGGCGAGCAGGTCGCCGTCGAGTCGGTGCTGGAACGCGCGTTGGCCGCGGCCGGCCGACTTCCCGGCCTCGACGTGCCCGCGCGGGTGGTCTACCGACCGTTGACCAGAACCGCCGTGGTCGACCTGCTGCTCCCCGGTGTCGGGGTGGTGCCCCCGGCACTCTCTTTCCGGGTGGCGTCCGACGACTCAGAGGGGGGCGTGGAGCCGATCCCGCGCCCGCGCGAGGAGTGCGTCGCGCGCTACTTGTTGCTGGTCGCGCGCGTCGTGCTGCGCGCCCTGGATGCGGTGCTGGCAGCCGACACCGAATCGCATCTGGACGGGGTGGTGCTGAACGGACGGGTCGTCACGGCCGAGGCGGGGGAGTCCACTCTGCTCACCCTGGACGCCCGGCGGCCCGACCTCTACGCGCGCACCCTGCTGCCTGGCTCCCACGAGGACGCGCTGGCGCGGGTGCGCGAGCTGCCGTGCCGACTGACCACGGACCCCTACGGGCCCGCGCCCGTCACGCCCTTCGCGGTGGGCGGCGCGACGGCTCCGGTGCCCGAGGAGCTGTCCCCGGGCGAGTTCGCGGGGCTGGCGGCCGAGTTGTTCGCGGCCATGGGTCTGCCGGACTGGGACGCCCGACTGGTTGGCCGCGACGGCCTGCTCGCGGTCGCCTACGGGGACGGCGGAGCCTTTCCGGACGACCCGCACATCGTCTGCGTCGCCCGCCGACCGGCGGTTGTGAGCGCCGAGGCGGTGCGCAACGTCGCCGAGGTCATGGAGGAGGAGTCGGCCGAGGCGGCGATCTGGGCGACCACCGGCAGCTTCGAACCGCAGGCGGTGCTGGCGGCGGCGGAACACCGGTCCCTTCGGCTGATCGACGGCGGCGAGCTGCGCGCTCTGATCCGCGAACACCTGGGCGTGGAGCTGGGCGGCTGACGGGCGCGGCTGACTTGCGGCGTTGTGCCGACGAACGATCCGGGACCGGCCGATCCGGGACCGGTGAATGCAGGACGGGCGAATACGGGAGAGGCAAGTCCGGGACGGGTGAATCTGCGGCGTTCCGACGCGCGGCGTGAGGTTGCCGGTCGGTGCTGGGGTGTCACTCTGGAGGCATGGGGATCCCCTTTCTGGACCGATGGCGTCCGCGTCGGGATGCGGCGGCGGCGAAGGCCGCCCGCTATCCCGACGGTGTCGGCGACCCCGCGACCCTGGCCGCGATGCTCGGCGAGTGCGCGCTGCTCCGGGCCCGCACCGAGGACGCGGGGCTGACGCTGGACGACACTCCCGAGTCGCTGTCCGCGCTGGATCTGCTGCCACCGGTCTGGCGCGAGTGGGAGGACCCGCAAGAAGTGGGCGAGTTCGCTCATGACGCCGGCCTCTACCTCGGCTCCGTGATCGTGGGCTCGATCGCGGGCGCGACGTGGGACCTGCTCGCGGACGGCCGCCCCTTCGTCCGCCTGGCGAGCGGACGCGAGTTGGACGTCGTCTCCATCGGCCGGGGCTGGGTGGCGGAGGGGACGCCCCCGCTCTGGCAGGTCTATTCGGAGGCGGACGAGCGCTGAACGCGCCACCCAAGCACGAACACTCATGCGCATCGCCCAGGCGCGCGTGGCCCACGTGCCGCGCCGCCCCTGAGTTGCAGACGCAGTGTCAGAGGAGCATGTCCACCAGGCAGCCGTACTGCGCGCCCTGGCCCGGATTGCGCAGCGCGATCGTCTGCTCGGTCCCCAGCGGGCAGGCGCTCGGAGCGGAGACCAGCAGCGTGATGCGGAACTGTGCGCGGTGCCCGTCGGCGTCGCCGAGGCAGGGGATCGCCTGCAGCACGTTCCCGCCGGCGTTGTAGAGGCAGTCGCCCGGCAACAGCCAGCCGCTCGCGCCACCACCCGGATCGCCGGGGTGCGGTCCCTGCAGCAGGCGGAGACAGGCGATGCCCGCGTCGACACCCCGCGGATGCGCCGCGTCGACCTTGGTCAGGCCGAGGACGAAGTCGGTGTCGGCCGGGCACGCGGTCGCCGAGGGAGAACTGGTCGCCGTCCCGGATGCGCTGACTGAGCTGCCGCTGTCGTCGCCGCGCGGCAGGCGGGCGATGACCCGGGCGTAGGCCGCCGACGAAGTGCAGGCGACCGGCGCGTAGTGATCGGCGCTCGAACCGACACAACTGCCGACCGGCAGTGTCTCCGTGGCCGAGCCGGAGGTACCGGCTGTGCCGGAGGTACCGGCCGGGGCCTGGGTCGCCTCGGCGCGCGTGTGCGCCGGTGCCGAAGGGCTCGCGCCAGTGGATGCCGAAGCGGTCGAGGTGGCCTGCGATCCGCCGCCGGGCGGGCTGGGCCGGCCGGGGACCACGGTCACGTCCACCATTCCGGGGCGCGCGTCGGAACGCTGCGCGGGGCCGCCGGCGCACGCGCTGAGGACCACCCCCAGCAGGAGGCCGAGCACCGGGACGACCAGCGCCAGTCGCCCGAGAACACCGAGGCGGCCGACGAACCCGAGCAAGTCCACGAACCCGAGTCGCGCGGCGCGACCGGGACGGTCGACGAACCCGAGACGGCGTACACCACCGAGGCGGCCCGCGGCACTCAGTGGGAGAACGGCGTCGAGCAGGCCCAGGATCCTCCGCACGCGTGCCCGTGCCCGCGGCAGTGTCCCGGCTCGGCTCCTCAGCCGGTGCTCCTGCCCCGACTCCGGTGCCTCCGCCGGATCTCCTGCTGCTCCTGCTGCCCCTGGCTCGTCTGGATTCCCTGGTTCCGGTTCCCTGGCAACGACATGCATCGACGCCCCCATCCCCCAACGCGGCGCTCGTTCCGGGCCAGAGTACGCAGCCCGCAATCGCCGGATAAGGGGGTGCGCGGGACGCTCGTTGTCGAGTTCGTCCCGCACTGGTCCGTCTGTTGCCTGCCGCCCTTCAGTCGGCTGGTGGCCTGTCGTCACCTGTACCTCTTCGCCCGCATCGTGGTGCTTTGTTGCCTTTTGCCTGTGTGCTGTCGTCCTGCTGCCTCATCACCTCGGGTCCGAGCCTCTCTGGTCCCACCCGTGCGGCGCAACGTGCGTGGTTCCGGCGCGCGGTCCGACTGGTCGTCAGTGAGGATGGAGGGCAGGGCGCCGAGGGTGGGCCCGAGAGGGCGGCGGCGACTGGGCAGGGCGCCGCCGCCCTCGGCCGTACCAGCTCCGGGGCCGTCGGCTCGTCATGATCGGCCGGCCCGTGAGCGGCGGTGTTCCGGTTCCTGAGCCTTGGCCGAACCGTGCCTGGGTGTGGATGTGGGCTTGGGTCCGGGTGAGCACTCCGGTTCGGGGGCGGCCGAGCGCTGAGGCCAGTGGCGCTGCAGGGCGGCGAGCGCCGCCGCGATCGCCGGACGACGAGTCGCATGCTCGCGCCAGAGCACGGAGACACGTCGGGTCGGCTCCGGCACGATCGGCCGGGCGACCACACCGGCGGGCAGTGGCGCCCGGCCGAGACGCGGCACCAGTCCGATGCAGAGGCCCGCGCGGATCAGCGCGATCTGGGTGTCGAACTCCGTCGCCTGGAACCGGGTGTCCGGATCCTCGCCCGCCTCGCGCAGCGTTTGGAGCAGCCAGTCGTGGCAGATGGTGCCGGGCGGGGTGTTGACCCACCGCTGGCCCTTCAACTCCTCCACCGTCAGCACCTCACGTGCGGCCAGCGGATGGTCGGCGGGCAGCACGGCGTCGACCGGATCCTCACCCAGGCGCCGACGGGAGACGCCTTCGGGCGTGGCCAGCGGCGTGTTGGGCCAGTCCTGCACCACCGCGAGGTCGACCTCGCCCCGCGCGACCAGCTCGGCCATCAGATAGGGGTCGCTCTCCAGGACCCGCAGCTCCAGCTCGGGATGCTCCGTGGAGAGGTCGGCCAGGGCCGTGGGCAGCAGACCCCGCGCGGCGGTGGCGAACGCGGCGAGGAAGAGCCGCCCGGTGACCTCGCCGCGGCGTGCCTCCAGGCCGACCTCCGCCTGCTCCACCAGCGCGAGCACCGCCTGCGCGGTCTGCGCCAGCTCCTGCGCGGCATCGGTGAGGACCACGCCACGTCCGCGCTTCTCCAGCAGCGGGGTCCTGGTCTCCCGCTCGAGCTTGCTGATCTGCTGTGAGATCGCCGAGGGCGTGTACCCGAGCGCGGCGGCGGCGCGGCCCACGGAGCCGTGCACGGCCACTGCGTGGAGGGCGCGCAGTCGTCCGAGATCCATCATGCGGGCAGCCTAGGGCCTGTCCGGCGGCTGCCGGCCGGGCGAGATGCCTGCCGGGGCTCAGTCAGGGCTCAGTCAGGGCTCGGTCAGGGACAGCAAGGACTCAGCCGGGGCTCAGCCGTGGGTCAGGGCGGCGCGGTAGACGGCGGCGATGGCGGGGCCGAAGTAGGCGGAGTACGAGACGTCGTCCGTGTCGCCGCCCTGCTGGAAGCCGCCGATGACGCCGGCGACCGCACCGCGGCTCCGGGCTGTGGAGTCGGTGCCGACGAGCATCGGGCCGCCGCTGGTGCCGCCGGGGAGGCCGGGGCAGTCGAACTCGAGCTGGTGTGCGCCGAAGCGCCGGAGCGTGGACATGCAGTAGACCGGACGGTCGCGCCTGCTCGGGTACCCGACGGTGACGGCGCGGGTGCCGGGGTGGGGGTTGAAGGAGAGTGCCTCGGAGCCGGTCAGGTCCGCGATCCGGTGCCGACCGATCGGACGGAGGATCAGGAACGCGACGTCGTCGTCCGGGTTGCCGTACCGGGTCCAGGCCGCGTCGGCGACGACGGTGGCCACCGACCAGGTGCCGTACGGGCGCCGGCCGTCGTGGTAGCCCGGAACGAAGGTGAGGCCGCCTCGGGCGTGTCCCGAGCCGGGGCCGATGACGCAGTGCGCGGCCGTGACCACGATGTCGCGGGTCGGGCTGTCGACCACCGAGCCGCTGCAGAAGTGGTGGTCGGGGCGTCCGGGGGAGGAGCCGAAGACGGCGCCGATCCGCGACGAGCCGCCGAAGGGCGTGGAGTCCGGCGCTCCGGCCGCGGCGTTCTGGCCGCCTTGGGGCCCCAGCAGAAGAAACGCCAGCAGGGCGCCGACGACAGTGAACGAACGGAGCGTCATGTCTTTGATGGTTTAGGTGATCTGACGCTGTCGCCACCGCTGCTGGTCATCCGGGTGACGGTCCGTCGGATTCGGGCGCGCTCGTCCAACCGTTCAGCAATGCTGAATCAAACGGTGAAGAACTCTTTGCTGGTGCTCAAGAGACCGTCCGCGTCATCCTCGCTGCATGAGCCTGAGCGCCCGCCATTGCGGACTCGCCGTCCTTGTCGCCGCCGTCTGGGGAGTCAACTTCGTCGCCATCGACGCCGGACTGGAGCACTGTCCGCCCCTGCTCTTCTCCGCGCTCCGTTTCGTCGTCGCCGCGGTGCCCGCCGTGTTCCTGGTCGGGCGGCCGGGGGTGCCGTGGCGCTGGGTGCTGGCGGGCGGACTGGTGCTCGGTGGCCTGCAGTTCGGCCTGCTCTTCGAGGGCATGCGCGCCGGCATGCCTGCGGGGCTGAGCTCTCTGGTGCTGCAGGGCCAGGCGGTCTTCACGGCCGGGTTCGCCGCTGTGTTGCTGCGGGAGCGGATCACCCGGCGGCGGTTCGCCGGGCTGGGGGTGGCGGTGGTCGGCATCGCGGTGGCGGCCGTCGACCAGGTGGAGCGCGGCGGTGCGGGGCCGCTCGGGGCGTTCGCGCTGGTCATCGGCGCAGCCGCGGCCTTCGGGCTGTCCAACGTCATCACCCGTAAGGCGGCCCCGCCGGATGCGCTGCGCTGGATGGTCTGGATCAGCGCGGTGCCGCCGCTACCGCTCGGCGTGCTCTCCCTGCTGACCGAGGGCGCCCACGCCGACCTGCGGGCCGTCGGGCATCTGGGCCTGACCGGCGTGGGTGCGCTGCTCTACGTCGCCTGGGGTGCCACGTTGGTCGGCTACGGCCTCTGGGGACATCTGTTGCGGCATCACGACGCCTCGGTGGTGGCGCCGTTCGCGTTGCTGGTCCCGGTGTTCGGGATGTCGTCGGCGTGGCTGCTGCGCGGTGAGGCGATAACGCCGCTGGCAGCGGTCGCCGCTGTCCTGGTGATCGCCGGGGTCGCGCTCGCCTCGTTCGGCGGACGCCGGGTCGCGAGGAACGGGGATGTGGCGCTCGCGCAGGTGACGTTGGGCGGGCAGGCGACGGTCGGGGGTACGGCTGTCAGGGACAGGCCCATCAGGGATGCGGATGGGCGTGGGGACCGTGGTGGTGCGGATGAGCCAGCTCGTACGACTCCTCGGCCACTCGGAGCAGCTGCAGCAGGGACACCCGGTCCGCGGCGCTGACCGGACCGAAGAACTCCTCGGCGACCTCGCGGCGGACGGCCGCGATCTGCGCCACCGCGGCGTCGCCGGACTCGGTCAGCTTGAGCAGGGTGGCCCGGCGGTCGTCCGGGTCGGGGGAGCGCGTGACCAGGCCGGCCGCCTCCAGTGCGTCCACCACAGTGGTGGCGGAGCGGGGCGCGATCCGCAGGCGCTCGGCGAGCTGGTTGAGCCGGATTCCCTGCCCGTCGCCCCAGGCGAGGGTGTCCAGCGCCCGTCCCTGCGACGGCGTCAGGCCGTGCGGTGCCAGGCGGTGGAAGGTGGCCCGGCGCATCCGCTTGCTGGCGCGCATCATCGCATCGGCCAACTCGACCTCGGTGGGGATCGGCTCGGGTGCGGATGCGGACGGGGTGGCGGCGGTCACGGAAGGGCTCCTGCGTAGGGGGAGGCCAGGATATCGACTGTGCGGGGTCCGCTTGCGGGCCGAGCGGTCAGGGAAACAAATAGAGAGCTAGACTCATTATGCGTTAGGCTCGCCTAATAGTGAAGGCTTCTCTCTGGAGGGTTCCATGCCTCGTTCCCAAGCACGCGTGGCCACCGACCGCCCGCATCGCTACGCCAAACAGCTCGCCGCACATCTCGGCCGCAAGATCGAGACGAACTGGGACGAGGAGACCGGCCTCGGCTCCCTCGCCTTCGGTTTCGGCACCGCGACCATGACGGCCACGCCCGACGCCCTGCTTTTGGCGGTGGAGGGCGACGCCGAGCACCTCGACCGGCTGGAGGGTGTCGTCGGACGGCACCTGGTCCGGTTCGGCACCAAGGACGAGCTGCTGGTGCAGTGGCAGCGAGGAGACGGCACTCCCGGCACCGTCCAGCGCAACGAGGAGGACGACGCGGCGTCCTGACCTGATTGCCCGCCCCGGGCCGCTCGCTCAGTCGGCTTGTTCCAAGGGCAACTTGAACCCCACATGCGAGCCCACGAAGCCGAGCCGCTCGTAGAAGCGGTGCGCGTCCTGGCGCGTGTTGTCGCTGGTCAGCTGGACCAGTGCAGCGCCGAGGCGACGCGACTCGGCGATGGCGTGCTCCATCAGCGCCGTGCCCAGGCCGCTGCCGCGCTGGTCGCCGCGGACCCGGACCGCCTCGATGATCGTCCGGGTGGCGCCCTTGCGCGACAGCCCCGGGATCACGGACAACTGCAACGTGCCGACGACCTCACCGTTCCGCACCGCGACGATCAGATGCTGGTTCGGGTCTGCTGCGACGCGCTCGAAAGCAGCGTGATAGGGCGTCAGATCGTCCGGGCTCTCCCGTCCGCTGCCGAGCGAGTCCGCGGCTAGCATGGCCAGGATCGCTGGCAGGTCGTCCCGAGTGGTCCGCCGGAAGGTGAGGTCGGTCATGATCGACACACTACCGGCGGACGTGGGCGGCGAGGAGGGTGTCAGGCCGGCAGCTGCGCCTCGATGGCCGCCACCAGCTCCGATGCCTCCGGCTCGGTGCGCGGGCGGAAGCGGCCCACGATCTCGCCCTTGGGCGAGAGCAGGAACTTCTCGAAGTTCCAGGTGATGTCGCCGGCCTCGCCCGCGGCGTCCGGCGTCGCCGTCAGCTCGGTGTAGAGCGGGTGGCGTGCGGGGCCGTTGACGTCGGTCTTCTCCAGCAGCGGGAAGGAGACGCCGTAGGAGGTCGAGCAGAAGGTCTGGATCTCCTCGGCGGAGCCGGGCTCCTGGCCGCCGAACTGATTGCACGGCACACCCAGCACCGTGAAGCCCCGCTCCGCGTACTGCTGCTGCAACCGCTCCAGGCCTGAGTACTGCGGCGTCAGACCGCACTTGGAGGCGACGTTCACCAGCAGCACGGCCTTGCCCTCGTAGGCGGCCAGGCTGGTCGGCTCCCCGCCGAGGGTGTGCAGCGGCATGTCGTACAGGCTCATCAAGATCCTCCGGTGGGACGCGGTCGAGACTCCTTCGCAGTGCCTCAACCGCGTTCCGTGTCGGATTCTTCCCGGCCTGGACTGTCGGATCCGCCTGCCCGAACGGACGTCAGCTCGGGGTGTCGCCCTTGATGATGGAGAAGACCGCGCCGTGCGGGTCCGCGCAGGCGGCCATCCGGCCGACGCCGGGCAGGGTGTCCGGGCCGTGCAGTACCCGGCCGCCGAGCTCGGCGACCTTGGCGGCGGTGGCGTCCGCGTCGGCGATCTCGAAGTAGGGCACCCAGTAGGTGACCGTCTCGCCCGGCATGTGGCCCATCACGCCGCCGAACGAGGTCTCCTCGCTGCCCATGGAGGCGACGGTGTAGGTGAAGCCGCCCATGTCCTGGTCGGCCAGGCTCCAGCCGAGGACGTTGCGGTAGAAGGTCTTCGCGGCTGCCGCGTCGGCGGTGTGCAGCTCCGTCCAGGAGAGCGAGACCGGGACGTTGACGACGTCGAAGCCCTTGGTCTGCAGCGGCTGCCAGACGGCGAACCGGGCCCCCTGTCCGTCGGAGAACTGGGCCATCCGGCCGAAGGACATGACGTCCGAGGCCGGGACGCGGACCGTGCCGCCGGCCTGCTCGACGGACTTGGCGGTGGCCTCGGCGTCGTCGGTGCCGAAGTAGACGGTCCAGGCGGAGCTCGCGCCGGCTTCCATCAGTGGGCCGAAGCCGCCGACGCGCTTGCCGTCGTTGCTGAAGAACCCGTAGCCGCCGGTGTCCGGGCCGGCGCCCTCCGTCGTCCAGCCGAAGAGGGAGGTGTAGAAGGCCGCGGTGTCCGCGGTGTCCGGGGTGCCGAGGTCGATCCAGCGAGGTGTGCCCGGGGTGTAGTCGGTGCTCAGCATGCTGTGCTCCTCAGAGGAGGTGGGCTCCAGGGAGGGGACCCTGGTGTGTGGGAGCCCTTGGCTTGTGGGCCGCTTCACAGTCTTCCGCGCACCACTGACAAAAACGGGGCGCCGGGAGCGCAATGCCGTAAAGAAATTTATTCGGTCGTTTTCGATCACGATCGAACAGAACAGCGGGCCGCCCGAGCTGTCACACCCACCCGCTACGGTGCTGCCCATGAACCAACTGGCGGTCGTCGAGGGGGTGCTGGAACGCGTCACCTTCGCCAGCGAGGAGACCGGCTGGACGGTTGCGCGCGTCGACACCGGCCGCGGCGGGGGCGAGCTGCTCACCGTCGTCGGCGCGCTGCTGGGTGCCCAGCCGGGGGAGAGCCTCCGGATGCACGGCCGTTGGGGCAGCCACCCCCAGTACGGCAAGCAGTTCACCGTCGAGAACTACACGACCGTCCTGCCCGCCACCGTCCAGGGCATCCGGCGCTACCTGGGCTCGGGGCTGATCAAGGGCATCGGCCCCCGGCTGGCCGAGCGGATCGTCGACCACTTCGGCGTCGAGACGCTCGAGGTCATCGAGACGGAGCCGGCCCGGCTGATCGAGGTGCCCAAGCTCGGGCCCAAGCGCACCAAGCTGATCGCCGCCGCCTGGGAGGAGCAGAAGGCGATCAAGGAGGTGATGGTCTTCCTCCAGGGGGTGGGCGTCTCCACCTCCCTCGCGGTCCGGATCTACAAGAACTACGGCGACTCCGCGATCTCCGTGGTCAAGAACGAGCCCTATCGTCTGGCAGCCGACGTCTGGGGCATCGGCTTCCTGACCGCCGACCGGATCGCCCAGGCGGTGGGCATCCCCAAGGACAGTCCGCAGCGCGTCAAGGCGGGCCTCCAGTACGCCCTGTCGCAGTCCTCCGACCAGGGCCACTGCTACCTCCCCGAGGAGCAGTTGATCTCCGACGCGGTCAAGCTGCTCGCCGTCGACACCGGCCTGGTCATCGAGTGCCTGGCCGAGCTGGTGGCGGAGGAGGGCGTGGTCCGCGAGCAGGTCCCTGGCGAGGAGCAGGACGAGACCGGGCATGCCGTGCCGGTCAGCGCCGTCTACCTGGTGCCGTTCCACCGTGCCGAGGTCTCCCTGGCCGCCCAGCTGGGCCGGCTGTTGCGTGCCCCCGAGGACCGGCTGGCCGCTTTCGCCGACGTGGACTGGGAGCGTGCCCTCGCCTGGCTGCGCACGCAGACCGGAGCCGATCTCGCGCCGGAGCAGGAGCAGGCGGTCAGGTTGGCGCTCACGGAGAAGGTCGCCGTGCTCACGGGCGGTCCAGGCTGCGGCAAGTCCTTCACCGTCCGGTCGATCGTCACGCTGGCACTGGCCCGCAAGGCCAAGGTGGTGCTCGCGGCGCCCACGGGTCGCGCGGCCAAGCGGCTTGCCGAGCTGACCGGTGGTGAGGCCGCCACAGTCCATCGGCTGCTGGAGCTGAAGCCGGGCGGAGACGCGGCCTACGACCGCGACCGCCCGCTCGACGCCGACCTGGTCGTCGTCGACGAGGCCTCGATGCTCGACCTGTTGCTGGCCAACAAACTGGCCAAGGCCGTCCCGCCCGGGGCCCACCTGCTGCTGGTCGGCGACGTCGACCAGCTGCCGTCCGTCGGCGCCGGGGAGGTGCTGCGGGACCTGCTCGCCCCGGGCAGCCCCGTCCCGGCCGTCCGGCTCAACCAGATCTTCCGGCAGGCCCAGCAGTCGGGCGTGGTCACCAACGCACACCGGATCAACGAGGGCGTCCCGCCGATCACCACCGGCCTGGCGGACTTCTTCCTCTTCGTCGAGGAGGACACCGAGCACACCGCCGACCTGACGGTCGATGTGGTCGCCCGCCGGATTCCGGCCAAGTTCGGGCTGGACCCGACCCGCGACGTCCAGGTGCTGGCCCCGATGCACCGCGGTCCGGCGGGTGCGGGCAACCTGAACACCCTCCTCCAGGGGGCTGTCACCCCCGCCCGCCCGGACCGGCCGGAGCGCCGCTTCGGCGGGCGCACCTTCCGGGTCGGCGACAAGGTCACCCAGATCCGGAACAACTACGACAAGGGCCGGAACGGCGTCTTCAACGGCACGGTGGGCGTCGTCACGGCGCTCAGCGTGGAGGACCAGCAGCTCACCGTCCGCACCGACGAGGACGAGGACGTCGACTACGACTTCGACGAGCTCGACGAACTCGCCCATGCCTACGCCGTGACCATCCACCGTTCGCAGGGCAGTGAGTACCCCTGCGTTGTGATCCCCCTCACGACCAGCGCCTGGATGATGCTCCAGCGCAACCTCCTCTACACGGCCGTCACCCGGGCCAGGAAGCTGGTGGTACTGGTCGGATCCCGCCGCGCGCTCGGCCAGGCCGTTCGTGCGGTTTCCGCAGGTCGCCGACACACGGCATTGGACCATAGGCTGACTCGGGGGTAGGTTCCGCTGTCAGAACTTGAAAGCGAATGGCCCTTTTCTTTGTGACCTTCGGCTCTTTTGGGCCACCCCGCCTGCACAGGTGTAACCCGCCTGGGGGAAGGTAGGAGGGAGTCAGGGCACCCCTTGAACCCTTGAACAGGGTCATTCCGCTGGTGATGAGGGAAGACGTGAGCGACAACTCTGTAGTACTCCGCTACCAGGGCGGCGAGTACGAGTACCCGGTGGTCGACGCCACCGTTGGTAACGCCGGCTTCGACATCTCGAAGCTGCTCGGCCAGACCGGCCTGACCACGCTGGACAACGGCTTCGGTAACACCGCCGCCTGCAAGTCCGCGATCACCTACATCGACGGCGACCAGGGCATCCTTCGCTACCGTGGCTACCCGATCGAGCAGATCGCCGAGCGCGGATCGTTCCTGGAGACGGCCTACCTGCTGATCAACGGAGAGCTGCCGAACGCGGAGCAGTTGCGGGTCTTCGAGCACGACATCAACCAGCACACGCTGCTGCACGAGGATGTCAAGCGCTTCTTCCAGGGCTTCCCCCGCGACGCCCACCCGATGGCGATGCTGTCGTCCGTGGTCGGCGCGCTGTCCACGTTCTACCAGGACAGCCACAACCCGTTCGACCCCGAGCAGCGCTACGTCTCCGCGGTGCGGCTGCTGGCCAAGCTGCCGACCATAGCTGCCTACGCCTTCAAGAAGGCCCAGGGACACCCGTTCGTCTACCCGCGGAACGACCTCGGCTACGTCGAGAACTTCCTGCGGATGACCTTCGCCGTCCCGGCCGAGGACTACGAGCTCAACCCGGTCGTGGTCAACGCGCTCGAGAAGCTGCTGATCCTGCACGCGGACCACGAGCAGAACTGCTCCACCTCCACCGTGCGCCTGGTCGGCTCCTCGCACGCCAACCTCTTCGCCTCGATCTCGGCCGGCATCAACGCCCTGTGGGGTCCCCTCCACGGTGGCGCCAACCAGGCCGTGCTGGAGATGCTCGAGGGCATCAAGCGCGACGGCGGCGACGTGGACGCCTTCATCCGCAAGGTGAAGAACCGCGAGGACGGCGTCCGCCTGATGGGCTTCGGACACCGCGTCTACAAGAGCTTCGACCCGCGTGCGCAGATCATCAAGGCCGCGGCCCACGATGTCCTGGCCCAGCTGGGCAAGGCCGACGAGCTGCTGGACATCGCGCTCAAGCTGGAGCAGCACGCGCTGACGGACGACTACTTCGTCTCGCGCAAGCTCTACCCGAACGTGGACTTCTACACCGGCCTGATCTACCGGGCCATGGGCTTCCCGACCAGCATGTTCACCGTGCTGTTCGCGCTGGGCCGCCTGCCCGGCTGGATCGCCCACTGGCAGGAGATGATCACCGACCCCGCGAACAAGATCGGCCGTCCGCGCCAGATCTACACCGGTGAGGTCATCCGGGACTACGTCCCGATCGACGCGCGCTGAGCGCATTCGCGCAGTACTAACGGAGCGGGTCCGCACAGCCTCGGAACGGGGCGTGCGGGCCCGCTCCCGTGTTGTGTGGACGGTGTTGTGCGGACCCGGTTCTGCGGACGTGCGCGGAGGACGTGCGCGGAGGACGTCGGGCGTGCGCGCACGGCGGGGCGCGGGGGAGGCCGCTCAACCACCCTGATCACGCCCGCGCCGTGCGCTTTCGGCCGCCCAGCGACGGCGGCCGGGCGCCGGGATCCGCCGGAACCCCGGCTCACGAGTTCTAACACAAAGTTGGCCTCGCGAAGTTACGGTCCGGCCATGTGATACCCCTCTCACGGTGATCCTTCGAGGCGTCATATGCCAGGCGCGCTTGGTCCGAGGGGGCGGGTCGGGGCGACCCGGTGCGAAGGGGACGAATGGCAGCGTGGTAGGAATCACGTGAATCCGCACGGTGTTCTGAGCGACCGGTTGGGGGCCGTGTCGGCCCCTCACAGCTTCTCGATGACTCGCAGAAACCACGCGGCAACCACGCAGCACATACGCGGCAAACAGGCGGCAACGATGCAGCGGCCTCGCAGCGGGCTCCGGGATTCCCGGAGCCGCGAGGTCAGGAAGACAGGGGGCGCCCGGATGGGCAGAAACGTCGTCGTCACCGGTGGCGGGACGGGGATCGGGCTCTCGGTGGCCCGTCGGTTCGCCGAGGCCGGGGACCAGGTCACCATCGTCGGCCGTCGGCAGGGCGTCCTCGTCGAGGCGGCCGAGCTCCTCGGCCCTTCGGTCCGCCCGCTCGCCTGTGACCTCGCCGACGCCGGGGCGGTGGAGTCGCTCTTGGGCGAACTGCCGGACCGGATAGACGTGTTGGTCAACAACGCGGGCAGCAGGGAGTCCCGGGCCGGAGCGGGTCCGCACGCGGTCCTGGCCCGCTGGCGTGGCGACTTCGAGCGCAATGTGCTGACCGCGGTTCTGCTCACCGAGTCGGTCCGGGACCGGCTGGCGCAGGGCGGCGGACGGGTGGTGACGATCAGTTCGATCGCGGCGGTCCGCGGGGCCGGCTCCTACGGTGCGTCCAAGGCCGCGCTGCACGCCTGGAACCACTTCCTGGCCGCACAGTTGGGCCCGTCCGGGATCACCGCGAACGTGGTCGCACCGGGCACGGTGGCGGGCACGGAGTTCTTCGGCGACCGCCTCAACGAGGTGGAACTCGTCCGCCGCGCGAGCCGGACGCTCGTGGGCCGCGTGGGGGAGCCGGAGGACGTCGCGGCTGCGGTCTTCTTCCTGGCGAGCGCGGAGGCGGGCTACATCACCGGCGAGATCCTGCACTGCAACGGCGGCGAGCTGTTGGGCAGATGAGACGTTGCAAACGTCAGGGGCGCGGGGGGGGGGGGGGGGTGGGCGGGGCCCCCCCCCCCCCCCCGGGGGCCCCCCCCCCCCCCGCGCCCCGAAACAGCACCCCCCGAGCCCCCCCCGGCGGCGACCCCCGCCGCGCGGCCCCCGGGTGGGCGGGGCC
>NZ_JBGCCL010000057.1:0-13324 GCF_041262505.1 Streptacidiphilus sp. MAP5-3
CTCGGTGGCTCGAACCGGTTCGACCACGCCATCGCGGACTTCGCCGAAACCTACGCCGACCAGAACGAAGCCGACTTCGCCGCCTTCCAGACCGCCGTGAAAGAGGGCAGAGCCGAAGCCACTACCGGGATCTGATGGTTCCGCGCGGCTTCGAGCCGGGGTCGGGCGGCGTGGCGCAGCACGCACGGCAGGAAGGTCGGGGTCGCGGTCAGTGTGACCCGGTGGTGATCGTGGCGGCGATGAGCCCGGAGAGGACCAGGAGGGCCAGGAGCACCACCGAGCTCGCTCGGTGTGCCGCCTGGTGGACGGGGTCGTGGGTTCGCCCTCGTTGGGTCGGGGGTCTCCATGGGCACTGGACGGCTCAGCCTTCGGGTTGTCCGAGCGGGCCAACTCGGCGGCGTCGCGGTGCGTCTGGTGCATCGGTGCTCTCCCGGAGGTCGGGGTCGGCGGCGGCCCGTTCGTACCAGCGTCCGTAGCGAGCGGCGAGCATTGCTGCTGACGTCCCGTGGAGCAGCACGCTGAGCCCGACGGTGATGGCGACCACCTGGCTGAGCAGATCCACGCCGTGGATGTGTTCCTCGGCGACCAGGAGGCCGAACACGACCGAGGCGAGGCCCCGCGGGCCGAACCAGCCTACGTAGGCCACCGTCGGCGATTTCAGCCTGGTTCCGACCAGGGCGACCGCGACCGGAAGCATTCTCACCACGGTGAGGCTGAGCACGGCGTATCCGACGATCCGCCAGCTGAGGTGCTGCAGAGCGGGCCGAGCATCACGGCGCCGAAGACCAACAGGCTGAGCATCGCCAGCAGGCCGCCGAGGTCTTCGGCCAACTCGGTCGTGTGGGCCACCTCAACCGTCGAGGATGCGTTGCTGCGTACGTCGCTCCGTACGTTGCTCCGTAGGGCGTATGCGAAAGCGAAGCCCGCCACCCACGCCGCGATGAAGCCGCTTCCGTGGGTGACCGCGGCCAGCGTGTATGTGCCTGCGGCTGCTGCGAGAACGTAGATCTGACGCCATTCCGGAGTGACCCAGCCGCGGTCGTTCGACACCGTCAGCAGTCGGCCACCGACGCCTCCGACCGCCAGGCCGAGAGCGGGACTGAGCAGCAGGGCGCGCCAGAACGACCCGGCCAGGCCCTCGTGCGCGTAGGAGGTGCCCGGGATGGCACCCAGGAAGAGCACGAAGAAGGGCAGCACCATGCCGTCGTTCAGTCCGCTCTCCACATTCAGGGCCTGACGCACCAGGCCCGGGACGCGGGGATCGGAGATGGCGCTCTTGCCGAGTGCCGCGTCGGTCGGTGCGAGGATCGCGCCCACCAACGCCAACTCCCATACCGTCAGTCCGGGAAGAAGCGGCCAGGCCAGCAGCCAGCCCGCCCCGATGGTGAGAATCAGTCCGACCGACAGCAGGCGTCCGGGCAGCGCGCCGCCGCTGCGCAGGTCTGCCGGGCGCACCGTCGTCGCGTCGGTGAACAGCACCAGGGTCAGGGCGGCTTCCACCAGGGTGCGGAGCTGCTCGCTGTCGTGCGGGAGGTTGATGAGGTCCAGGCCCACCGGCCCGATCAGGATCCCGGAGCCGACGAACACCATGGCGGCGGACACCGGTGTGCCGGCCAACCGGCGTGACGCGAGCGCATAGGCGGCGATGACCCCGGCCACTGCGACTCTCGTCCAGGCGGTGTCGCTCACCGAAACGCGGTGTCAGGGCGTCCGTGTCCCGCCGGAGTTCCAGCCGGCGCGGCCGGGCACCGCCGTCTGCTTCCGTCGGTCACGGCGTGGACCCCCAATCGCGCTGCGGGAACAATCGTGTCCGCTCAGCTTGGGGCAACCTGCGGCAGGTCACCGGGATCGACACGTGCCGTGACGGTGGTCACTCCGGATGGACGCGTCAGGGGCGGCGGCTGGACGGGTGAGGACCGGTCGACGCGTTCGTGCGCCGCTTCAAGCGCTGGATCAGGATCGCGCCCCTGTTGATCGCGGTCGCGCGGCTGCCGGCGCGGTAGGCCGGCTCTGTGCCTGTCGCCTTCAGCGGGTCCGTCGCTGACCGATCTTGACGGCGTTGATGACCAGTCGGACCACCACCCCAAGGACGACGAGGTCCAGCACCATCTGGATGGTGACCAGGATCCGTGCCGGCTGGGTCCTGGCCGTGATGTCGCCGAATCCCACGGTCGTGAAGACGGTGGTGGAGAAGTACATGGCATCGACGCGGGTGAGGGGACGGCCGAACGCTTCCGCGTGCGCCTGGCTCATCAGGAAGTACGTGGTGGCGAACAGCAGAATGAAGACGGGGAACGTGACGGAGAGTGCTTCGAGGGCGCGGATGCCGGGGTGGTCGGACTGGGTGATGCTGCGGAGCTGCCAGCCCAGGATGAGGAGCAGGGCCAGCAGGCTGAGGACGAGTTCGGTCACGGTCACGGCATTCACGGCGTGGCCCATCGGGATCAGGAAGTAGGCGGCCACGACCGCGGCGACGGTGACTGTCGTGCGCAGGCTCGCTTCGATGATCAGGCGCCGGCGTCGGCGAGGGGGCAGGTCGCCGAACCGTGTCGGCCCCATGATCGCTCCCGTGTCGGATTCGTACGGCCGTGCTCTCCGGCTTCCAGCGTGCCCGATTCGTCAGTGCTTCGCCCGACGCCGGGCCATCGCCCAGCCGATGACTGCGCCCACGACCAGTGTCACCAGCAGCACGCCCCACAAGGGAAGCGTCACCGTGGTGACCCAGAGCTTGATCGCGACGGACTCGGTGTTCGCCGCCACGAACCAGACCGACAGCGCCGCCAGTACCGCGATGCCGATCGTGCGTAGCCGCACTTGACGCCCCTTGAGGGTCAGCGACGAGGGCTGGGGAGCTGGAGCAGGATTCTTTGCCATGCATCCAGGATCGAACGATTCGGGCCGCAGCATCTCACCCGCTGCAGATGATGCTGGAACCCCCGCCGATCCGTGACGTCACCCGGGGAGTTGCCGCATCTCCAGCACGCGCAGGCCGAGGGACTGGAACCGGTCCAGGAGCCCGTGCAGGTGCGCCTCGTCGGTCACGGGTCCGACGAACAACGTCTGTTCGGACACGGGAACACGGCTGAGCTCGGGGAAGGCTTCGGCGAGCGCCTCGGACACGGAGTCGGCGACGCGGAATTCGTAGCGCATGCGAGAGACTTCCCTCGGAGCCGGGGACATGGCGTTCCGCCCTGCCTGACCACTGTGCGTCGCCCCGGTGGTGCGCTGCATCGCCCGGTTCGGGCGAACCTGCCCGCGTTACCTCGCCCGAGTTACCCCGCCCGCGTTTCAGAGCAACCCGAGGTCCTGGGCTCGGTGCACGGCCTCGCTGCGACGGGTGACGCACAGCTTGCGGTAGATGCTCTTCAGGTGGGTCTTGACGGTGTTCGCGGAGACGTACAGCTCGGCCGCGATCTCCTCGGTGGACAACATCTGGGCGGCCTGGCGCAGCACCGCGCTCTCCCGTTCGGTCAGTGGCTCCACCATTGCGGGCTGCTCGCCCGCCCCTGCGTGCGAGGGCCCGGAGCCGTGGAGGGGAAGCCAGTTGTGCGCCTGCGCCAGTTGCGGGTGCTGGCGTAGCAGTCGGCGCACCCAGGGGCCGCTCTCGACGAAGACCCGGCGAAGCTGCTCCTGCCTGGCCAGGCCGAGCGCCGTGCGCAGGAACCGGTGCGCGTCCTCGGTGGAACCGTCCGCTGCGGCAGCCTGAGCCTGGAGCAGGCACGCCTGTGTCCGGCCGGTCGGGGTGACGGATCCCTGCTCGGACAGGCCGGCCAACAGCAGGAGAGCGCGGTCGCTGTGGCCTGCGGCCAGCAGTGCGCGGGCCCGGGCCACCGTGTGCTCCGGCCGATCGGAAGGGGCGCTGTCGAGCGCGTCGAGGGCTGCACCCGTATCGCCGTGCGCCAGATGCGCCCGGGACTCCGCGATGGCCAGTTCGTCGACCGTCCACGCGGACAGATGCAGGGGGGATGCCGCCGAGGCGACGGTGCGGACGGCGGTGAGTGCTCCCTCCCAGTCGCCTGCGGCGGTCGCCAGCCTGGCACCGATGACGGCGGCCTCGACTGTGGCGATGGGTTCGCTCCCTGCTCCTGCGGAGGCCGCCGCCAGGTCGAGGTGGCTCTGGGCGGCTGCGAGGTCGTTGTGTTCGGTCGCGACACCTGCGAGGACGAGGTGGTCGAGACCTGATCGGCGGGTCTTCGGCAGGGCGGACTGTTCGGCGACGGTGAGTGATTCGCGCGCGTGCCGCTCCGCCGGTCGCAGGTGCCCGCGCAGCAGCTCCACCAGGGCGAGGGATCCCAGCGAATCGCAGAGCGGTACCTCCGTCCCCGGGCTCGCGCACGCCTCGACGGCAGCGGTGAGCTCGGCCCCCGCGCGTTCGAGGTGTCCGGCGTCGAGTTCCGCGGCGCCGAGACCGGCCAGCACCATCGCCCGGATCTGGCGATGCTGGTCGAGTGGGGGCTGCGGGAGGGCGTCGAGCAGCTTTTCGGCGTCGGCTGCCGAATGCCGGGTGGCGCTCAGATCGCCGCCCAGCCGACCGGCCAGGACGCCGACGAACGCGCGGCTGAGCAGGGCCGCAGGGTCGGCTCCGCCGTGGAGGGTTGCGTCGGCGCTGCGTAGTCCGCTGGTGCCGCCGACGAGGTCCTGATCGGCCAGGCGACAGGCTGCGCCGACCAGCGCCGTCGGTGTGCCCGACAGGTCCTGGGGCATGCCGGCGAACGCGTGGCGCAGGCGTTCGGTGTCCAGCCCGGTGAAAAGCCGGACGATCACCAGGTTCTCGACCAGGAGGGTGGCTGCGAACTGCCAGTCGGCCGCAGCGGCCGCCTGCGCCACGGCGTCGGTGAGCCGTCCGGTCCGGGCGAACCAGCGCGCCGCCCTCGCGTGCAGTTCGGGCTCGAGGCCGGGGGAGCGGTGCCGCAAGTGCGCGCGGAGGACTTCGGCGAACAGGGGATGCAGCCGGTACCAGGCCGATTCGTCGATCTGCTCCACGAAGGCATTGGCGCGGGCCAGCCTGGCCAGCGTCCAGGCAGCGTCGTCGCGGCCGGTCAGGACGTCGGCGAGGGCGGGGTGGACCCGGTCACCGACGCTGACCCGAAGCAGCAGGTCCTGGGTTGCCGCCGGCTGTTCGCCGAGGACCTCGGTCAGGAGGTAGTCGGCGATGGCGGTGCGGTCCGCGGCGAACCGGCGGACGAACGCCTCGGGGTCGGCGCTGCGCTGCATCGCCAGCGCGCACAGGCGCAGTCCGGCCGCCCAGCCTTCGGTGCGGTCGATCAGCAGCAGGATGCCCTCGTCCGAGATCTCCAGCCCGTGCTCGTGCAGCAGCACAGCGGTCTCCGCGACGGTGAACCTCAGGTCCGCGTTGCGGATCTCGGCGATCTCGCCGGCTGCCCGGTAGCGGTGGAGCGGCAGCAGCGAGTCGGTCCGGCTGGTGAGCAGCAGGCGCAGGCCCTGGCCGGCATGGCCGAGCACGAACTGCAGACCGGCGGTGATCTCGGGTGCGCCGGCCGCGTCGAACTGGTCGAGCACCAGCACCACCGGGTCCGCCCGCTGGGCCAGTCCGTCGGCGAGACGCGCCAGGAGCGATCCGTCCACACCCTCGGCGCGGGTGGGTCGGCCCACGTCGGGCGGCAACTGCGCGTCGAACCGGTGGAAGGCCTCCAGCACGTAGGCCCAGAAGACGCCGGGGGCGTCGCCCGGTTCCACGGTCAGCCACGCGGTCCGGTAGGGGGAGAGGCCGTCGGAGATCCAGTTGGCGGCGAGGACCGTCTTTCCCGCACCTGCCGGGCCGTTGACCAGGCAGAGCGGCCCGCGCACCCCGGCGGTGAGCTGTTCCAGCAAGGCGGGACGGCGAACGAGGATCTTCGGGGGTCCCGGGACGGTGAACCTGGCCGCGAGCATCGGGTCACCCGACGGCGCCGCCCGCCGGGGTCGCGGGGGATCCGGGGCGTCAGGTGCTACGAGGGTCTGCATAGGGCCACGGGATTGATGAGAGGAGGCGCCGCAGAAGCGACTCCTTCCACTCAACGCCTCTCAGCCTGAAAGCACCAGCCCGGCGTCCAGGGGTACACGCAGTACCCGCTCAAGGGCGTGAGCATGCGCTACGGCTTCGACGACGCCCCGATCCCGACGGCCAAGCGCACCGCCCGCGCGAGCCCGCGCGAGCACGCGGGGGCACGCGGGGGCACCGCGCACCATCTCGCTGATCCTCACCCGCTCGGGGTGAAGCGGCTTGACGAGACGCCTGCGCACGCTGGGCTCGGAACCCTCACGACCGCAACGTCGCAACGTGAGGTACGTCAGGCAGGAGCGAAGACATGAACGATGCGCTGATGAATCTGGCTTCGGGCTACCCACTGCTGAGCGTCTTCTGGACGATCATGATCATCTTCCTCTGGCTCCTGTGGTTCATGCTCCTGTTCCGCGTCATCGGAGACATCTTCCGTGACCACGAGCTCCACGGCGGCGGAAAGACCCTTTGGACGATCCTCGTGGTCATCGTGCCGTTCCTCGGTGTCTTCGTGTATCTCCTCGCCCGCGGCACGGGAATGCATGAGCGGGAGCTCCAGCGGGCTCAGCAGAGTCAGCAGGCGTTCCAGGCCTACGTCCGCTCCGCCGCGACCCAGACCAGCAGCACGGATGAGCTGGCCCGGCTCGCCGAACTGAAGAAACAGGGCGACCTCACTGACGAGGAGTACGAGCAAGCCAAGGCCAAGATCCTCGCCTGACGCGACCCGCGACCGCTGTGCGAAAGGAGCAAACGGCATGGATGTCGGCCCGGTCGAGTACATCGTCATCGCGTTCCCCGGAAACCGGTTCAACGGTGAGATCGTCCCGGAGGTGAATCGCCTCGTGGAGAACGGCACCGTCCGGATACTCGATCTGACGTTCATCAAGAAGGACAACGACGGCACTGTCACCTATGTCGAGCTTGATGCACTCGACCCTGAGGAGGCCTCGGCCTTCGACTCCGTCGACGGTGAGATAGACGGCCTGTTCAGCGAGGAGGACCTCGCCACGATCGCTGAGGACATCGTCCCCGGCTCCGCTGCTGCCCTGCTCGTCTGGGAGAACACCTGGGCCGCCGGGATCGCCGCCGCCATCCAGCGAGCCGGAGGTCTGCTGGTCCAGCACGAGCGGATACCGGCGCCTGTCTTCGCGCAGGCGTTGAGGGAGGCCGACGTGTGAGACGCGACAGCGCGACAGATCGTTGCCGCGGGCCTTGCACTGAAGGAGGAACAACCATGTTGCGTCGCCCAGTTGCTCGCGCCGGACGTCCCGGCGTCGTTGGTCTGGCGGCTCGCACGGCGGTCGTCGCAGGAACGGCGACAGCGGTGTCGGGGCGAGTGGCCAGACGCCAGGGTGAACAGGCGGCGGCCCAGCAGGCCGCCCAGAGCCCGGCCCCGGTCCCGGCGGACGTCCCGTCACCACCCGTACAAGCGCGCCCGGGTCTGACCGAGGCGGACATCAGCAGCCTCGAACGCCTGGCCCGCCTGCATGAGCAGGGCGTGCTCTCCGATGAGGAACTCTCCGCCGCGAAGGCGCGCGTCCTGGGGATCTGAGCAGGGCCGGGATCGGAGTGGTGTCCGAGAGGGGCAGCTGTGGGGTGCATGCCACGCTGCGCGAGCGTCGTGGCTCCGCGTTCGGAAGCCGACGCCGGACGGCAGGGGGCTTTCTGCTGCTACCTGAAGGCCGGGAGGTTGGCCGTGGCCCAGGCGGAGAAGGGGCGGGCGGGGCGGCCGAGGATGCGGCGGATGTCGGGGCTGACCTGCTGTTCCTGGGGGAGGGGGCGGCCGAGGATGTCGAGGGTGCCGTTGATGACCGCCTCCGGCATGAACCGCGAGAGGTGGTCCCGTGCCTGACTACGAGTCAGTTCGACGAAGGCGACCGGCTCGCCGAGGGCGGTGGCGAGGGATTCGGCCTGGTCGCGCGGGGTGATCGGCTCCGGGCCGGTCAGGACGTAGGTGCGCCCGTGATGGCCGTCCTCGCACAGGACGGCGCCGGCCGCGGCCGCGATGTCGGACGGGTCGACGACCGGGAGGGCCACGTCCCCGAACGGGGCGAAGACGGTGCGTCGCTCGCGGACCGACTCCGCCCAGGCGTAGGCGTTGGAGGCGAAGCCGCCCGCGCGCAGGATCGTGTACTGCAGACCGGAGTTGCGCACCGCTGCCTCGAACTCCCGCAGCCGTACGTGGGAGAGGGCCTCCGGCCGGGTCTCGTTGATCTGCGAGGAGAGCAGCACGACTCGCGTGACGCCGGCGTCACGCGCCGTGGCGAGCAGCACGTCGGCCGGCTCGCCCGGCCCGTTGAGTTCGCCCGCCAGGAGGAGGAAGAGTGCCTCCGCGCCGTCGAGGACCGGGCGAAGACTCTCGAAGTCGGCCAGGTCGGCGCGGGCGTGGGTCACCCCGTCCGGCAGGTCGGTCGGGGTCTCGCGCCGCGATACGGCCACGACCTTCGCGCCCGCCGCGGCGAGCGAGGCGACGAGCGGACGGCCGACGTTCCCGGTGGATCCGGTCACAACGATCATGATGAGCTCCATGGTTTGTCGTGTGAGGGACGTGCGATGAGAGGTGCGACGAGAGGTGCGATGAGACGTGTGAGGGACGTGAGATGAGTCGTGGTTCGCCGGTTTTTGAAGCTAGCATCCTGAGTAAAGTAGGTACCTAGAGGAAAGTGACTGTCGCTGAGGAGAGTGGCTGTGCGGACCGCGTCCATGACGAACCCCCCGATGCCGGGCAAGCCCGTGCACACCGCTGGAGGTGGGGTGCAGGCGTGCCCGATCACGCCGGTTCTCGACATCGTCTTCAGCCGGTGGACGACGCCGATCCTGTGGACGCTCAACCAGTTCGGCCGGCAGCGCTTCGTCGAGCTGCACCGGAACATCGGCGGCATCACGGCCAAGGTGCTGACCCAGCGGCTGCGCCAACTGGAGCGCGACGGCCTGGTGGTGCGCACCTACTACCCGGAGGTCCCGCCGCGGGTCGAGTACGAGATCAGCGAGCTGGGGCAGAGCCTGGCGCCGCTGTTCGCCGCGCTGACCGAGTGGTCGGAGGGGCATCTGCCGCTGGTGGAGCAGGCCCGCGAGGCGTTCGATTCGGCGCAGGGGTAGCCGCGGCTCCACGACTCCACGACTGCACAGCGACCGTTCGACCGAAGCTCGACAGAAACTCTAGCGGTGCTAGAGTCTGTCCATGTCGATTCAGGCGCGCAGGGAGCGCGAACGAGCGGAGCGCGAGCGGTTGATCGTCACGGCGGCGCGGGAGCTCGCCGAGGCCGAGGGCTGGGACGCGGTCACCACGCGTCGGCTGGCGGCGGAGATCGAGTACAGCCAGCCGGTCCTCTACAGCCATTTCAAGGGCAAGGACGCCATCATGGCGGCCGTCGCCGTGGAGGGCTTCGCCGAGCTGGCGGCCGAGCTGCGTGCCGCGCGGCTGGGGGCCGGCAGCCCGCGAGCCGCGCTCATCGCGGTCGGGACGACGTACACCGCCTTCGCGCGGCGGCGACCTGCCCTCTACGACGCCATGTTCACGCACACCGTCGACCTGCCCTTCGCCACCCCGGAGGCCCCGGCCGCGCTGCGGGAGGGGTTCGGCGAACTGGTGCTGACCGTGCAGTCGCTGGCTTCTGACGAGGAGTCGGACATCCTCACGGAGACCCTCTGGGCGGGCCTCCACGGCCTGGTCACGCTGGTGCGCAGCGGCCGCCTCCCCGAGGAGGCGCACGAGCGCCGCCTGGCGCTGTTGATCGACCTCTTCGCGCCGGAGGCGTGAAGAGCGCGGTCGGACGGCTGTGCGAAACTCGCCCGGTGACGACGATCGACAAGCAGCAGCCCGCCCGGCAGGGCGCACCCGACGACGCGCCGGCCGACGCATCGCCGCAGGATGCATCGCAGGAGGTGCCGCACGACGCGCCGCTCTGGGCGCGGGGTGTGACGCGGGTGTTGGATCCGCAGAACGTGATCGTCGGCGTGCTGGTGCTGGTCGGGGCCGTCCGGCACGGCTGGGCAGGGGTCGGCTGGGCGCTGTTCGCGGCGGTGTTCGCCGGGGTGATCCCGCAGGGGATCATCACGCTGGCGATGCGGCGCGGCAAGGTCGCCGACCGCTACGTCGGGGATCGGGCCAAGCGGGCGAAGGTGCTGCCCGTGGTGCTGGTGTCGGTGGTGGTCGGGCTGGTGCTGATGGCCGTGCTCGGCGCGCCGCGCGAACTGATCGCGATGATTCTGGCGATGTTCGCGACCCTGGTTCCGATCATCGTCATCACCGCGGTGCTGAAGTGGAAGGTCTCCCTGCACACGGCCGTCTCCGGCGGTGCGGTGGCGATGCTGGGCGTCGCGCTCGGCGCGTGGTGGGCGCTCGGGTACCTCGTGGTCGGGTTGATCGCCTGGTCCCGCGTGGTGCTCAGGGATCACACGGTGGCGCAGACCATGGTGGGCGCGCTGCTCGGCGCGGTCGTCGCCGGACTCACCTTCCGGGCCACGGCCGGACTCTGACGTATCGTCAGTGAAGCAGGGCAGTCAGTCGGCCAACGGGCGGGTCAGGGCGGCCAGGTGGGCGGCGTAGGCGTCGAGCGCCGCGTGGGCCTCGGCGTCGTCGCGGTCGATCAACCAGTGCAGGGTGAGGCCGTCCAGGACGCTGAGGCCGTAACGGGCCAGTACCGGCAGCGGCAGTGCCCACTCGACACCGGCCAACTGGGCGGTGGCCTCCAGCGACTGGCGGTAGACGTCGAGGTAGTGCCGGTACTGACGGCGCGCCACCTCCGTGAGGCCCGGCTGACGCATGGCGTACTGGGTGAGCTCGTAGGTCAGTTGGTGCTCGTCCGGGCTGGCGGCGATCTGCGCCCAGTAGGCCCGCAGGGTGGCCTGGATGATCTCCGGCACCGGTGCGCCCTCGATCTCCACGGCCAGTGCGGTGGCGGGGGCCATCGCGCGGCGCATGATGCGCTCGACGACGCTGGTGAGCAGCTCCTCCTTGGAGCGGAAGCAGTAGTGGAACGCGCCGAGCGGCAGTCCGGCCTCGGCGACGACGGCGCGGGTGGTGGCCCCGGCGACCCCGTCGCGGATCATGACCCGGATCGCGGCCTCCAGCAGTTCCTCGCGGCGCTCGTCGGCGGAACGGCGGGTCATGCGGACTCCGGATTCGGTGGGGGGCGGGTTGGTTCGGTGCGTCAGGCCGGCATGTCGGCTCGGTCGGGTTCGGTTCGGTTCGGTGAAGGAAACCTATCCCACGGACTCCGGCTGCCGGGATAGAACTTGGTCAGGTGTCCAAGTCAAGGTCTCGGAACCTCTTGACTTGGACACCTGACCAAGTCCACGCTCTCTTCTGTTCCTCCGCACGGTGTGCTTTTCCCTTCGCGTGCCGTGCGGAGGACCGATCCCATCGGACTGATCCCGTCAAGACCTGGGAGGACTCCGGCATGACGAGCGAGTGGCGCAACTGGGCCGGCAACCAGCAGGCACGTCCGGCGCGGGTGCTGCGTCCGACGGACGTGACGCAGGTCGCCGACGCGGTCGCGGGCGCGGTGCGGGACGGTCGGCGGGTCAAGGCCGTCGGCGCCGGGCACTCGTTCTCCCCGGCCGCCGTCGCCCCTGGCGTGCAGCTGCGGCTGGACGGGCTCGACGCGCTGGTCTCGGTCGACGCCGCCTCCGGGCTGGTCACCGTCGGCGCGGGGATGCCGCTGTGGAAGCTCAATCCGCTGCTCGCCGAGCACGGGCTGGCGATGGAGATCCTCGGCGACATCGACCGGCAGACCGTCGCCGGGGCGGTCTCGACCGGCACGCACGGCTCCGGAGTCCGCTTCGGCAGTATCTCGACGCAGCTGCGCGCGTTGCAACTGGTCCTGGCCGACGGCGAGGTGGTCCGCTGCTCGCCGGACGTGCGGCCGGAGTTGTTCGCCGCCGCCCGGGTCGGGCTCGGCGCGCTCGGGATGATCACCGAGGTGACCTTGCAGTGCGTCCCGCGCTTCGCGCTGCGCGCCCACGACGCGCAGATGCCGGTGGCCGAGACGCTCGGCCGGATCGACGAACTCGCGGAGAGCAACGACCACTTCGAGTTCTTCTGGTTCCCGCACAGCGCGACGACGCTGACCCGCAGGTTCCAGCGGCTCCCCGGGGACGTGCCGTTGCAGCCGATCCCGGAGTTCGGCAGGAAGCTGGACGAGGCGCTCAGCGGGCAGGGGTTCGAGGCGCTGAACCGGCTGGGGACGCGGTTTCCGGCCCTGGTCCCGCCCATAGCCCGGTTCGCGGCACGGGCCATGTCGGGCCGTCAGTGGACCGACGTCTCCTACAAGGTGTTCGCCTCGGCCCGTGATGTCCGGTTCCGCGAGGGCGAGTTCTCCATCCCGCGCGAGCACGCGGCCTCGGCGCTGCGCGAGATCAAGCGCTGGGTCGACGGCAGCGGCGAGGGGATCTCCTTCCCGCTGGAGGTCCGGTTCACCGCGCCCGACGACATCTGGCTGTCCACCGCGCACGGCCGCGAGAGCTGCTACATAGCCTTCCACCAGTACCACCGGATGCCGCACCGCCGGTACTTCGAGGCCTGCCAGTCCATCCTCGGCTCCTTCGGCGGACGGCCGCACTGGGGCAAGATGCACAGCCTCGACGCCGACGTCCTGCGCACCCGCTACCCGCACTTCGACGACTTCGTCGCCCTCCGCGACAAGGTCGACCCGACGGGCGTCTTCGCCAACCCCTACCTCGACCACGTCCTCGGCATCGCCCCCGGCGCGGCCCCCGCCCCGGGCGGCCCGGCGGACATGCTCGCGTAGGTGGGGATGTGACGACGGCTCAGCCAGGCGGGTCGGGCGGACCGGTGTGGCGGGTCAGCAGGGCGAGGACGGTCCAGCCGACGGCCAGGAGCAGCCAGAAGCTGATCAGGCGGTAGACGAGGACGGCGGGCAGGGCCTGGTTGGCGGGCATGCCGGCGGCGGTCAGGGCGGTCAGGGCGGTCGCCAGGGTTGCCTCGACGATGCCGACGCCGCCCGGGGTCACACCGAGGCTGCCGGCGGTCTTGGCCAGGCAGTAGGCCAGCAGCAGTCCGCGCCACGGGAGCAGGCGGCGCTGGCTGCGCGCGAACGCGGTCATCGAGCCGAACTCGGCGAGGATCGCGAGCACGACCCACCACCACGTCAGATGCCCGAGGGTGGCCAGGCTCTCCCGCAGGAGGGGCACGGTCGCGAACGCCGCAGCGACGGCCGCGACCGCCGCGACGGCGAGCGCGGTGACGCCTGCCCGATGGGCGCGGGAGCGCGGCCCGGGGGGGGGGGGGGGGGGGGGGGGGGGGGGGGGGGGGGCGCCGGGGGGGGGGGGGGGCGGGGGGCGGGGGGGGGGGGGGGGGCG
>NZ_JBGCCL010000058.1:0-9668 GCF_041262505.1 Streptacidiphilus sp. MAP5-3
ACCCATGGACGCCATCTCCGTCTTCACACCCGCCCCCGAACATCGAGGCGTCCATAGAACAATTATGACACTCCATTCAGCCCACACCAAGCCCCGGCCGTCCCCCACACGAGTGAAAACCCCCAGCTCGGGGCAATAGCCAATTCAACTTCGTCATCGAACTGCACGATCATCCGACCGGTCGTCAAGAAATGGAAAAAATTACCTGGGAATCCGATGAGTTCGGCCTGCCGTTGACGTCGTTGCGGCCCACCATGTCGCACATTCGCGCCATGGCCATGTTCTCTTCCCCTGCCCCGCCACGACCGAACGTCCTGCGCGGCCGGCTGACCCTCCTCGGGCTCTGTGCGCTGGCCGCACTGCTCTTTGCCTGGGGAATCAGCCGGAGTCAGTACCACCCCTTCTACGCCGACGCCGTCCGGAGCATGACGCTCAGTTGGAAAGGATTCGTCTTCGGGTCGTTCGACCCGGGGAACACCATCACCCTCGACAAGCTCCCGGGTTTCCTGTGGCCACAGGCCGTGTCGGCCCTGATCCTCGGATTCCATCCGTGGGCGCTGACCCTGCCGCAAGTGATCGAAGGCGTGCTCAGCGTCGCCGTGCTGCATGTGATCGTGAAGCGATGGGCGGGGCTCACAGCAGGGACCCTCGCCGCACTGGCGTTCATGCTGACGCCGGTCGTGACAGGACTGTTCCGGACTGCCGTCGAGGACCCCGCGTTCACGTTGCTGCTGCTCCTCGCCGCCGAGGCGACGCAGCGGGCGGCGCGCAGTGGGCGGACCAGGACGCTGCTGGTGGCGGGGGTCTGGGTCGGGCTGGCGTTCCAGGCGAAGATGCTCGAAGCGTTCGCGGTGCTGCCCGTGCTGGCCGGGGTGTACCTGCTCTCCGCGCCTGCCTCGCTGAAGCGGCGCTGCGCGCAGGTCGGGGTCGCGGCCGTGGTGACGCTCGCCGTGTCGGCATCGTGGATCGCGCTGGTCACGCTCACTCCGCAGGCGGACCGGCCGTACGTCGACGGCACCACTGACAACTCCCCCATCAGCATGGTCGTCGGGTACAACTTCCTGAACCGCTTCTCCTCCGTGGGACTCAGCGCGGCCGACACGGGCAGCGTCTCCGCGGTCCGGGGCGGACCGCAGGGCGCAGCGCAGTCCGACAAGAGTCACCAAAAGGCCGGACGCACCACCACGACCACCACCACGACCGCCGCAGCGACTCCCACCCCGACCCGCCGCGACCAGTCCGAGAACGGCTGGGCCAAGCTGCTGACCGGCGAGCTCGCGGGCGAGGTGGGGTGGCTGTACCCGACCGCGCTGGCCGGGTTCGCCGTCGGCGTGCTGACGCGGCGTCGGCAGCCGCGGACCGACCCGGTGCGGGCTGGGTACCTGCTCTGGGGGGCGTGGCTCGCAGTGTTCTTCGTGGTGCTCAGCGCGGGGAGCGTGGCCGGGCACGCGTACTACCTCGGCGTGATCGCGGCACCGGCCGCCGCGCTGACGGGAGCGGGACTGCCGCTGCTCTGGCGCACGTGGCGGGCGGGCGGAGCGGGCGCGTTCGCGCTGCCGGTGACCGTGGCGGCCACGGCGAGCTGGGCGGCCGTGCTGTCGCGGCCGTACCCGACGTTCCGGCCGTGGGTGACGCCGACGGCGCTGACGCTGGGCGTGGTGTCGACGGTGCTGCTCCTGCTGCCGCTGGTCGTGCCACTGCTCCGCCGCGAGCAGCAGGTCACCGCCGACGGTCCAGTCACCACCGACGGTCCGGTCACCGCCGATGGTGCGGTCGCGACCGGACGCCTCGGCCTCGCGGGGACGGTCGGGCTGGCCTGCGGACTGGTCGCGGTGCTGCTGACGCCTGCGGTCTGGACGGCGAGTGTCTTCGACCCGGCGTACGCGAGGTCGATGATGGGCGCGCTCGGCCCTGCCGCACAGGTCGGCCAGTTCGGACAGTTCCAGCGCACGTTGGAGGACGGCGAGTCCGGCGGGCACCCCGGAGCGCACGGGGATCCGAGCCGCTCCGGAACCCAACTCGCTGCCGCCGCACACGCTGTGGGCGCACAGTCGGCTGCCGCCACCGAGGACGGAGCCGCGCTCGCCGCAGCGGCTTCCGTGTGGGGGCGGATGTTCGGGTTCGGCGGCGCGCCTCGGCTGGACAGCGGAGAGCAGGCGGTGCTCGCGTTCACCACGGCGCACCGGAACGGGGCCCGGTACCTGTTCGCGACGACGAGTTGGGCGACGGCGTCGCCGTTCATCCTGGCGACCGGCGCGCCGGTGCTGCCGGTCGGCGGGTTCACGCAGCAGGCGCCCTGGCCGACGGTCGACGGCATTCGTCGCGATGTGACGACGGGTCAACTGCGCTACGTGCTCCTTGCCGAGCACGCCTCATCGCCCTTCGGCGGCGGTGCGCCGCAGTCGCGGAAGCCGACCACGGCGGCCCAGGTGGGGTCGTGGGTGACCGCCAACTGCCATCCGGTCGCGCTGGCTGGATTGCAGACGAACCGTCAGAATCCGCAGCGGCTCTACGACTGCGCCGCGCCCCGGCGTTGAGCTGCGCCCCGGCGTTGAGCCGCGCCCCGGCGTTGAACTGCGGCCAGTCACCGAGCCGACCGCAGGCCACCGTGCGACGGCAGGAGGTCTGGGCAAGCCGACCACAGCGGGACTAGGGTGCTGTCCGAGCGGAAAGCGCTTACCACCGTCGACCGACCCGGGCAGGTCCCCATGCCGCACCACATCCCGAGCCCCCTCCCGCCGTCGCCGCTCGACCTCCCGGAGAACCGGTCCCTCTCGCCGTACACCGGCTGGGACCGCCGTCACTGGGAGGCGCAGGCGGACCGGCTGCTCGCGGCGGTCACCCCGTACGCCACCCCGGCCCGTGCGGGGTACGCGTTGCCCGGGCGGGCGTCGTGGTCCGGGGAGGCGTCGGACGCGCTGGAGGGGTACGCGCGGACCTTCCTGCTCGCCGCGCTTCGGATCGCGGGCGCGGACGGGAAGGGCGACGCGGCGACGGAGCTGCTGGAGCGCTACGCCGCAGGCCTGACCGCCGGGACGGACGCACGCCTCACGCAGGAGGCCTGGCCGCGCATCGACCGCGACCGGGTCCAGCCCATGGTCGAGGCCGCGTCGATCGCGCTCGCGCTGCACGAGACCCGGTCCTGGCTGTGGGACGCGCTGCCCGCCGCGACCCAGGAGCGGACGACGGAGTGGCTCGGCGGCTTCGTCGGGCGGACGCCGGTCGGGAACAACTGGGTGCTGTTCCAGACCGTGGTCGAAGAGTTCCTCTGCTCCGTCGGGGCCGATCACGCCGACGCGGAGATCCGACGCGGGCTGGACGCGCTGGACGGCTGGTACCTCGGGAACGGCTGGTACACGGACGGGCCGGGGCGGCGCGTCGACCACTACAACGGTTGGGCGCTGCACCTGTATCCACTTCTCTGGACGCGGATCGCGGCCGGCGGGCCGAGGGCTGAGCTCGCCGCCGAGCTGGGCGTCCGCTTCCGGGAACGGCTGCGGCGGTTCCTGGACGACTACGTGCACCTGGTCGGCGGCGACGGTGCGCCGCTGCACCAGGGGCGTTCGCTGACCTACCGGTTCGCCGCGGCGGCGCCGCTGTGGATGGGCGAGCTGTTCGACTGCGCACCCGTTCCGGCTGGAACGGTGCGCCGCGCCGCCTCCGGAATGCTGCGGCACTTCGCGGAGCACGGCGCACCGGACGGGGGCAGGGACAAGCACGGGGACGGGAACGGAGGCGGAGGCGGAAACGGGCTGCTGACGCTCGGTTGGCACGGCGAGTTCCTCGGCATGACGCAGCCGTACTCCGGTCCCGCGTCGCCCTACTGGGCAGCGAAGGGGTTCCTCGGACTCCTGCTGCCCGCCGACCACCCCGCGTGGACGGCGGCCGAGCAGCCGTTGCCGGTCGACGCGGCCGACGGCGTGCGGCTGCTTCGCGGACCGAACTGGCTGGTGCAGGCCACCCGCGCGGACGGGGTCGTGCGCATCCACAACCACGGCAGCGACGGTCTGGACCCAGCCGCCGGTGACCGGAGCGCGCCGAGCGAGCGCACGAGCGATCCGCACTACGCCAAGCTCGCGTACACCACCTGCACCGGGCCCGTGGTGCCGGCGAACCGCGCCGCGGACAACGAGCTCGCGCTCTGCCCGCCGGACGACCAGACGCCGCTCCCCCGCGGCCCGATCACCCCGCTGGACGCCGGGCTGCCCGGCCAGCCCGGCGTCCCCGACCTCCCGTTGGCCGGCTCCTCCCACACGATCGACCGGGCCGCCGGGACTCGCGTCGAGTCGTGGACGCTCGCCGACGGCCGGTTCGAGCTGCGCCTCCACGCCGTCGTGGCCCCAGCGGGCTGGCGGATATCGGCGGGCGGACACGCCCTTGCCGCCACGACGCCGCCGCTCACCCACCGGGGGCGGCACTGGACCGTCGTCGAGCAGCCGGAGAACCGGACAAGCCTGCGCCTTCGCAGCGCACTCGCACCCATCCTCGGCTTCGGGATGCTCCCCGCAGCCACCACAGCCGACAGCACAGCCGACACCACTTCCCGCGCCACCGCCCGTGCCACGGACGCCAACGCCTTCGGCGCGCACGCGGCCTTCCCGCTGGCCACAACGACACAACCGGCCACCGGCGTTCACGTCCTCGCGACCTGCGTCGTCCTGTCCGCCGAACCGCTCGACGCCGACGCACCCCCGCCCTTCTCCGTCAGCGGCACCCTCGCCGACGGCTTCCGGATCCGCACTCCTTCCGGCCACACCCTGATCGCCGAGATCACCGTGAGCCTGAGCGGCAACTCGAGCCCGGACGGCAACCTGCTCCGCTTCCGCTCCGCCGGGGGTTAGGCGGGCTAGGTGGGCTGGGCCCCACCCCACCCCGGGACGCGTGCTTCGATCGACTGTGCGACCGTGAAAGCGGCTCGACGCGCCGCCGGGCGGGGACCACCGCCTAGCGGGCCTCCGCCGGATGTGTCGCAATCCGAGACGCGGGGCGGTACCGGGAAGTCGCCCGGACAAGATATCTTGATGTCGAGACGTTCTGAACGTGATCGTGATCGTGAAGTAGACGCGAAGCGGGAGTACCGGTGACTGACTCGACCATCATCTATACGCACACCGACGAGGCCCCGGCGCTGGCCACGTATTCGCTCCTGCCGGTGATCCAGGCCTACGCCTCGACGGCGGGGGTCACCGTGGAGACGCGCGACATCTCGCTCGCCGGGCGCATCATCGCGAGCTTCCCGGAGCGTCTCACCGAGGCCCAGCGGATCCCGGACGCGCTGCACGAGCTCGGTGAGCTGGCCAAGACCCCGGCCGCCAACATCATCAAGCTGCCGAACATCTCCGCGTCGATCCCGCAGCTCAAGGCGGCCGTCGCCGAGCTCCAGGCGCAGGGCTACGCGCTCCCGGACTACCCGGACGAGCCGAAGACCGACGAGGAGAAGGACGTCAAGGCCCGGTACGACAAGGTCAAGGGCTCCGCCGTCAACCCGGTCCTGCGTGAGGGCAACTCCGACCGCCGCGCGCCGCTGTCGGTCAAGAACTACGCCAAGACCCACCCGCACCGCATGGGCGCGTGGACGGCCGACTCCAAGACCAACGTCGCCACCATGGGCGTCAACGACTTCCGCCACACCGAGAAGTCCACCGTCATCGCCAAGGACGGCGCCCTGCGCATCGAGCTGGTCGGCAACGACGGCACCACCAGCGTGCTGCGCCCGGAGGTCAAGGTCCTGGCCGGCGAGGTCGTCGACGCCTCCGTGATGCGCGTCGCCGCGCTGCGCGAGTTCCTGGCCGCCGAGGTGGCCCGGGCCAAGGCCGAGGGCGTGCTGTTCTCGGTGCACCTGAAGGCCACCATGATGAAGGTCTCCGACCCGATCATCTTCGGCCACGTGGTCCGCGCCTTCTTCCCGAAGACCTTCGCCGCCCACGGCGCCACCCTGGCCGCCGCCGGGCTCAACCCGAACAACGGCCTGGGCTCGATCCTGGCCGGCCTTTCCGCGCTGCCCGAGGGCGAGGCGATCCAGGCCTCCTTCGACGCCGAGCTGGCCGACGGCCCCGCGCTGGCCATGGTCGACTCCGACCGCGGCATCACCAACCTGCACGTGCCGTCCGACGTGATCGTCGACGCCTCGATGCCGGCCATGATCCGCACCTCCGGCCACATGTGGGGCCCGGACGGCAAGGAGGCCGACACCCTGGCCGTGCTGCCGGACAGCAGCTACGCGGGCGTCTACCAGGTCGTCCTCGACGACTGCCGCGCGCACGGCGCGTTCGACCCGGCCACCATGGGCTCGGTGCCGAACGTGGGCCTGATGGCCCAGGCCGCCGAGGAGTACGGCAGCCACGACAAGACCTTCGAGATCCCGGCCTCGGGCACCGTCCGCCTGGTCGACACCGAGGGCAACGTGGTGCTGGAGCAGCCGGTCGAGGCCGGTGACATCTTCCGCGCCTGCCAGACCAAGGACGTGCCGATCCGCGACTGGGTCAAGCTGGCCGTCTCCCGCGCCCGCGCCACCGGCGTCCCGGCCGTGTTCTGGCTGGACGAGACCCGCGCCCACGACGCCAACCTGATCGCCAAGATCAAGCAGTACCTGCCGGAGCACGACACTGCGGGCCTGCAGATCGAGATCATGTCCCCGGAGAAGGCGACCGCCTTCTCGCTGGAGCGCATCCGCCGCGGCGAGGACACCGTCTCGGTCACCGGCAACGTGCTGCGTGACTACCTGACCGACCTGTTCCCGATCCTGGAGCTGGGCACCAGCGCCAAGATGCTCTCGATCGTCCCGCTGATCAACGGCGGCGGCCTGTTCGAGACGGGCGCCGGCGGCTCCGCGCCGAAGCACGTGCAGCAGCTGCTCAAGGAGAACTACCTGCGCTGGGACAGCCTGGGCGAGTTCTTCGCGCTGGCCGCCAGCTTCGAGCACCTGGCGCAGTCCACGGACAACGCCCGCGCCCAGATCCTGGCCGACACGCTGGACCGGGCCACCGGTACCTTCCTCAACGAGGACAAGTCCCCGTCGCGTCGCCTGGGCGGCATCGACAACCGTGGCAGCCACTTCTACCTGGCCCTGTACTGGGCCCAGGAGCTGGCCGCGCAGACCGAGGACGCGGCGCTGGCCGAGGCGTTCGCCGGTCTGGCCAAGACGCTGGCCGAGCAGGAGCAGGCCATCGTCGGCGAACTGATCGCGGTCCAGGGCTCCCCGGTCGAGATCGGCGGCTACTATCAGCCGGACGCGGCCAAGGCCGCCGCCGTGATGCGCCCGTCGCGCACGCTCAACGAGGCGCTCGCCACGCTGAGCTGACCCACCATCAGCCCGCCCGGTCGTCCCGGGCTTCGACGGCGCGCAGGACAGCGACCATGTCCTGCGCGCCGTCGCCGTTCTTCTCCGCCAGCGCGGCCGTCTCGGCGTAGAGGGCGTGGCAGACATCCAGCAGCGGCGCGGCGACTCCGGCCCGCTCAGCGGCCTCGGCGATCAGGCGGTTGTTCTTCAGCACGTCCAGGATGCCTGCCTGGACCGAGAAGTCACGCTGCGTCAGTTTTGCCGCCTTGCCCCGGGAGACGGCGCTCGCCATCGGTCCGGTGTCGACGACGGAGCGGAAGACGTCGAGGTCCAGGCCGTGCCGCTCGGCGAAGTGGAACGCCTCGGCCAGGCCGGTGACCGTGGTGATCAGGAAGATGTTGACCGCGAGCTTGGTGCGCAGCGCCTGCGGCACCGGGCCGCAGACGAAGGCCTCCCGCCAGAGCGGTTCCAGCAGCGCCCTGACGGCCGCCACCGCGTCCGGCTCCCCCGCCAGCATCGCGACGAGCGCGCCCTCCTCGGCGGGGACGCGCGAGCCGGAGACCGGAGCCTCGACGTACCGCCCGCCCGCCGCGCGGACCTCGCGCTCCAGGGCGGCGGAGTACTCCGGCGAGGTCGTGCCCATGTGGACGACGGTGCGGGCGCGCACGCGGGTCGCGAAGTCCGGCGTGCCGCGCCGCAGGACGGCGTCCGAGGCGTCCTCGTCGGCAAGCATCAGCACCACCGTCGCGCAGCGCCGGAAGACCTCGGCGACGTCCGCCGCGACCTGCGCCCCGGCGGTACGCAGCGGCTCGGCGCGAGCGGCCGTCCGGTTCCAGACCACCAGCGGCGTGCCGGACCGGGCCAGGTTGAGCGCCATGGGCAGGCCCATCACGCCCAGGCCCACGAATCCGACCGACGTTCCCTCGTCAATCCGCGCGTTCACGAGCTACTCCCAGAACCTTGCAGACCCTTGCAGGCCCTTGCTTCTATGACGTACGTCATAATAATGGGAACTATGACAGCCGTCATAGAGCTTGTCCGCCCCGACCACCGGAGCGCGTTGCACCTGCTCTTCGCCGCCTGCTCACCGGAGACGGTCCAGCTCCGGTTCCGGGCGCGACTGTCCGCGCTTCCCGCCGCCTACCTGGAGAGCCTGCTGACCGGGCCGCCGGAGCTGCACGACGCCGTGGTCGCCCGCGACTTCGACTCCGGGACGGTCGTCGGGCTCGGCAGCCTCGCCCTGCCGGATCAATCCCGGCCGGAGACTGGCGAGTTGGGGCTACTGCTGGTGGACGCGTGGCAGCGGCGCGGAGTCGGGCGGGCGATGGCCGAGGTCCTGCTCGCCCGCGCGCGGGTCCGGGGAGTCACCCGACTCGTCGCCGAAGTCGCCCACGGCCGGTCCGCGCTGCTGGCGGCGCTGGCGCGTCATGCGGAGCCCGTCGCGCGGCGCAGCGCGCGGGAGGGGGTCACCGGGCTCTATAGGCTGGACCAACCCTCGTCCCTGCTGCTGGAGGTCGGTCACCGTGACGGGAGCATCGGAGCCGGGAGCGCCCAAGCCGTCCAAGCCACCCAAGCCGTCCAAGCACGGACCGCGTGAGCGGATGGTCTACAGCGCCGCCCAGCTGATCCGCCGCGACGGCGTCGGGGCAACGGGGATGCGTGACGTCGCCACACACGCGGAAGCCCCGCGGGGCTCGCTGCAGCACTACTTCCCGGGCGGCAAGGAGCAGTTGGTCAACGAGGCGGTCGGCTGGGCCGGACGTTACGCGGCCCGGCAGGTCGAGCGCTTCCTGGCGGCGCTCAGGTCCGGCAGCCCGCAGCCCCGGCCCAGCGAGCTCTTTGCGGCCATGGTCGGGCAGTGGACCACCGAGTTCGAGACGGCGGGGTTCGCGTCGGGCTGCCCGGTCGCAGCCGTGACGGTCGACTGCGTCGACGCGTCCGAGTCCAACCGCACGGCGGCAGCGGAGGCGTTCGCCGTCTGGATCCGGCCGACCGCTGCCGCATTGAGGGAACTCGGTATCCCGGAGGAGCGGACGACCCCCCTGGCCACGCTGATGATCAGCGCCCTCGAAGGCGCACTGCTGATGGCCCGAGCGGAGCAGGACATCCGCGCCCTCGCCGCCGTCTCCACCGAGCTCGGGCCGCTGCTGGACGGAGCCGTCTCCCCGGGACTGTGACTCATTCATGGCACTCAGTGCCTTGGCATATGGCACTGAGTACCCTTATGGTGCGAGTACGAGCCCTCCGCGGTGGGAGTGTGCCAACCCGGTACGAGCCAGTTCAGCCGCACAAGTCAGTACAGGAGACAGGTCGTGAGCTTGAGGATCGTTGTCTGTGTGAAGTACGTGCCCGACGCGACTGGTGAGCGGCGGTTCGCGGAGGATTTCAC
>NZ_JBGCCL010000059.1:0-6392 GCF_041262505.1 Streptacidiphilus sp. MAP5-3
GTCCGCTCAGCCCTTCCGCTGGACCAAGACCGCCGACCAGATCCTCGACCGCATCTGCCGCTACTGCACGCGCATCTCAGAACCAGATCACTAGGAAACCGGGTCGGGATCGCTGTCCTTGGCACCGTCGGCGCCGGCCGCCTCGGTCGGCAGCCGCAGGTCCCAGCCGATCAGCGCGACCAGCTGCTCGTGCGTGATGCCCTCCGGGATCGGGCGCGGCGGCGCGGTACGGATCGGCGGCTGCCAGCCCTCCGCCTCGGTCCAGCGGCGCACGGGTTTGGCGGGCGCGCCCGCGACCACGCTGTGGTCCGGCACCGTGCCGCGCACCACGGCGTTGGCCGCCACCACCACGTTGCGGCCGATGTCCGCACCGGGGAGGATCACCGCGCCCGTGCCGATCCAGCTGCCCGCGCCGATCCGGACCGACTCGTTGCGCGGCCACTGCTTGCCGATGGGCAGCGTCGGGTCGTCGTAGGAGTGGTTCTGGTCACTGATGTAGACACTCGGTCCGGTCCACACGTTGTCCTCGATCACGATGGACTGGTGGCCGACGATGTTGCTGTCCCGGCCGATCACGCAGCCGTCGCCGATCCGCACGATGGGCTCCGGGCCGAGCTGCAGGCCGGGCGCGAAACCCGCCGAGACGGAGACCCGCTCGCCGATGATGCAGTAGCAACCGACCGCGATCGCCTGCTCGTTGAAGATCGTCCCCTGCGGGAAGGCGAGCTTGGTGAACGCCCCGAGCTCGGCGAACCGCAGCGGGCCGGGCCGCTCGGCGCTGATCGCGCCCGCCTCGCGCACGACGCCCCACCCGCGGTGGACCAGTTGCGTCGCGGCGCGGCGCGCCCGCTCCCGGGCGGCGCGGCGTATCTTCTCGACGAACGGCATGGGCCTACGTTAACCGGTGAGTAACCGCCGGACTCACATGGCCTGCGTCACGCCGACCCGTCCCTGCGTCCCCGCGCCCCTGTGCCCCTGTGCCCCTGCGTCACTCGGCCGCCCACGCGGGCGGGCGGCGCTCCAGGAAGGAGAGCATGCCCTCGCGGGCCTCCTCGGAGCCGAAGAGCAGCGCCGACTGCGCCACCATCGACTCGCCGTCGCGCTCGAAGCTCCGCAGCACCTCGGCCGTGACCAGGCGCTTGGTCTCCGCCAGGCCCTGCGGGCTGGCCTTGCGGAAGGCGTCCAGGATCTCGGTCAGCGCCTCGGCGGGAGCAGCGCAGGCCTCGGTGATCAGGCCGATCCGCTGGGCCTCGGCGGAGTCGAAGACGGAACCGGTCAGGTACCAGCGCGACGCGCCGCGCGAGTCCAGGCGCGGCAGCAGCGGCAGCGAGATGACGGCCGGGGCGAGCCCGAGCCGGACCTCGGTGAAGGCGAAGGTGGACTTCGGTCCGGCCAGCACGATGTCGCAGGCGCCCAGCAGCCCCAGGCCGCCCGCCCGGACGTGCCCGTCGACCAGCGCGACGACCGGCTTGGGCGACTCCACCACCGACCGCATCGCGGTCACCAGACGGCGCGGGTTGGCGGTCGGGTCGCCGCCGGTGGCCTCGGACAGGTCCGCACCGGCGCAGAAGGTGCCACCGGTGTGGGTGAGCACGATCGCGCGCACCGCCGGGTCCTTGCCCGCGTCCAGCAGCCCCTGCTCCAACTCCGCCACCAGGCGGGAGGAGAGGGCGTTGCGGTTGGCGGGCGAGTCGAGGGTCAGTGTGGCGACGCCTCGGTCGACGGCGTAGCGGACCAACGGCTCAAGCGGCTGTGCGGCGGACATCGGGCGATCCCTTCCGGCAGGTCGACGCCACCACCCTGTGGCGCGCGTCCCCAGCCTATGCACCAGGTCAAGCCCTTGACGGCGACTTCCGCACGGCAGGACGCGTGCCAGGCCCGACCCCTCACATCCCGACCCCTCACACCTCCGACCCTCACACCCCCGTCGCAGTGAGCTCTCGGCGGCGCGCCCGGGACCAGAGCAGCCGCTGCACCAGCAGCGTCAGCGTGCCCGCGACGGCGATCCCGCCCAGGTTGACTCCGAGTTGGACGAACGAGCCCCAGGCCTGGGCGTAGTCGCCGTAGGTGACGGCCAGCGCTGCGTTGCCCGCCGCCGGGACGGTGGTGACGGAGATGGCGACGCCGATCAGCGTGGCGGACTTGGCCGACGTCAGCGACAGCACCCCGGCGACGCCCGCGAGCATCGCGACGACCACGGACATGGCGTCCGGCTGGTAGATGAACGAGCTGGCCGGGCGCGGCCCGTTGAACCGCGTGGCGGTGAAGAGTCCCAACTGGTCCATCGCCGCGCTGAACAGGACGGTCAGCAACATCGCCACCACGAAGCCCATCACCAACGTCACCAACGACTTCCAGGCCTGCCGGGGCTGACGCCGTACCAGCGCGACGCAGAGCCCCGCCAACGGGCCGAACTCCGGGCCGACGACCATGGCGCCGACGATCAGGATCGCGTTGTCCAGCATCACCCCGCAGGCCGCCAGCATGGTGGCGACGGAGAGGAAGGCGACGTAGACGGCGCTGAAGACCGACTCCTCCTGCGTGATACCGCTGACCGCCTCCCAGACCACCGCGTCCGCGCCCTCGCCGGGCGCCTCGGCCAGGGCGCGGGCGGCGGCGTCGGACGCGATGAACTCGGCACCGGTCATGGCGATCGCGCCCTGCTGCGGCAGGCCGAGTCGGCGCAGCGCGGCCACCAGTTCGTCCGCCGACTCGCGCGCCACGTCGCACTCGACCAGCGCCCCCGCCGGACGCAGCGCGGCCCCCGGGACCACCACGAGATGGGTGACCCCGAGGGCCTGGTCGAGCACCGAACGGACCTCGGACTCCAGCGACGGCGGGACGATGAGGCGGATGTGCATCACCTGCGTGAGGGTATGTCACCTTTCGCCCGGTTCAACCGATATCGCGCGGCTCACCTGACGTCGCGTCGCCGCCATCCGGCGAGCCCCGAGCCTGCGAGCAGCACGGAGAGCAGCACCATCCACAGCAGCGGCTGCGCCTGGAACGCGCTGCCGGGCAGCTTGGGCACGTGCGTGAACGGGCTGAGGTCGAGCAGCCACTGCCCCGCGTTCACGGCCGGGCCGAGGTAGGCGATGAAGAGCAGCACGCCCAGCACGCCCCAGGCCGCCGTGGACCACTGCGGCAGCAGCCCGAACAGCGCGACCGTCACCGCCGCGAAGATCCACACTGCCGGGAGCTGGATCAGCGCCGCGACCAGCAGCTTGCCCGTCCAGCCCGCCGCGTCGCCGAGCACCACGCCCGTGCCGAGCCCCGCGGTGATCCCACCGACCAACAGCAGCACGGCAGATCCGAGCAGCGGGTAGAGCAGGTGACTGCCCGCCCAGCCGAGCCGGCTGACGCCGGTGGCGAGCACGGGTTCGGCGCGGCCGGAGGTCTCCTCGCCGCGCAGCCGCAGCGCGGTCTGCACCGCGTAGACGGCGGCGACCATGGCCAGCAGGTTCATCGCCGTCGCGAGGTAGGCGTCGACCATGCCCGAACTGCCGCCCATCCGCTCCATGATCTGCTCGACGTTGGAGCTGCTGGAGATCAGCTGCTTGACGCCCTCGGTGATGCCGCCCAGCATCGAGCCGCCGACCGCGAAGCCGACCGCCCAGCCGAGCAGTCCGCCCCGCTGGAGCCGCCAGGCCAGGCCGGTGGCACCGCGCAGCGACGGCTCGGCCGAGGCCGGTCCGGGACGCTGTGGCAGCAGACCGGCGCCGAGGTCACGGCGGCCGGCGAGCAGGTAGCCGACGGCGATCTGCACCGCTCCGGCGACGACCAGCAGCGCCACCAGCCACCACGCGTCGTCCGCGTAGGGGCGGACGCGCTCGGCCCAGCCGAGCGGGGAGAGCCAGAGCAGCCAGCCCGGTCCGGTCGATCCGGCGGCGTCCCCGCAGGCGCGCAGCAGGAAGGCGAGCCCGAGCAGCGCGCCGCCGATCCCGTTGGCGGCCCGGCTGGTCCCGCTGAGCTGCGCGGCCATGGCCCCGACCCCCGCGAAGCAGACCCCGCACCCGAACAGCGCGCCACCGAAGGCGAGCGAGCCGCCCAGCGGCTGCCCGGTCGCGGCCAGGACGGCGGCGGTCAGCACGCCGACCAGCGCGGACGCGATCACGGCCGTGCCCAGCCCGGCGGCCAGCGGCGCGCCACGTCCGACCGCGCCCGCGCCGATCAGCTCCAGTCGACCGGACTCCTCCTCGGCCCGGGTGTGCCGGACCACCAGCAGGATGCAGAGCAGCCCCAGCATCAGGCCGCCGTAGGGCAGCATCCGCCAGGCCGTCAGCGCGCCGTTGCTGGTCGCGTCGTAGACCGGTCCGTAGAGCGCGCGCAGCGAACCGTTGCTGTTGATGCTCTGCGCGAGTGAGACGCGGGACGCCGTGGTCGGGTAGAGCTTGCCGATCGACGCGGCGGTGGCGCCGGTCGAGCCGACCAGGGCGTAGAGCCAGACGGGCAGCATGATCCGGTCGCGGCGCAGCGCGAAGCGGAGCAGCTCGCCGGTCCCGGCGGTACCGCCGCCCCCACCGCCCCCGCCGACGGCCCAGCGCCGGGTCACGCCTGCTCCCCGACGGACGAGGTGGCGGATGACGAGCGGGGCGCCGAGGCGGACTCCGAGGCGACCGACGACGTGACGGCTGCCTGCGGATCGGCGTCCGGCGCGGACTCGTAGTGGCGCAGGAAGAGCTCCTCCAGCGTCGGCGGACGGCTCGTCAGGGAGCGGACACCGGCGTCGGTCAGCGCGCGGAGCAGGCCGTCGAGCCGGTCCGTGTCGACCTGGCAGTGCAGCCGCGCTCCCGCCGGCCCGTCCGCCAACTCCACGTCGTGCAGGCCCGGCAGCGCGTCCAGGCCGGTCGGCCGCGAGGCGAGCTCGGCGGTGACGGAGGTGCGGGTCAGATGGCGCAGCTCGGACAGGGTGCCGGTCTCGACGGTGCGGCCCGCGCGGATGATGCTGACGCGGTCGCAGAGCGCCTCGACCTCGGAGAGGATGTGGCTGCTCAACAGCACCGTCCGGCCGCGCGCACGCTCCTCGGCGACGCAGGACCGGAACACCTCCTCCATCAGCGGGTCGAGCCCGGAGGTCGGCTCGTCCAGGATCAGCAGCTCCGCGTCCGAGCAGAACGCCGCGACCAGGGCGACCTTCTGACGGTTGCCCTTGGAGTACGTCTGGCCCTTCTTGGTCGGGTCCAGCTCGAAGCGCTCCAGCAACTCGGCGCGGCGCTCGGCCCGCTGCTCGGCGGTGGTGTTGCCGTTGCCGCGCAGTCGGCCGAGCAGGTCGATCACCTCGCCACCGCTCAGCCCACGCCACAGGGTCACGTCCCCGGGCACGTAGGCGATACGCCGGTGCAGCGCGACCGACTCGCGCCACGGATCCCCGCCGAGGAGCCGGGCGCTGCCCGCGTCGGCCCGGATCAGGCCGAGCAGCACCCGGATGGTCGTCGACTTGCCCGCGCCGTTGGGCCCGAGGAAGCCGTGCACCTCACCACGCTCGACGCGCAGGTCGAGACCGTCCAGGGCCCGGGTCCGCCCGAAGGTCTTGACCAGGCCCGACACGTCGATCGCCGGGGCGTCCCCGGCCATGCTTGCAGCGCTCACCGTCACGGTTCGACGCTACACTGATTTCACGAATTCGTGAATCTTCTGAACTCGGTGATGCCCGGGATAAGGTGAACCCCATGGCGACGAACCGGACGGATCAGGCAGCGGCCGATCAGGAGGAGCTGCGCGACTACATCGAGCGCTTCGCCAACGTCCTGACCGACACCGGCTTCCCGCGCATGCCCGCCCGCGTCTTCGTCGCCCTGCTCACCTCCGACACCGGCCGTCTCACGGCGGCGGAGCTGGCATCCCTGCTGCAGATCAGCCCGGCCGCGGTCTCCGGCGCGGTCCGCTACCTCTCGACCGTCCACCTCGTCGGCCGCGAACGCGATCCCGGCTCCCGCCGCGACCGCTACCGCGTCTTCGACGACGTCTGGCGCGACGCCCTCCTCCAGCGCGACTCGATGCTCTCCCGCTGGGAGACCTCCCTCACCGAGGGCATCCACATGCTCGGCCCCGACTCCCCGGCCGCGTCACGACTCGGCGAGTCGCTGCACTTCTTCAGCTTCGTGCGACGGGAGCTGCCCCTCCTGCTGGAGCGCTACTACCGCGAGCGCGAGGGGATGACGCCGCAGCAGTGAACTCGAAGCCACCGGGCTTCACCTTCTGCTCGCCGAATTGCAGACGGGAAATAATCGAACAGAATGACTAACTCGTTCGTGTTCGGAAGATAGTCCTGATGGGCCATGGTCTTGGGTGGGGTTATGGCTTGATAATTGTTCTATGGACGCCTCGATGTTCGGGGGCGGGTGTGAAGACGGAGATGGCGTCCATGGGTGGGGTGGGTCCCCGGAGTCCCA
>NZ_JBGCCL010000060.1:0-6337 GCF_041262505.1 Streptacidiphilus sp. MAP5-3
CTCCACCACACCGGCTGGGAACTACAGATGAAGAGCGGCCGACCCCGAGCCGTCCCACCACCCGACACCCCACCCCCACCCAACACCCGCTACCCATAGCCAACGAACCGCCGACCAGCCGCCCCACCACCCGGGAGCGGCCCACCGGCACGCCCGCTTGGGAGTGCTCCAGCCGGCCGGAGGCAGCGGCCCGCAGCGGATCGCCGACGGAGGCAAGCAGGCTGTCGTGATCGGTGCCGACCACGCTGCCCCCACCTTGGATCGGATGTCGAAGAAGTGATCAACTGTCAGCCCCGCTGGCCGCCATGCCCTGACGGGTAGTTGGGTATCGGGGCTTTCGTCGTTTCGTTGATCGTTTATTCCATCACGGGAATGATTCGTGTTGCCTCATGGACGTGCTCAGACGGAGCCCGTAGCGTCAGAAGCGGGCACTGCTATTGGTGCGCTGCACACAGCCGGGCACAGGAGCAGGCGGCAGAACTGGGCATGCCCCGTGCGGCAGTCGACCACGGGGAGATGCTGGCCGACCATATCGAGCGGGACCGTCGGGGCGAGCGTGTGCAACTTTCCAGCCCGCCCGGATCAAGGACGGCACTCGGATGGTCGGCATCTCCGACGACAAGGATCAAAACGCGCCCGTGCTGGCTTTCTCCCGCCTCGAGTTCACCATCTTCGCCGACCCGCTACCCCAAGGCCGGGTAGGTCGCTGTTCCCTCAGCGAGCGGAACCTGCGCGTGAACTCCCGCCTCAGCCCAGCCAGCCGGGCCGGACCAGGCCGGACTCGTAGGCGAGGACGACGAGTTGGGCGCGGTCGCGCGCGCCCAGCTTGACCATGGTCCGGCTGACGTGGGTCTTCGCCGTCAGCGGGCTGACGACCAGGCGGCCCGCGATCTCCTCGTTGGAGAGGCCGAGGCCGACCAGGGCCAGTACCTCGCGTTCGCGGTCGGTGAGGCGGGAGAGGGACGCGGGCTGTTCCGGCTCCTTGGAGCGGGCGGCGAACTCGGCGATCAGGCGGCGGGTGACGCCCGGTGAGAGGAGGCCGTCGCCCGCGTGGGCGGCGCGGACGGCGCGGACGAGTTCAGCCGGTTCGGTGTCCTTCACCAGGAAGCCCGCCGCACCCGAGCGCAGCGCCTCGAAGACGTACTCGTCCATCTCGAAGGTGGTCAGCACCACCACCTTGACCTCGCTCAGCTTCGGGTCCGAGCAGATCTTCCGGGTGGCGGCAAGGCCGTCCAGCCGGGGCATGCGGATGTCCATCAGCACCACGTCCGGCGCCAGCTCGCGGGCGCGTTCGACGGCCTGGAGGCCGTCGTCGGCCTCTGCGACGACGGTGATGTCGGACTGGGCGTCGAGCAGCGCCTTGAACCCCGCCCGGACCAGCTGCTGGTCGTCGGCGAGCAGCACGCGGATCATGTCGTCTCCCAGGGGATCGTGACTCGTCGTGGTCATCGGCGCGCCGTCCATCCGTTCGCTGTCCATCCGTTCGCGAGCGGCAGTTCGGCGCGGACGGTGAAGCCGCCGCCGGGTGCCGGGCCTGCCTCGACGCTGCCGCCGAGCGCGCCCACGCGTTCGCGCATGCCCGCCAGCCCGCTGCCGCTGCCTCCCGCGCGGGCACCTCCGGTGGCGGAGGTCGGGCCCGGGTCGTGGACGGTCACCGTGAGGCGCTCCGCGCTGTCGTCCAGCAACACCTCAGCGGTCCGCGCGGACGAGTGGCGGATGACGTTGGTCAGCCCCTCCTGGACGATCCGGAAGGCCGCCAGCTCGATCCCGGCGGCCAGCGCGCGGCGCAGCCCGGTCCGGGTGACGGTGACCGTCAGCCCGGCCACGCCCGCCTGGCGGACCAGGTCGCCCAGGCGGGCCAGGTCGGGCGCGGGGCTGCGGTCGGCTGGCTCGCCGGAGCGGAGCGTGCCGAGGACCTGGCGCACTTCGCCGAGCGCCTGCTTGCTGGTGTCCCGGATCGTGGTCAGCGCCGTGCGCGCCTGCTCCGGGTCGTCGTCGATCAGCTCCAGCGCCACCCCGGCCTGGACGTTGATCAGGGAGATGCTGTGCGCGAGCACGTCGTGCAGCTCGCGGGCGATGCCGAGCCGCTGCTCGTCGGCGATCCGCGCCTCGCGTTCGGCGCGGGCCGCACGCCAGTGCTGGCGTTGCTCGATCCGCGTGCGCATCAGCTCCGCAGCGGCGACCAGCAGCAGCAGCCAGGCGAGCACCCCGAGCTCGACCGGCCAGCGCAGGGATCCGGTCGCGGCGTTGACGACCACATGGGCGAGGTAGAGCGCGCCCAGGCTGATCCACGCGGCCCGTCGCCGCCCGGCCAGCACAGCGCTGACGTAGCCGATGGCGACGCTGAGCACGATCGGCCCGTACGGATAGCCGAGCAACAGGTACAGCCCCGCCACCGCCGCCGTCCCGGCGCAGACCTGCAACGGCCAGCGCCGCCTCAGCAGGAGCAGGGCGGGGCCGGCCAGCAGAAGCACGACCGCCGGCGCCGGCAGCCCTTCGTGCCAGTTCCCGCCGTGCTGGTGCCCGGCCACGGCGCGGGTGCCGAGCACCTGGATGAACGCGACGACCAACGCCAGGGCGACGACCCGCCGCGCGCCGCGGTCGCGCCTGCCGCGCGGGCCCGGCCGACCGGGCCATCCCGGCCACCCCGGCCCGTCATCAGGCATCTCGGGGCCGGGCCCCTCGCGCCAACCGGATCTCATACGTGCACCGTAGGCCAGATCCCCCGCCCGTTGCGTCACCTCACTGAGGTGCCGGGACGTACTCCCAGGGCAGTACGTCCGGGCACCTCCGACCTGCCTACCTCCGGGTCAGGAAGTCGATGGTGCGGCGGGAGACGCCGAGCTCGCGGGTGAGGCGGGCGAAGGTGGTGTGGCCCTGGGTGACGCGGGCGAAGGCGCGCCAGGCCGGGCGGAAGGTGAGGACGGCGGCGTGGAAGGCCTGCGGGCGGCGCTCGAAGGCCGACAGCATGCGGCGGCCGACCCGCATCTCCTGGCCCAGGTCCGCGCGGATGTCGAAGGTGTAGCCCAGGCCCTCGCGGCGGACCTCGACGCCGTTCTTCGCGCCGGCGAGCTTCGCCGCCCACTTGCCGGCCAGGCGGCCGGAACGGAGGGCGTAGGAGATGCCCTCGCGGGTCCACGGCTCCAGCAGGCCCGCCGCATCACCGGCGACCAGGACGCGGCCGCGCGAGAGCGGCGACTCGTCGGCGCGGCAGCGGGTCAGGTGGCCCGACTCGACGCTCGGGGTGAACCGGGCGAGGTCCAACTGGTCGATGAACGACGTGAGGTAGGCGCGGGTCTCCGCGCCCTTGCCGCGGGCCGCGATCACGCCGACGGTCAGGCTGTCGCCCTTGGGGAAGACCCAGCCGTACGATCCGGGCAGCGGGCCCCAGTCCAGCAGCACCCGGCCACGCCACTGCGCCGCGACGTCCGCCGGGACCGGGATCTCGGCCTCCAGGCCCAGGTCGACCTGGTCGAAGACGACGCCCACGTGCGCGCCGACCCGGCCCGCACTGCCGTCCGCGCCCACCACGGCACGGGCCTTGACGGTCCGTCCGTCCTGGAGCGTGACCAGGGCGAGCCCGGCCTCGTGTTCCTCCGGCTGGGTGACGCCGGTGACGGTGACGCCGGTGACCAGCGTCGCGCCCGCCTTCTCGGCGGCCTGGACCAGGCCGTGGTCGAACTCGTCGCGATTGATCAGGCCGAAGAGCATCCGCTTGGAACGCCGGGTGCGCTCGTAGCGGCCACCGAGCGTGAACGTGATCGCGTGGACGCGGTCCTTGAGCGGCAGGGTGAAGCCGGGCGGAAGCGCGTCGCGGGAGGGGCCGATGATGCCGCCCCCGCAGGTCTTGTAGCGGGGCGGGGCGGCCTTGTCGAGCAGCAGCACCCGGGTCGCCCCGGCCTCCGCCGCACCGTACGCGGCGGACGAGCCCGCCGGCCCCGCACCCACCACGACGACGTCCCAGACACCGCCCAGGTCGTCGGCGAGCGCCTCCGCGGCGTCGGTGACCTCCACGCCCAGAAGGGCTGGATCACCGCCGTCGAGCAGCTCGGTCGCTCCGGTGGTCAGATTCTCGTCGTTCTCGACGTTCTCATCGGCGCCGAGGCCCTGGTTCTCGCTCACGATCGGTCATATTACTGGCGCGTCCCCGCGCGGCGCGTGCCCGGTGAGCCGCTGGTGACCGCACGCAGGCCGGAGCCGACCGCCGCGGCGGCCACGACACCGACGGCCGCGCCCGCTCCGGCGCCGAAGCTGACCGACGCGACCAGGTCGTTCCCGCTGAGCGGTTCGGTCCCATGGGCACGGTCCCGGCGGAGCCGGTGCACCGCGCCGACGAGGGTGGCCGCACCGACCAGCGCCGTCGCCGCCGGGGACACCGAGGACCCCGCCTCGCGAACCGCGTCCTTCAACTGCGGTGTACGGCTCGCGGCGCGGCCCAGCACGACCAGGCCCGCCACGGACGAGACCCACTGCAACGCCTGGTAGACGGGCATCCGGCCGCCGATCCGGTGGCCGAGCGCCGGGATGTGACGCTCCCCGAAGCGCCCGTGATGGGTGAACTCGTCCCACGCCACATGGGTGAACGCGCCCACGGCCGCCGAGGCGGCGAACCACGCCGCGTCCTGCACGCAGTCGGCGGCGCACGGTTCCGCGATCCGCCCGGCGGGCTCGCGCCTGAGGCCGTACCAGGCCGCCGCGACCCCGGCGGCGATCGCCACGTTGAGCGTCGGCACCGCCCACGCACGGTGCGTCAGCCTCCCCACCGCGTACGCGCCGGGCAGCAGGCTGTCGACGAAGTACGGGACGTCCGGGGCGAGCGAGCCGGCGACCAGCCCGGAGGCGATCAGCGGCCCCTGCGGCCGGGCGGCGCGCAGCAGCGGAAGGACGGCGGCGGGGTGGCTGAAGGTGAACGGCACAGGATCATCCTGCCTGGTTCAGCCCGCCTGGTGCCGGTCCACCCGGTCCACGCGGTCCACCCGGTCGGCAAGGCGCGCGCGGTCCGAGCCGTCCGAACGGTCCAAGCGCTCGGCATGGTCCAAGCGGTCGGCATGGTCCGAATGGTCGGCATGGTCTGCGCCGGCCCCGCTGTCATCGCCGGTCCTGCGGTCCCCGCTGTCTGTGCGGTCTCCGGGCGCGCGCCCGGCCTCCAGGTAGAGCACCTCGCCCGACTCCCGGGCCGTGAGGGCGCCGCGCAGCCGGGCGAGCTTGTTCGGCGCGAGGTGGTCGGACGCGTCCGCCGCGCTGACGAAGCGCCACTGGCGTAGCTCCGCCGCCGGAAGGGTGATCCGGGCGCGGTCGGCGGCGGCGATCCGCCCGGCGTCGAACATCAGCCGCAGGCCGCCGGATCTAGGGCCACGGTGCGGCTCCCAGTCGACGGCGAGCAGGCGCAGGCTCTCCTCGGCCAGCTCCAGGCCGAGCTCCTCGAACGCCTCGCGGACGGCGGCGGCCGTCGGTGCCTCGCCGACCTCGACGACGCCGCCGGGGAACTCCCACCCGGCCTTGTAGACCGGGTCGACGAGCAGCACCCGGTCCTCCTCGTCGAAGAGCAGCACCGCGGCGGCGACCGTGTCCCCCGCTGCGATCGCGTCCTGCACGATCGGCACCCGCGCGGTGCCCGCGCGGAGCACGGCGAGGACCTGCTCGGCCGCCTGACCCGGCGTCAGTTCGGCGGTGTCCACGACGGCCGCGTCGCGGCGCAGCCAGGGCAGGGCAGCCGCATAGGCGTCGAGATGGGAGATCCGCCAGCGGCGGGCGCGGGTGTCGTCCTTGTCGGCCTCGATCCGGCTCCGCAGAACCGTTTCTTCGGCGTGCAGCACGATGTGGTGGACCTCCATCCGGCAGGAGGCGAGCGCGCCGAAGATCTCGTCGCGGTAGTCCTGGCGGTGCAGCGCCATCGGTACCAGCAGCGGGACGTCCTCGCCGAGCTGCGCCCGGAGCGCGGTGAGGGTGTCCGGGACCAGGCGTCGCCAGGCGACCAGGTCCTGGAAGTCCGTGTGACCGCGCCGCGCGTCGGCGGGCAGCAGGTCGCGCAGCAGCGCGCCGATGCCCTCGGGGTCGACGATGTGCGATCCGGGCAGCAGACGGTGCAGTTCGCGTACGGTCGTGGACTTGCCGGCGCCGAACGCGCCGTTGAGCCAGACGATCACAGGTCCCCCAGCGGAGAGGCAGCTGACCAGCCCGCATCGTACGACGGCCCCCGCGTCACCGGGTGGCGACGTGGGGGCCGTTCGTTTGTTTCAGTAACCGTGGGGGCTTGTTGGGGGTCAGCCCTTGCGGGTCTTGATCTCGTCGGTGAGCTGGGGCAGGACCTGGAAGAGGTCGCCGACGACGCCGTAGT
>NZ_JBGCCL010000061.1:0-6069 GCF_041262505.1 Streptacidiphilus sp. MAP5-3
GTTGCTGTGTCAGGCGTTCGCGCAGGTGCTGGGCCTGGAGCGGGTCGGCGTGGAGGACGACTTCTTCGCCCTGGGCGGCCACTCCCTACTGGCGATGCGGCTGCTGAGTCGGATCCGTGCGGTGCTGGGTGTGGAGTTGGCGGTCCGCGAGTTGTTCGAGGCGCCGACGCCGGCGGTCCTGGCGGGACGGCTTGGGCAGGCCGGTGAGAGCCGGTTGGCACTGCGTGCGATGGAGCGTCCGGAGCGGGTGCCGTTGTCGTTCGCGCAGCACCGGCTGTGGTTCCTCGGGCAGTTGGAGGGTGCGAGCGCGACCTACAACACGCCGATGGCGCTGCGGTTGACCGGGGAGGTGAACCGGGAGGCCCTGGCGGAGGCGCTGCGGGATGTCGTCGGGCGGCACGAGGCGCTGCGGACGGTGTTCCCGGCAGTCGATGGTGAGCCCTACCAGAGGGTGCTGTCGCTGGAGGAGTGCGGGTTCGAGCCCTCGGTGGTCGAGGTGGCGTCGGATGGGCTCGAGGGTGCGTTGGCTGAGGCGGGCCGGTATGCGTTCGACGTCTCGTCCGAGACTCCGTTGCGGGCGACGCTGTTCGCGGTGAGTTCGGTTGAGCATGTGCTGATGCTGCTGTCGCACCACATCGCCATGGACGGCTGGTCGACTGCTCCGCTGGCGAGGGACCTTTCGGCGGCGTATGCGGCGCGCTTGGGCGGTCTGGCTCCGGTGTGGGAGTCGCTGCCGGTGCAGTATGGGGATTTCGCTGTGTGGCAGCGCGAGTTGCTGGGTGACGAGCGGGATTCGTCGAGTCTGTTGTTCCGTCAGGTGGCCTACTGGCGTGAGACGTTGGCGGGAGCCCCTGAGGAGTTGCCGCTGCCGTTCGACCGGTCGCGTCCGGCGGTCGCGTCGCACCGTGCCCACACCGTGGAGTTGGATGTTCCGGCTGAACTGCACGGGCGTTTGGTGGAGTTGGCGCGTGAGCGTGGGGTGACCATGTTCATGGTGCTGCAGGCGGCTGTTGCGGTGACGCTCAGCCGACTGGGTGCGGGGGCCGACATCCCGATCGGCTCGGCGATCGCCGGGCGTACGGATGAGGCGTTGAACGATCTGGTCGGGTGTTTCGTCAACACCGTGGTCGTGCGGACGGATCTGTCCGGTGATCCGACGTTCGAAGAGGTTCTCGGGCGGGTGCGCGAGGCGGGGTTGAGCGCGCTGGAGAACCAGGATGTGCCGTTCGAGAAGCTGGTGGAGGAGCTGGCACCGGCGCGTTCGCTGGCCCGGCACCCGCTGTTCCAGGTCGTCCTGACCCTTCAGAACACCGGCCTGACAGCGGATGACGGTGCGCTGGACCTGCCCGGCCTCGGAGCTGAACTGCTGCTGATGGGTCGGGCGATGGCCAAGTTCGACCTTGATGTGATCGTGGGTGAGGTGTTCGGTGCGCAGGGCGCGCCGGCGGGGATCCGGGGCATGCTGACGGCGGCGGCGGACCTGTTCGACGAGGGCGTCGCGGGTCGGGTCGCGGGCTCACTGGTGCGGGTGCTGACGGCGATGGCCGACGACCCGCGGACCCGGGTCGACGCGGTGGATGTGCTGGGTGCGGATGAGCGTCGCAGGGTGCTGTCGGAGTGGAACGACACCACTGCGGCCGGATCCGGGGTGATGGTTCCGCAGCTGTTCGAGGCGCAGGTGGCGCGGACGCCGGAGGCGGTGGCGCTCGTCTCCGATGGCGTGTCGGTGTCGTACGCGGAGCTGGACGCGCGGGCGAACCGCCTTGCCCACTACCTGGTCGGCCAGGGTGTCGGGCCGGAGTCGGTGGTGGGGCTGGCGCTGCCGCGAGCGGAGATGATCAGCGGGATCCTGGCGGTCTGGAAGGCGGGGGCCGGCTACCTTCCGGTGGACGTGTCCCAGCCGGCCGAGCGGGTCGCGTTCACGGTGAAGGACTCGCGGGCACAGCTCGTGCTGACCACCGATGAGGTGCTGGAGGACCTGCCGTCGGTGGGTGTGCGCCTGGTCGCCGTGGACGACACGTTGACGGCGATGCAGTTGGCGGCGGCGCCGACCACATCGCCCGGCGTGGCGGTGGATCCGCGGTCGCTGGCGTATGTCATCTACACCTCCGGTTCGACGGGTCGTCCGAAGGGCGTGGCCGTTACGCACGGGGGCCTGGCGAACTACGTGTCCTCGGTGCCGGCCCGGGTCGGCTTCGAGGGCGGCAGATATGCGTTGCTGCAGGCGCAGGCGACCGACCTGGGGAACACGGTGCTGTTCGCGAGCCTGCTGTCCGGTGGTGAGCTGCACGTCCTGGACGAGGAGGCGGTCACCGATCCGCGCCTGGTGGGCGACTACCTGGCCGAGCACGGGATCGACTTCCTGAAGGTGGTGCCCTCGCACCTGGCGGCGCTGGGTGCGGTGGGTGGTCTGGAGCGGGTGCTGCCGGGTCGGTCGGTGGTGCTGGGTGGTGAGGCGGCCTCGCCGGGGTGGGTCGATGAACTCCTGGCCGCCGCGGGCGAACGGCGGGTGTTCAACCACTACGGTCCGACGGAGACCACGATCGGTGTCGCGACCACCCGCCTGACGGGTGGGGTGCTGCCGGTGGGTTCGCCGGTGGCCAACACCTGCTTCTACGTGCTGGATGAGCGCCTCAACCCGGTGGCGCCGGGTGTGGCGGGTGAGTTGTACGTGGCGGGTGCGCAGCTGGCGCGCGGCTATGTGCGCCGCCCGGGCCTGACCGCGGAGCGGTTCGTCGCGTGCCCGTTCGAGTCCGGTACCCGGATGTACCGCACGGGTGACCTGGCCCGTTGGACGGCCGATGGCGAGATCGTGTTCATGGGCCGTGCGGACGAGCAGGTCAAGATCCGTGGTTTCCGGATCGAGCCGGGTGAGGTGGCCGGCGCCCTGACGGCTCACCCGCTGATCGCCCAGGCGGCCGTGATCGCCCGCGAGGACACCCCGGGGGAGAAGCGCCTGGTCGCCTACGTGGTCGCGGACGACCCGGATGATGTGGACGACACCCTCGTGGACGGGGTGCGGACCTTCGTCGCCGCGCGGCTGCCGGAGCACATGGTGCCCGCCGCCGTGGTGGTGTTGGACGCCCTGCCGCTGACCGGCAACGGGAAGTTGGACCGCAAGGCGCTGCCCGCGCCGGACTTCGCGGCGGCGGGTGGGGTGTCGAGCCGTGGGCCGGCATCGGTGCGGGAGGAGATCCTGTGCGAGGCGTTCGCCGAGGTCCTCGGGTTGGCGAGCGTCGGCGTCGATGACGACTTCTTCGCGTTGGGCGGGCACTCGCTGTTGGCGGTGTCGTTGGTGGAGATGCTGCGGGTGCGTGGGGTCTCGGTGTCGGTGAAGGCGTTGTTCCAGACGTCGACCCCGGCAGGCCTGGCACTCGAGGCGGGTTCGGAGCACGTGGTGGTGCCGGCGAACCTCATCCCCGAGGACGCCGTGCGGATCACCCCGCAGATGCTGTCGCTGGTGGAACTGACCGAGGCAGAAATCGAGTTGATCGTGTCGAAGGTGCCCGGCGGTGCCGCGAACGTCGCGGACGTGTACCCGCTGGCCCCGTTCCAGGAGGGCGTCCTCTTCCACCACCTGATGACGGCCGGACACGAGGGCGAGCGGGATGTGTACGCCGGGCCGACGGCGCTCGGGTTCGACTCCCGCCCGCGCCTCGACTCGTTCCTGAACGCGCTGCAGCGGGTGATCGACCGGCACGACGTGTACCGCACCGCGATCGTGTGGGAGGGCCTGCGCGAGCCGGTCCAGGTCGTGGCCCGACGCGCCGAACTGCCGGTCCACGAAGTCGTGCTGGATCCGCGGGGTGCGGACGCGGCCGAGCAGTTGCAGTCCATCGGCGGCGCCTGGATGGCGCTGGACCGCGCCCCGCTGATGGACGTGCACATCGCCGCCGAACCGGACGGCGAGGGCTGGCTGGCCCTGCTGCGCGTCCACCACCTGGTGCGCGACGACACCACGACGAATGCGCTGCTGGGGGAGGTGCGTGCCTTCCTGACAGGGCGGGGTGAGTCGCTGTCCGAGGCGCTGCCGTTCCGCGACTTCGTCGCTCAGGCCCGCCTCGGTGTGCCGCGCGAGGAGCATGAGCGGTACTTCGCCGGGCTGCTGGGCGACGTCACCGAGACCACCGCCCCGTTCGGCCTGCTGGACGTGCACGGTGACGGCACGACCGCGGTATCGGCGTGTTCCGCGGTGGAGGCCGAGCTCACGCTTCGACTGCGGGCGATCGCGCGCCGGATGGCGGTGAGTCCGGCGACGGTGTTCCACCTGGCATGGGCGCGGGTGCTGGCAGCGGTGAGCGGTCGTGAGGACGTGGTGTTCGGCACGGTGCTGTTCGGCCGGATGAACGCGGGCGCGGGTGCCGACCGGCTCCAGGGCCCGTGCCTCAACACGCTCCCGGTGCGGGTGCGGGTCGGCTCCTCCACCGTGGGCGAGGCGCTGACCGGGATGCGGCAGCAGCTGGCCGAGCTGCTGGTGCACGAGCACGCGCCGCTGGTGCTGGCGCAGCAGGCGAGCGGTGTGGCGGGCGGCAGCCCGCTCTTCACCGCCCTCTTCAACTACCGCAACGGCCAGGCCGGTGCGACCGAGCCCGGTGCGGGTCTGGGCACCGGGTTGGAGGACGTGCGGCTCCTTGCCTCGGAAGGGCGCACCAACTACCCCCTGGTCGCGAACGTCGACGACGACGGGACCGGGTTCAGGCTGGCCATCGACGCGGTGGCGCCGGCCGATGCGGAGCAGGTGGGCACGATGCTGCACACCTGCCTCCGCCAGCTCGTGACCGTGCTGGAGGAGGAACCGCAGGCCCGGTTCGCGGCGCTGGACGTGCTGGGTGAGGCTGAGCGTCGGCTGGTGGTGGAGGTGTGGAACGACACTGTTCGGCCGCTGGTGGACGCGACACTGCCGGCACTGTTCGCGGCGCAGGTGGTGCGGACGCCGGATGCGGTGGCGGTGGTGTTCGAGGGTGTGGAGGTGTCGTACGGGGAGTTGGATGCGCGGGCGAATCGGTTGGCGCGACTGCTGGTCGGCCGGGGTGTGGGGCCGGAGTCGGTGGTTGCGGTGCTGATGGAGCGCTCGGTCGAGTTGGTGGTGGCGTTGTTGGCGGTGGTGAAGGCTGGTGGTGCGTATCTGCCGGTGGATCCGGAGTATCCGGCCGGGCGGATCGCGGCGGTCGTGGCGGATGCCGGGCCGGTGTGCGTGCTGAGCACCATCGCCCTGACCGCGTTGGTGCCGGATGGCGTGGCGCGGGTCGCGGTGGATGATCCGGCTGTGGTCGCGGAGTTGGCGGGTCTGTCGGCGCAGGCTCCTGTGGTGGGGGTGTTGCCCGCGCATCCGGCGTATGTGATCTTCACGTCGGGTTCCACCGGGCGTCCGAAGGGTGTTGCGGTGTCGCATGCGGGGATCGTGAACCGGCTCGCCTGGATGCAGGAGCTCCCCGGTGTGGCCATCGGTGTCGGGGATCGGGTGCTGCAGAAGACGCCGTTCGGGTTCGACGTCAGTGTGTGGGAGTTCTTCTGGCCGTTGGTGCAGGGCGCGGCGTTGGTGCTGGCACGTCCCGGCGGCCACCGGGAGCCCGGCTATCTCGTCGAGTTGATCCAGGGCGAGAACATCACGGTGACGCACTTCGTGCCGTCGATGCTGGAGACGTTCCTGCGTGAGCCGGCGGCCGGCGACTGCACCGGGCTGCGGGCGGTGTTCTGCAGTGGTGAGGCGCTGCCGGCGCCGTTGCGCGACCGGTTCCTCGAACTGCTGGGCGGTGTACCGCTGTTCAATCTGTACGGGCCCACGGAGGCGGCCGTGGACGTGACCGCGGCGCGCTGTGCCGTCAGCGATGGTGCGGTGGTGCCGATCGGTGGGCCGGTGGCCAACACCCAGGTGTACGTGTTGGACGACCGGATGTCCCCGGTGCCGGTGGGTGTCGAGGGTGAGTTGTACCTGGCGGGTGTGCAGTTGGCGCGCGGGTACGTGGGGCGTGCCGGTTTGACGGCGGAGCGGTTCGTGGCGAATCCGTTCGGTGCGGGGGAGCGGTTGTACCGCACGGGTGACCTGGTCCGGTGGAACGCCGGCGGCGA
>NZ_JBGCCL010000062.1:0-4752 GCF_041262505.1 Streptacidiphilus sp. MAP5-3
GAAGCTAAGCCTCACAGCGCCGATGGTACTGCAGGGGGGACCCTGTGGGAGAGTAGGACGCCGCCGAACAATCTTTCCAGTGAAGCCCCCTGACCGTGTGTCAGGGGGCTTCACTGCGTTGTGGGTGCAGATAGCTGCATACCGCAGTATGCTCGCGTCATGGCTTCCACGACGCGCATCACGGTCACTCTCCCGACCGAACAGGTCGAAGAGATCAAGCGCCACACCGACAACGTCTCCGGCTATGTGGCCGAGGCCGTAGCTCGGCAGGTCCGTCGGGAACTGCTGGCGTCCGAGCTGGAGGGCTACCAGCGGGACTTCGGCGCGTTCACCGAGGAGGAGCTGGCCCAGGCCCGCGCCGAGCTCGCCGCGGGCGAGGCCGGCCGCGGAGTCGACGCCGCATGAGTGCGGCCTTCGCTTCCGTCATCCTGGACTGCGAAGCGCTGTCGGCTTGGGTCGGCCAGGACCGCCGGATGATGGCGAAGCTCGCCGTGCTGCGTGAGTCAGACGCGGACCTGGTGGTGTGCGCCAACACGATCATCGAGGCGTCCCACGAGCGCACGAACCACGCCCGCTTGAACTGGGTGCTCTCCCAGACCCGCGTCGTGCCGGTCACGGAGCAGGGAGCCCGTGCGGCGTCCTCCCTCCTCAAGCAGGTCGGCCTGCACGGCCACAAGTACGCGATCGACGCGACCGTGGCCGAGGTCGCCCTGCGCCAACAGCCACCGGTCGCCGTCCTCACATCGGACGTGGACGACCTGAGCCGCCTCTGCGGCCACCAGATCGCCGTCCTTCCGGTCTGAACCCGCTCGTCGCGCATGATTCAGAAGGGAACTATGCCCTCCTTCAAGGCAGTTCTGCTCGACTGGGTCGGAACGCTCATCGTCCCGAAGTGGGGTGCGAGTCGTGGGTACCCGGCAGGGGGCCCGTGGATCGAGCGTTCCTTGAGGCAGGTCGGGCGAGCGGCGTCCGCTGCGGAGGTGGCGCGGATCAGTGCCGCGTTGAGCGAAGCAGGGAATTGCGCCGACGTCACGGCGGGCTGGGCTGGCGCGGACCTGGCCGCCGCGGCCCACTTGGCCGGCTACCTCCGGTGGGTCACGACGGCCGGCGTGGATCCCGTCTTGGCTGACGCGATGTACGCGACGCTGTCCGACGTCGCTGACAACCAGTTCGCTGTCGACGTCGAGCCCACGCTCGCCGCGCTCAAGGCATCAGGGGTGAAGGTTGCCATCGTCAGCGACATCCACGTCGACATCCGGCCCTGCTTCGTGAAGACCGGACTGGACGTGTACGTCGACGAGTTCGTGCTGTCCTTCGAGGTCGGTGCCTGCAAGCCGGACCCGGCAATCTTCCACACCGCACTCACGAGGCTCGGGGTTCTGCCCGACGAGGCGCTGATGGTCGGCGATCGCTCCGGCCACGACGGCGCGGCCGTCGAGGCCGGCGTCATGACACTCCTCATCCCGCCGCTGACGCACGTCGACGAGCGGAGACTGGATCGCGTCCTCGCCACCTGCGGCCTTCCTCCCGGTCGGACGCCGTAGCGAGATCGTCCCGCTGTCGACCAGGGAGCCAACTCGCGCGTGCAGAGCTCCTCGTTTGCCGGGCAGGACGAGATCGACTCCCCGTGACGGGTCGCGCCAGACTTGTGCTGACGGAATGTCATATCGCCTACCGGGGCGGACACATGTGGACTCAGGGGACAGTTCTGGGCGGTCGCTACACGCTGACGGAGCGCGTGGGCGGCGGCGCGATGGGAGACGTCTGGCGCGCCGACGACGGGGTGCTGGAGCGTCAGGTCGCGGTGAAGATCCTGCTGCCGTCACTGATGGAGGACGAGTCCTTCGCGGCCGCGTTTCCGGCGTGAGGCCAAGGTCCTGGCCAATCTCGACCACCCGGGCATCGTCAACGTGTACGACTACGGCGAGGAGGAGGTCGACGCCGGGACGCGCGTCGCGTGCATCGTGATGGAGTTCATCGTCGGCCGTCCGCTCGACGTCCTCCTACGGGAACGCGGGACGCTTCCACAGGCCGAGGCGATGGCCCACATCCGCGAGTCTGCGCCTGCGCTCCCGGAGGGCTTCCCGGAACCGGTGCGCGAACTCGTCGCCCGCGCCCTGGAGAAGCGTCCGGAGGACCGCTCCCTGGGGCCGCGGCCATGGCCGAAGCGGCCCGCCGCGCGGCTGCCAGACGGAGCGTGGCGGAAGCGGAAGGAGCGGGGGGTGCCGTTGACCGCACCTTGCTGCTGCGCGGGGCGGCGGACTCTGCGGCTGCAGTGGTTCAACCGCCGGACATTCCAGCGGCTGTCGACGACGCCGTCGTCGTGGGAACGGCAGGAAGCAGTCGCGCTGGCGGCGCCCGGGGTTCGTCGTGCCTCTGGTGATCCCGCGCGTGGTCGCCTCGACGGTCGGCACACTGCTGCTGTGGCCCAACGGATGGCAAGGCCCAGGCGGGCGGGCCCTCGAGCCCGACTGTGACGGCGAGCGTAAGCCTCCGGAGCAGCGCGAGCAGCACCTCGACGGGCAGCTCGTCGCCGCACACGCCCTCCGCGTCCGCGTCGGCGTCAGCTTCCGCGACATCGTCGGGGAAGACGACCGGCGGTAGTTCTGCTGGCGCCAACGGCGGCGTAGTGCCTGTACCGCCTACCGGCGGCGGTACAGGCGGAGGAACCGGTTCGAACAGCGGCACCGGCGGCACTACCGGGGCATCGACCAGCGGCACGGGGACGGGCGGCAGTTCCAGTGGGAGCAGGGGAACGTCGAGCGGCACGTCCTCGGGCGGATCGGGCGGCGGGACGAGTCAGATCGGCTCGGCGGGCACCTACCGCATCAAGGACGCGGCCGATGCCGGCTGCCTCGAACAGGACACCAGCAGCGGCGCCCCCGGCGCCCCCGGCGCCTATGCAGTGAGCAGCTCCTGCGCCTCGGGACCGAACCCGTACGTGGGGTGGACGTGGACCGACGCCGGAAGCGCCTAGTACGGCCGTAGGGCGACGTTCGGTCCGGTCCTGTCCGGATCGGCGGGGCAGGTCGTAGGGTGCTGCATTGTGTCGCTGCTTGAGATCTCCGATCTGATCACGGCGGTGGAGCCGGACAGCGGTCACCGGCTCCCGGTCCGGCGTGCCGAAGTGATCCAGCGACTGCGCGAGAGCGGAGACAAACGCGCGGCCAGGATCGTCGCCCGGCTCCCCGTGGACGGGGACGGGGTACTCGACCCCGTCGCCGTCGACCGGCTGCTCATCGGCGTGCACACCGAACTCCAGCGGCTGAGCGAAGAGTTGCGCATCGGCGAACGCCTGATCCACCTGCTCGGCCCGCTTTTCGCCGCGATACGTGCCGCCGCCGTGCAGCCCGGGCCGTACCGCCTGGTCGACGTCGGTTGCGGCCTGGGCTACCTGCTCCGCTGGCTGGCGTCCACCGATGCTCTCGGCCCGGATGTTGAACTGGTTGGAGTCGACCTCAACGCCGCACTGGTGGGAGAAGCGGACCGTCTTGCCAGCAAAGAGGGCCTCAACTGCCGTTTCATCCACGGGAATGCGTTCGAACTGCCGGAAGCCGCTTCCGTCTATGTCTCCACCGGCGTGCTGCACCACTTCCGCGGTCCCGCGCTTGCTGAGTTCTTCCAAGCCCAGGCAGCCTCACCGGCGCAGGCCTTCTGCCACTTCGACATCGCCGCGACTTCTCTCGCGCCGATCGGCGCCTGGATGTTCCACCGCGCCCGGATGCGCCACCCGCTCGGCCGCCACGACGGCGTCGTCTCCGCGCTGCGGGCGCACAGCGACGAAGCACTCCTACGCGCGCCACGGTGCCTGGCATCCGCGCACTGCTGCACGACCCACGCGGCACGGCAAACCCGTTCTGCACCACACTGCGCCCGATCATCGGCGTGCGCCCGCACCTGGAGCCCCCGTTCCGCCAGGCGCTCGGGCGTTCCGCGCGCCGACTGGTCGGCCCGGAGTACCTGACCGAGCCCACCGGATGACCCCCGCCGCACCGCTGGCACTGCTCGGTCTGATCGACGCGGCGTTCAGCGGCTTCCGTGCCTACGCCGGCAGCGACGCCCGCATCCGCAAGCACCGCGCCAACGCCCGAGCGGCTTTGCGTGGGTTGACCACGGGGGCAGCCCTGCTGCTCCTTCCCGCACTGACTGCGGCCGTCCTGCTTCTGACGGCATCGGACACTTCCCGGACGTATGAGGCCCTCGCCGCCGGAGGCGTCGGCTACCTGCTCCCACTCGCCGCTTATGCCGCGGCAGTCCTGCTCTCACTCGCCGCCTCCTTCTTCCTGCCGTTCCGCGCCAGCACGCTCGCGATGGTCATCGGCCTCGGGCCGCTGACACTGCTGCGCCCCGTAGCCATTGCCGCCGCCTGCATCGGAGCGCTCATCAACGGCGGTGGTTGGCCCGCCCTGCTGGTCGGCACGATCGCGGGTGCCGCGGTGCTGTGTGTCGAACCTGCGGTGCACCGCCGCTGGTACCGCTTGGAGCGGGTCCAGGTGGAGGTTGACACGGTCTGTACGGGTGCGTAGAGTCCTGCGAGTTGTCCCGCCTGCGATGCAGGCCTGTGGGCAGCCAACCCCCTCGAATCTGACCGCACGGTGCTTTATTTGTGCTGCCATTTTTCGGGGACAGCTGATGGATTCGATGTTTCCGGAGAAATCAGCTAGAGTTTCACTCGTCGGAACGGGCCGGAGCGAAAAGCGAAGGCCGAAACGTTCTGATAGAGTAGAAAACGAAGGAAGCGCCCGGAGGGCC
>NZ_JBGCCL010000063.1:0-3920 GCF_041262505.1 Streptacidiphilus sp. MAP5-3
ATTTGCGTTCGGGCGAGCATAGACGGGTGGCTGAAGGCCCGTCAGTCCTGGCTAGCCACACCACTCCAACGAGACCTGCGGCGTCCAGCCGGCGCTGACCAAGTGGGGCCTGTGGGCACTTCGTCACCAGGGCGTCTATCTGGTCTCGGGGTGGCGCTGACAGAGCGCCAGGTCCGGGCGCGGACCAGCCTGTGTGAGCTGACCAGCGCACGGTCCCGTGCTGCTGTGGTGGTGTTTCAGGCGGCAGTCGCCTCGACAGCCGGGCTGGACAGCCACGCCAGGCGGCCGAGCCTGGGCCGCAGCCAGCCGTCCAGGCTCCACACCGCGCCCGCGTTCGCGTGGAACAGCGCCAGGGAGGCGAAGATGTAGGCCACCGACGGTCCCAGATCCGTGATCCCGGGGGCGGTCCACGGCAGCCCGAACGCCTCGGCGGACGACCAGATACCCAGCGAGTACACCGCGCTGCCGATGAACACCGCATTGCTGAACACACCGAAGACCAAGCCCAACGCGATGCAGGTCTCCGTCAGGGCCGCGCCTACAGCGAACGCGCCCGGAGCGGCCGTGGCGACGGCGTGCCACATCAGGATCCACTGATGGATCACAGGGGTGTGGACCGACGTCCCCTGACCGAGCTCGTCACTCAACGTCTGCCCGTGGATGAACCCCGGCAGCCACTTGAACGACGCGTCGACCGCCCAGACCAGGCCGAAACCGATACGCACAACCGCGGCGCGCCGCAGGCGCCCTTCTTTGCCCGAGCCGAGTGGGATTCGGCGGACTCTGCGGCCCGGGGCTGTGGTTGCAGTGGTCACGATGAGCTCCTTCCGAAAGGAGGTGCACAAGGCCTATGCCGGAGGAGGCAGAACAACATGGGATGACACAGACGAATCCGGTGACTTCCCCGGCTAACGGTGTTGACGGTTTCGAGATGAACAAGACCAATGCGCGGAGGCCACCTCAGCGCCCATCCAGATGTCACATACAAGCCCTCGCCACGGCTTGCCGACGCGCCGGGATCCCCCTGAAAGAGTGAGGACAGGCCGGTCCGCCACAGCCTCAGGGGGGCCAAGCGGACCAAGCGCCCCGCCGAGGCCTTCAGAGCTTGATGCCGGCGGCGAGCTGTCAGCGCGACCGTGGACAGCTCGACGCCCGGCGCGAGGGCGCGTTCGTGAGAGAGATGACCGGCACCAGGTCTGGCAGCTGGACTTCTCCGGGTTACCTACGCGGGGCCGCGGGCCTGCGCCCGTCGGCGGCCTGGTCCGAGCGGGCGGCTCCCCATCGCGGTGAGTCGGTCGCACCCGCCGGCAGACCCGCGCTCGTGAGCACCTGCTGGGGGTCGCACCCGCATGCCAGAGAGCTGTGTCGCGTTCGCGCGTGTGGACAGTAGCGGAGTCGTCGCCCTCGGCGACTCCGCTACTGTGCATCACCCGCAGAGCAGGTCAAGGACCCTACGGGGTGAGCCGGTTGGGCCCGCGGAACAAGAACGTCGCTTCCCGGATCGAGTCCAGGCCGAGCATCACCATCAGCACGCGTCCCACCCCCATGCCCAAGCCGCCGTGCGGCGGGCACCCGTAGCGGAAGCAGTTCAGGTAGTCCCGCAGCGACTCGGTTCCTACTCCCTTTTCGGCGGCCTGTTCGAGCAGCACATCGTGGCGGTGCTCGCGTTGGGCACCGGTGGTGATCTCCAGGCCCTTCCACAGGAGGTCGAAGCTCGACGTCAAGTGGGGCCGGTCGGCCGGCCGCATGTGATAGAAGGGCCGGATACTTGCCGGGTACTCGGTCACGAACACGAACTCGTGCCCGGCCTCCTCCTTGACGTGCGCGGCCAGGCACCGTTCGCCCTCGGGGTCCAGGTCCTCCTTGACCCCCTGCGGGTCCCATCCCCTGGCCCTGAGGATCTGCTGGGCCCGGACCATGGTGATGCGCGGGAACGGCAGCGCCGGCACCGTCACCTCCACACCGAAATGCTCTCGAATGGCGTCACCGTGGAGGTTCTTCACCGTCGCCAGGGCGTGGACCAGCATGTGCTCTTCGAAGTCCATCACGTCCTGGACGCCGTCGATCCAGGCGAGCTCGACGTCCAGCCCGGTGAACTCGGTGGCATGGCTGGAAGTGAACGAGGGCTCGGCACGGAAGACGGGGCCGACCTCGAAGACCCGGTCGATGCCGGCGGCGATCGCCATCTGCTTGTAGAACTGGGGCGACTGGGCCAGGTAGGCGTTGCGGTCGAAGTAGCCGAGCTTGAATACTTCCGCCCCGGACTCCGAGGCGGTCCCCATCAGCTTCGGGGTGTGCATCTCGGTGCAGCCCTCGCGGTAGGCGAACTCCCTCATCGCCTGCTCGACTGTGGTCTGCACGGCGAACAGCAGCTGCGCGGCAGGACGCTTGCGGACGTCGAGGAACCGCCAGTCGAGCCGGTGCTCGGATCCCGTGTGCTCGTCGATGGGTAGCGGGGCATGGGCCCGGTTGAGGACCTCCACGCTCGTGGGGACGATCTCAAGGCCGCCCAGGTTGACCACAGGGCTGTCGAGGACCCGGCCGGTGATCCGCACCGCCGTCTCCAGGGTGATGTCTTCGAGCTGACGTTCCAGCAGGTCGCTCTCGCCGCGTTTGTGGGTCACTTGCGTCATGCCCGTGTGGTCGCGGACCAGGACGAATTGCATCTTGCGTTGCAGGCGCAGGGTGTTCACCCAGCCGGAGACCGAAACGGTCTCTCCAACGTGTTTGCGCAGGTCGGCGACCAGTACGCGGGTTGCAGGGTGGATCATCGCAGTCCTCCAGCGGACCTCGGCTGATCCCTTGGAAGTGCGGGCGAGAAGGGTGACTCGCGGTGCCACCGCACTTTCACCGTTGCCCGTGGGCAACGGCCTCATCGTGGCCCGGTGACGGGGGCCGACCGGCGGGGCATTTCCTCCCCGCGCTCAGGAGTGTCTTCACTGCGGTATGCGAGGCTGCCGTCTCAGTTGGTGGCAGCTCTCTCGACTCGCAGGGTTCCGCAGCTACTCGTCTGCCTCGTCGCGTTGAGACATCAGGGTAGAGATGCCCGGTTGCCCGCACAAGCGAAATACGCAGGCCAGAGGTCATCTTCCGGGCATCTCCCCGAGCGCGGACCGCCTGAAGGAACTCCTGTGCGACCGTGGGCGATCGACGAGGACCAGGCGAAGGTAGCTGCCTCAGCGAGCCATGTCGAAGTTGTGTTTCCCTGCCCGAGTGGCCTCTCGCCCCGGCCATTGCGGGGCTGGGGCGGTGACGGGGGGCAGGCTGCGGGATACCAGGATCCACTTCGGCCGATCGGTTCGCCCGCCATGCCCGTCCGCCCCCCTGTCCGATAGCCCCAAGTGCCTTGGCAGCCTGGCTGCCAACCACCTGGACCTGCCCGCGCCGTGGGAGTGGGTGCGGCCGGGCGTGCCGTGGCTCCTGCTCTGGAAGCGGCCGGCGTTCCGCCGTGTGCGGTTGACGGCGACGTGGTCGTCGACGGCGGCGCCGTGGCGGAGGCGGAGAAGCGCGGTCAGGTCCGGGTGGCCTGGCGCTATCGCCGGGGCGGGCGCCCAGCTGACGCCGGCGAAGCCGACCTGGGCGCGGCCGCCCGCGCTCTGGTGCTTGTCGGCTGGGACGCGCTGCTCTACCGAGCCGGGCGAACGGTACCTGTTGGTTGAGCCCGCGCGGGACGGCTGATGGTCAGAAGGTCACGCTGAGGGAGAGCGAGACTGGGGCGGGGAGATCACCGACATCACGCGGGTGATGACCAAGCGGGCTCCCTGGCCCCTGTCACCCCAGCCGAAGGCCTTCCCCATGGACGGGCGAGCGGCAGCTTGTTGTCGGGGGTTGGTGTGGTGTCCGGCGCCGGTAGCGTTCGCTTTACTTCAACGCAACGATGCAGGTGTCTGTCATTGCGTTAGATTCTCGGTCAGTGCAAC
>NZ_JBGCCL010000064.1:0-3244 GCF_041262505.1 Streptacidiphilus sp. MAP5-3
TGTGTGTCGGGCACGTTGTTGGGTCCTGAGGGAATGGTCTCGCTTGTCGAGGCTGTCCTTCTGGTCGTTGTTTGAGAACTGCACAGTGGACGCGAGCATCTGTGGCCAAGTTTTTAAGGGCGCACGGTGGATGCCTTGGCACCAGGAACCGATGAAGGACGTGGGAGGCCGCGATAGGCCCCGGGGAGCTGTCAACCGAGCTTTGATCCGGGGGTGTCCGAATGGGGAAACCCGGCAGTCGTCATGGGCTGTCACCCGCTGCTGAACACATAGGCAGTGTGGAGGGAACGCGGGGAAGTGAAACATCTCAGTACCCGCAGGAAGAGAAAACAACCGTGATTCCGGGAGTAGTGGCGAGCGAAACCGGATGAGGCTAAACCATGGTGGTGTGAGACCCGGCAGGGGTTGCCATTGTGGGGTCGTGGGATTGTGTTTCAGTCGTCTGCCGGCGGCTGGGCGAGTCAGAAACCGTATGGGTAGTCGAAGGACATGCGAAAGGTCCGGCGTAGAGGGTAAGACCCCCGTAGACGAAATCTGTACGGCTCGCTTATGCAACTCCCAAGTAGCACGGGGCCCGAGAAATCCCGTGTGAATCTGGCGGGACCACCCGCTAAGCCTAAATATTCCCTGGTGACCGATAGCGGATAGTACCGTGAGGGAATGGTGAAAAGTACCGCGGGAGCGGAGTGAAATAGTACCTGAAACCGTGTGCCTACAAGCCGTGGGAGCCTTTAGGGGTGACTGCGTGCCTTTTGAAGAATGAGCCTGCGAGTTTGCGGTGTGTGGCGAGGTTAACCCGTGTGGGGTAGCCGTAGCGAAAGCGAGTCCGAATAGGGCGAATGAGTCGCGCGCCCAAGACCCGAAGCGGAGTGATCTAGCCATGGGCAGGTTGAAGCGCGGGTAAGACCGTGTGGAGGACCGAACCCACCAGGGTTGAAAACCTGGGGGATGACCTGTGGTTAGGGGTGAAAGGCCAATCAAACTCCGTGATAGCTGGTTCTCCCCGAAATGCATTTAGGTGCAGCGTCGTGTGTTTCTTGCCGGAGGTAGAGCACTGGATAGGCGATGGGCCCCACCGGGTTACTGACCTTAGCCAAACTCCGAATGCCGGTAAGTGAGAGCACGGCAGTGAGACTGTGGGGGATAAGCTCCATGGTCGAGAGGGAAACAGCCCAGAACACCGGCTAAGGCCCCTAAGCGTGTGCTAAGTGGGAAAGGATGTGGAGTCGCAGAGACAACCAGGAGGTTGGCTTAGAAGCAGCCACCCTTTAAAGAGTGCGTAATAGCTCACTGGTCAAGTGATTCCGCGCCGACAATGTAGCGGGGCTCAAGTACACCGCCGAAGCCGTGTCATTGCAGCATGACTCCCAACGGAGGCTGTGATGGGTAGGGGAGCGTCGTGTGCCGGGTGAAGCCGCAGGGGAACCTAGTGGTGGACGGTATACGAGTGAGAATGCAGGCATGAGTAGCGATACAAGAGTGGGAAACTCTTGCGCCGATTGACCAAGGGTTCCTGGGTCAAGCTGATCTGCCCAGGGTAAGTCGGGACCTAAGGCGAGGCCGACAGGCGTAGTCGATGGACAACGGGTTGATATTCCCGTACCCGCTTTGAAGCGCCAACGGTGAACCTTTGAATGCTAAGGCCGTGAAGCCGCCCGGAGGTCTTCGGACCGAAGGGAGTGGTGGAGCCGCCGATCCAACAGGGTAGTAGCTGAGCGATGGGGTGACGCAGGAAGGTAGTCCAGCCCGGGCGGTGGTAGTCCCGGGGTAAGGGTGTAGGCCGTGTGGTAGGCAAATCCGCCGCACATTAAGGCTGAGACCTGATGCCGAGCCGATTGTGGTGAAGTGGATGATCCTATGCTGTCGAGAAAAGCCTCTAGCGAGTTTCATGGCGGCCCGTACCCCAAACCGACTCAGGTGGTCAGGTAGAGAATACCGAGGCGTTCGGGTGAACTATGGTTAAGGAACTCGGCAAAATGCCCCCGTAACTTCGGGAGAAGGGGGGCCACCGTTGGTGATGGCACTTGCTGCCTGAGCTGGTGGTGGCCGCAGAGACCAGCGAGAAGCGACTGTTTACTAAAAACACAGGTCCGTGCGAAGCCGTAAGGCGATGTATACGGACTGACGCCTGCCCGGTGCTGGAACGTTAAGGGGACCGGTTAGTCCGATTTCGGTCGGGCGAAGCTGAGAACTTAAGCGCCAGTAAACGGCGGTGGTAACTATAACCATCCTAAGGTAGCGAAATTCCTTGTCGGGTAAGTTCCGACCTGCACGAATGGCGTAACGACTTCTCGACTGTCTCAACCATAGGCCCGGTGAAATTGCATTACGAGTAAAGATGCTCGTTTCGCGCAGCAGGACGGAAAGACCCCGGGACCTTTACTATAGCTTGATATTGGTGTTCGGTTCGGCTTGTGTAGGATAGGTGGGAGCCTTTGAAGCATCAACGCCAGTTGGTGTGGAGGCGTCGTTGAAATACCACTCTGGTCGTGCTGGATGTCTAACCTGGGTCCGTGATCCGGATCAGGGACAGTGTCTGGTGGGTAGTTTAACTGGGGCGGTTGCCTCCTAAAATGTAACGGAGGCGCCCAAAGGTTCCCTCAGCCTGGTTGGCAATCAGGTGTTGAGTGTAAGTGCACAAGGGAGCTTGACTGTGAGACCGACGGGTCGAGCAGGTGCGAAAGCAGGGACTAGTGATCCGGCGGTGGCTTGTGGAAGCGCCGTCGCTCAACGGATAAAAGGTACCCCGGGGATAACAGGCTGATCTTCCCCAAGAGTCCATATCGACGGGATGGTTTGGCACCTCGATGTCGGCTCGTCGCATCCTGGGGCTGGAGTAGGTCCCAAGGGTTGGGCTGTTCGCCCATTAAAGCGGTACGCGAGCTGGGTTTAGAACGTCGTGAGACAGTTCGGTCCCTATCCGCTGCGCGCGTAGGAGTCTTGAGAAGGGCTGTCCCTAGTACGAGAGGACCGGGACGGACGAACCTCTGGTGTGCCAGTTGTCCTGCCAAGGGCATGGCTGGTTGGCTACGTTCGGGAGGGATAACCGCTGAAAGCATCTAAGCGGGAAGCCTGCTTCGAGATGAGGACTCCCACCACCATGAGTGGGTAAGGCTCCCAGTAGACGACTGGGTTGATAGGCCGGATGTGGAAGCCCTGTGAGGGGTGGAGCTGACCGGTACTAATAGGCCGAGGGCTTGTCCATAGTTGCTACGCGTCCACTGTGCTGTTCTGAGACAGCGAC
>NZ_JBGCCL010000065.1:0-2813 GCF_041262505.1 Streptacidiphilus sp. MAP5-3
GTTGCTGTGTCAGGCGTTCGCGCAGGTGCTGGGCCTGGAGCGGGTCGGCGTGGAGGACGACTTCTTCGCCCTGGGCGGCCACTCCCTACTGGCGACCCGCCTGGTCAGTGAGGTGCGGGAGTCGTTGCGGGTCGAACTGCCGATCCGGACGGTGTTCGAGGCACGGACGCCGGAGAGGATCGCCGGTTGGCTCGCCGATCAGATTGACACCCAGACCACGGCTAGGCCCGTTCTGCGGCCGATGCGTAAGCAGGAGGACTACTGATGATTCCGTTGTCGTTTGCGCAGCGCCGGCTGTGGTTCCTAGGGCAGTTGGAGGGTGCGAGCGCGACCTACAACATTCCGTTGGTGTTGCGGCTGACCGGGCATGTGGATCGGGAGGCTCTCGCCGAGGCGTTGCGGGACGTGGTGGGGCGGCATGAGGTGCTGCGCACGGTCTTCCTGGCCGAGAACGGGGAGCCGTACCAGCGGATCCTCAAGGCCGAGGAGAGCGGGTTCGAGCTTGCGGTCGAGGCGGTTTCCGAGGAGTCGTTGGCCGGCGCCGTGAGGGGGGCGGTCGCGTACGCGTTCGATCTTTCGTCCGAAATCCCTTTGCGGGCGACGCTGTTCGCGGTGGGTCAGGATGACCATGCGCTGGCGGTGGTGGTTCATCACATCGCCGGGGACGGCTGGTCGGTGGCGCCGCTGGCGCGGGACGTGTCGGTGGCGTACGCGGCGCGGGCCGCGGGCCGGCCACCGGAGTGGGAGCCGCTGCCGGTGCAGTACGCGGACTACGTGCTGTGGCAGCGGGAGTTGCTCGGCGACGAGCAGAACCCGGGCAGTGTGCTCTCCCGGCAGCTGGCGTACTGGCGCGAGACGCTGGCCGGGGCGCCGGCCGAACTGGTGCTGCCGACAGATCGGCCGCATCCCGCCGTGGCCAGTCATCAGGGCCATGCGGTGGCACTCGAGCTGTCGGCCGGCGCGTACAAGCGTCTGGTGAAGGTGACCCGGGAACGGGGGGTGACCCTGTTCATGGTGGTGCAGGCCGCGTTGGCGGTCACTCTCAACCGGTTGGGTGCGGGGAACGACATCCCGATCGGGGCGGCGATCGCCGGACGTACTGAGAAGGCCTTGGAGGACCTGGTCGGGTTCTTCGTGAACACGTTGGTGCTGCGCACGGACCTGTCCGGTGACCCGACGATGGCTCAGGTGCTCGATCGGGTCCGGGAAGCGGGACTTGGCGCGTTCGCGCACCAGGACGTGCCGTTCGAGAAGCTGGTGGAGGAGTTGGCGCCGGTCCGGTCGGCGGCCCGGAACCCGCTGTTTCAGGTCCTGCTCGCGGTGCAGAACGTGGCTTCGGGGGCGTTGGATCTGTCCGGGGCGGGCTCGCCGCTTTCGGCTGTGGCGTCGTCGGCGGGTACGGCGGTGTCGAAGTTCGACCTGGAAGTGACTGTGGGTGAGGTCCTTGATGCGCAGGGCGCGCCGGTGGGGTTGCGCGGCACGCTGATCGCGGCTGCGGATCTGTTCGATGCGGAGACGGCGGAGCGTTTCGCGGGTTGGCTGCTGCGGGCCGTCGAGACGGTCGTCGCTGAGCCGCAGACGCGGCTGTCGGCGGTGGATGTGCTGGGTGAGGCCGAGCGCCGGCAGGTCGTGGCGGAGTGGAACGACACTGCTCGGCCGCTGGTGGACGCGACGTTGCCGGAGTTGTTCGAGGCGCAGGTGGCGCGGACGCCCGATGCGGTGGCGGTGGTGGCTGACGGGGCCGAGCTGTCGTACGCGGAGTTGGACGCGCGGGCCAACCGGTTGGCGCACTACCTGATCGGGCGTGGTGTGGTCGCGGGGTCGGTGGTGGGGGTGTGTCTGGAGCGCGGGGTCGATGCGGTGGTCGCGCTGCTGGGTGTGGTGAAGGCGGGTGGCGCGTATCTGCCGATCGATCCGGCGTATCCGGTGGACCGGATCGGTTTCATGCTCGAGGACGCGGCGCCGGTGGTGGTGCTGGCGTCGTCGGCGACGGTCCGGGCGGTCGCCGGCCCGGTGGTGGTGTTGGACGCGCCGGAGGTGGCAGGGGAGCTGGTCGGGCTGGAGACGGATGTTCCGGCGGAGCGGGTGCTGCACGGGCGGGGGCCGGCATATGTGATCTTCACGTCGGGGTCGACGGGTCGGCCGAAGGGTGTGGTGATTGAGCACCGGTCGGTGGCGAATCTGTTGGGCTGGGCGCAGGAGGCTTTCAGCGCCGATGAGTTGGCGCGGGTGGTGGTGTCGACGTCGTTCAGTTTCGATGTGTCGGTGTTCGAGTTGTTCGCGCCGTTGGTGTCGGGTGGCAGCGTCGAGGTGGTGCGGGATCTGCTGGCGTTGGCCGATGGCGGGCGCGGTTCGCGGCGGGCGAGTCTGGTGAGCGGTGTGCCGTCGGCGTTCGCGCGGATCGTGGGTGACCTGGTGGTTGCGCCGCGCACGGTGGTGTTGGCGGGTGAGGCGTTGACCGCGGACACGGTGGCGGGTGTTCGGCGCGTGCTGCCGGGTGTGCGGGTGGCGAACATCTACGGTCCGACCGAGGCGACGGTGTATTCGACAGCCTGGTATGCGGATGGTGATGTCGAGGGGGCTGTTCCGATCGGGCGTCCGGTGTCGAATGCCCGGGTGTTCGTGTTGGACGCCGGTATGCGTCCGGTGCCGGTGGGTGTGGCTGGTGAGCTGTATGTGGCGGGTGCGGGTCTGGCCCGTGGGTACCTGAACCGGCCGGGTTTGACGGCGGAGCGGTTCGTGGCGAATCCGTTCGGTGCGGGGGAGCGGTTGTACCGCACGGGTGACCTGGTCCGGTGGAACGCCGGCGGCGA
>NZ_JBGCCL010000066.1:0-2397 GCF_041262505.1 Streptacidiphilus sp. MAP5-3
ACCACCCGAGCCATCAGCCGCGAACCCCAACGATCACTCTCGATCCTGGGCATCACCAACAACCCGGACGAACACGGAACTTGATCAAGCCCTGCTGATCACCGGGGTCGCCGCCGTCGCGCTCACGACGTCAGCGTCGGCTGCCGAGGCCAATCCCGCCGCACCTGCCCGGGTCCACAGTCCGACCCAAGCGGAGGGATGTGGCGGCGACGTCTGCATCAACCTGGCTGACCCGTGGCCCAGCGGCTCGGTGCAGGTCAGGGGGTGTGCTTGGAAGGACCCCTTCTTCGGGCACATCGAGATCACCGGGCCCTCAGGCATCGTGCGGAACAGTCTCACCGGCCAGTGGTACACCACCACCAACTACTGCACAGGCAACGACAAGATGTTCGTCACCAGCGTCCCCGCGATCAAGGGCGAATACTGCGCCATCGGCTGGGTGCGGAGCCAAACCGGCTGGGTGCAGTGGGGAAGGGCTTGCGAGTGGGTCGAATAGGCAGGTAGAGCAAGACCGTGGCGCGATGCAGGATCACTCCATCGCGCCACGGTCTTGTGCGTGAGGAGAGGCATCACCGAGCCAGCTGAGCGCCTGTCAGCCGTAGTTGATGCTCAGAGCCCCGGCCACGGTGGAACCCGTGATGCTGTTCTGCGCGGTGGGGGAAGCCAATCCGTCGTCGACCGAAACAGCTGAGTTGTCGTTGCTCATCACGGAAACGCGGTAGCGGTCTCCGCGAGGAACGGTGACGTCGACCGACCCGGCAGTCGCCTTGACGGTCACAGACCTCGGCGGGCCAGCGAAGGCCAGATCGATGGAACCTGCAGTGGCCGCAGCCGAGACGGTCGGTGACAGCATGGCATCTCCGCTGATCGACCCGCTCGTTGTCGATGCCTGGACGGGCCCGGTGAGCCTGCTGAGCGTGACAGCACCTGAGTCGGACCGCACGTCTACGGCAGCGCCCATCGCGAAGACGTCAGTCGCCCCGGAATCGTTGAAGACCTGGACCGATGCCCCAACGGGGACCTGAATATCCACGCGTGCCTCGCAGTCGCTCAACCCAAACACCTGGATGCCGCCGCACAACGCTGTGATCGTCAAGGTGCCGGTTGCCGTGTCGAGTCGCTGGTCCACGGCAGGGCGTGCGGTCGACCAGCGAAGCTTCTGGGTCACTGTCGCCTGGCCCGCCGGTCCAGGGTGGATCGTGACGGAAGCCGAGGTGGCGTTGACCTCCACAACGTTGATTCGGGCGTCTCTATAGGCCCTGGACTCGGAGGAGTGCTGTGCGGTGAGCCATCCGACGACGCCCGTGGCGGCGATGACGGCGACGACCACGATGACCACCGCCGCTACCGAGTACCACAGGACGGGACGGGGCCGACTCGTCGTGGGGGGCACCAAAATCCTCCGATCGCGCAATCCGTAGACAGCCAGACTAGGAGAGAGCATCTGCAGCCGACCATGAACCGGGCGCCCGCCAGGGGGTGCACCTAGCACCACCCCCGCCGGCGATGCGCGGTCTGCGCACCGAGCAGCCGAGTGCTGTGTGAGAGCGGGACCCGCGTTGGTCCGTCAGCTGCCCGGCGCCGTGCCTCGAGGAGGGTGGTCTCCCTCAGGCGCTCGTGCCCTGCGAGCCCAGTACCAAGTGGAACGGCACCCGCCCTGCCAGAGCAGCGAGCTGGTGGGTGTACTCGGTCGTGCAGGAAGCCCACGACGCCGGCTGAGGCACGGGCCAGGATGCCGGTGTCGTAGACCGTCCAGGCTGCGCCGTAGGTGCGAACTCCGTGCGGCCCGACCGACCGGAAGCACCGGCGCTGAGGGCTCGTCCGTCGTCGCCCGGCCGCGCGCGGAAGGAGTGAGCGGTGTCCGAGATGGGTCGGCCGCAACAGGCCGCCCGGGGGGCCGCGGCTGCCGGCGAGACGGCACCGGTGTGTGTGAGGTGGTTCGCATACCCTGACGGTTCTGATCGTGCTCATGTCGGGAGGCTGGTGGCGAGGGACAGTGCGGAGATCGTGCGGTTCTGGCGTGCGGTGGAGCTGTACAGCCCGCAGAAGGTCGACCCGGTGACACCGCCCAGCGCGGTGAACGCGTCCACGTGGCCTTCGAGGGAGCCTCCTGCGAGGCGGTCGCGTAGACGCTTCTTTCTCCAGTAGGCGCGGGGTCTGGGCCGGGTCCAGCCGGAGCATCGGGCAGCCATCCGACCCCGGAAGCCGAACTCGCCCAGGTCATCAAGGGTCAGGCCAGCACGTGGATCCACTCGGTGCAGTAGTGCTGCCCCCGCCTGGTGAACTGCCACCCAATCGCGGTCCAGGGCGACTTCAAGTTCCGTGGTTGTGCGGTGTGTTCGGGTAGCGGCCGACCCGGTGTGGATAGCAGTACAGGCACGGGCTTCGTGATCATTG
>NZ_JBGCCL010000067.1:0-2337 GCF_041262505.1 Streptacidiphilus sp. MAP5-3
GGATGCGGAGCGGGCGAAGAATATGTTCGCGTTGGGTTTGTTGTCGTGGATGTATCACCGGCCGACGGAGGGGACGGAGGGTTTCCTGCGGGCGAAGTTCGCGAAGCGGCCGGAGATCGCTGAGGCGAATGTGCTGGCGTTTCGGGCGGGGTGGAACTACGGGGAGACGACGGAGTCGTTCGCGGTCTCGTATGAGGTGGCTCCGGCGTCGAAGGCGTTCGCGGCGGGCCGGTACCGCAACATCTCGGGGAACCTGGCCCTGGCGTACGGGCTGGTGGCGGCGTCGCGGCAGTCGGGTCTGTCGTTGTTCCTGGGGTCGTATCCGATCACGCCGGCGTCGGACATCCTGCACGAGTTGTCCAAGCACAAGAACTTCGGGGTGCGGACGTTCCAGGCGGAGGACGAGATCGCGGGGATCGGTGCGGCGCTGGGTGCGGCGTTCGGTGGCGCTTTGGGGGTGACCACCACCTCCGGTCCCGGCGTCGCGCTCAAGAGCGAGACGATCGGGTTGGCGGTGTCGTTGGAGTTGCCGCTGGTGGTGGTGGATATCCAGCGTGGTGGTCCGTCGACGGGGTTGCCGACGAAGACGGAGCAGGCGGATCTGTTGCAGGCGATGTTCGGGCGTAATGGTGAGGCGCCGGTGCCGATCGTGGCTCCGGCGTCGCCGGGGGAGTGTTTCACGGCGGCGTTGGAGGCGGCGCGGATCGCGTTGACGTATCGGACGCCGGTGTTCCTGTTGTCGGACGGGTATCTGGCGAACGGTTCGGAGCCGTGGCGGATCCCGGAGGCCGGCGAGTTGCCGGATCTGCGGGTGGAGTTCGCGACCGGGCCCAATCGTGAGGACGGGAGTTTCTGGCCGTATCTGCGTGATCCGGAGACGTTGGCGCGGCCGTGGGCGGTGCCGGGGACGCCGGGGTTGGAGCACCGGATCGGTGGGATCGAGAAGCAGGACGGGAGCGGGAACATCTCCTACGATCCGGCCAACCACGACCGTATGGTCCGCACCCGGCAGGCCAAGATCGACGGCATCACCGTGCCCGACCTGGTGGTGGACGACCCGGGTGGGGATGCGGGGCTGCTGGTGCTGGGGTGGGGGTCGACGTTCGGGCCGATCGCGGCCGGGGTGCGGCGGGTGCGGACCGGGGGTGGGAGGGTCGCGCATGCCCAGCTGCGGCACCTGAACCCGTTCCCGGCCAACCTGGGCCAGGTGTTGGGGCGCTACGAGAAGGTGCTGGTGCCGGAGATGAACCTGGGCCAGCTCGCGCTGCTGCTGCGCGCCAGGTACCTGGTCGACGCCCGCTCGTTCACCCAGGTCAGCGGCATGCCGTTCAAGGCCGAACAACTCGCCGCCCGGATCAAGGAGGCGCTCGATGACTGAGCGGACCGAGCTGAAGCTGACCGACGTGTCGAAGCTGACGGCGAAGGACTTCAAGTCCGACCAGGAGGTGCGCTGGTGCCCGGGCTGCGGGGACTACGCGATCCTGGCCGCCGTCCAGGGCTTCCTGCCCGAGCTCGGCATCGCCCGGGAGAACATCGTCTTCGTCTCCGGGATCGGCTGCTCCTCCCGCTTCCCGTACTACCTCAACACCTACGGGATGCACTCCATCCACGGCCGCGCCCCCGCGATCGCCACCGGCCTGGCGTCCTCCCGCCCCGACCTGTCGGTCTGGGTGATCACCGGCGACGGCGACGCCCTGTCCATCGGCGGCAACCACCTCATCCACGCACTGCGCCGCAACGTCAACCTGAAGATCCTGCTCTTCAACAACCGGATCTACGGCCTCACCAAGGGCCAGTACTCACCCACCAGCGAACAGGGCAAGGTCACCAAGTCCACCCCGATGGGCTCCCTCGACGAACCCTTCCGCCCGCTCTCACTCGCGCTCGGCGCGGAGGCGTCCTTCGTCGCCCGCACCATCGACTCCGACCGCAAACACCTGACCGACGTACTCCGGGCAGCCGCCCGACACCAGGGCACCGCCCTGGTCGAGATCTACCAGAACTGCAACATCTTCAACGACGGCGCCTTCGAGATCCTCAAGGACCCCACCAGCCGCGACACCGCCCTGCTCCGCCTGGAACAGGGACAGCCCTACCGGCTCCCGGACACCAACGGCCAGGACGGCGAGGAGATCGTCCACGACGCCCACGACCCCGACCCGACCCGCGCGTTCGCGCTCTCCCGGCTCAGCCTGCCCACCCCCATCGGCATCCTGCGCGACGTCGACCGGCCCGCCTACGACCGGCAACTCAACCAGCAACTCGACCAGGCCGTCGCCACCCAGGGCCCCGGCGACCTCGAAGCCCTCCTCACCGGCCACGACACCTGGACCGTCA
>NZ_JBGCCL010000068.1:0-2121 GCF_041262505.1 Streptacidiphilus sp. MAP5-3
CTTCGGTGCCGTCGGCTCGTTGGGCTGGTATGGCGATCACGGAGGCGATGCTGTCCCAACTCCACTGCCGCTTCGCGGTGTTGCTGCCCCACCTGAACGAGCGGCAGCGTCGTCTGGCGGTAGCGGCCGAAGCGAGACTGCTCGGGCACGGCGGAGTGCGAGCCGCCGCCCGGGCGGCCGGGATCAGCGAGACCACCGTGCGCCGGGGCGTCGGCGAGCTGGAGTCCGGTGCCGGGCCGCTGCCCGACGGGCGGACTCGCGCCGCGGGCGGAGGCCGCAAACAGGCCGAAGTGGTCGCTCCGGGCCTGGTCGACGCGCTGATGGCCCTGGTCGAGCCCGATGAACGCGGCGACCCCGAATCGCCACTGCGCTGGACGACGAAATCGCTGCGGCACCTGGCCGAGGAACTGGGCCGGCAGGGCCATCAGGTCTCCGCGCCGACGGTGGGCCGGCTGCTCAAGCAGGCCGGCTTCAGCCTGCAGGGCAACGCCAAGACCCTCGAAGGCAGCCAGCACCCCGACCGCGACGCGCAGTTCCGTTACCTGAACGAGCAAGTCAAACAGCACCAGGCAGCTGACGAGCCGGTGATCAGCGTGGACACCAAGAAACGCGAGCAGATCGGCCGACTGCCCATGGCCGGACGCGAGTGGCGCCCCAAGGGCGACCCGGTCCAGGTCGAGGACCACCACTTCTTCTTCAGCGGACCGGACGTCGAGCAGGCCATCCCCTACGGAATCTACGACATCGCCCGCAACACCGGCTGGGTCAACGTCGGCGTCGACCACGACACCGCCACCTTCGCCGTCGAGTCGATCCGCCGCTGGTGGAAGACACGCGGGCAGAGCGACTACCCGACCGCGACCCGGCTGCTGATCACCGCGGACGCCGGCGGCTCCAACGGATACCGCTACCGCGTCTGGAAGAGCGAACTGGCCGCCCTGGCCGCCGAAACCGGTCTCGCGATCACGGTCTGCCACTTCCCGCCAAGTACGTCGAAGTGGAACAAGATCGAGCACCGGCTCTTCTCCCACATCACCCACAACTGGCGCGGAAGGCCGCTGACCAGCCACGACGTCGTACTGCAGACGATCGCGGCCACCCGCACCCGCACCGGACTGACGGTGGAGGCCCACCTGGACACCGGCGACTACCCGACCGGCATCGCAATCAGCAAGGACCGCTTCGCCGCGCTGCCCCTGGTCAGGCACGAGACGCACGGGCAGTGGAACTACACCCTGCTGTCCGAACCCACCGAGCCGGCCTCCCCACCTGTCAGCGGCGAAGCGCACGGCGTCGCCGAACGGCGCCGCTCTCTCTTGGCTCGCCTTGCCGATCCGCGACTGACCGGACTCGGCAGCTCAGAACTCGCACAGTTTTGTGCTGAGTTGGCTCCACTCCAGGCCGCACGGGCCCGGGAACGCTACAGCGAGCAACGCGGCGGTCGTGCCCGACGGGCCACTGGTAACCAGCGGGCCAAGCCGCTGTTCGACGACGCGACTCGAGTCATGCTGACCCTCCTCTACCAGCGGCAGGTCTGCTCGATGAAACTGCTTGCGGACATGCTCGAGGTGACTCCGGGATGTATCGGCGACCTTGTCGTCGAGACCCGGCGGGTACTGGAGGACCACGCTCACCAGCCCGGATACGCATCGACCCGCTTCACCACCGCGACTCAACTGCTGGCCTTCCTCGACACGGCGGAGGCGCCGCAACGCACCCAGATCATGGCGAGCCTGTCCCATCCGCGGCTGACCGGCATGCCGCGCGAGGACCTGGGTGCGCTCGCCCGCCGACTCGCGCCGCGCCAGCTCGCGCAGACCGAACGAGCCTCCTACCAGCGCCGAGGCGCCGATCGCCAGCCAGGCAGCCGCGGCGGCGTCTTTCCCAAGAAGATCGGCGACCAAGAGCGCGTCGTCCTCGCACTCCTCTACCTGAGCAAGCTGTGCACGATGGAGGTCCTCACCGAGGCGCTGGGCGACGTGAGCAGGTCCTTGATCGGCAACACGATCCGCGAAGTCCGCCCCCTGCTCGCCGAAGCCGGACTCCTGCCGGCCCCGGCCGGCACCCGCTACCGCTCGGCAGCCGCTCTCCTCGCCGCAGGACGAAGCGAAGACGACACAC
>NZ_JBGCCL010000069.1:0-1838 GCF_041262505.1 Streptacidiphilus sp. MAP5-3
GGTTTGACGGCGGAGCGGTTCGTGGCGAATCCGTTCGGTGCGGGGGAGCGGTTGTACCGCACGGGTGACCTGGTCCGGTGGAACGCCGGCGGCGAGCTGGAGTACGTCGGCCGTGCGGACGAGCAGGTGAAGATCCGCGGTTTCCGGATTGAGCCCGGTGAGGTGCAGGCCGTCCTGGCCGCACACCCGGGCCTGGAGCAGGTCATGGTGACGATCCGTGAGGACCTGCCGGGTGACCTCCGCCTGGTGGCGTACGCGGTTCCGGCCGGCGTAGACGCCAATGCGAATGAACTCCTCGCCAGTCTGCGGGAGTTCGCGGGTGAGCGGTTGCCGTCCTACATGGTGCCGTCGGCAGTCGTGCTGCTGGAGGAGCTGCCGCTGACCGTGAACGGCAAGCTGGACCGTGTTGCCCTGCCCGCGCCGGAGTACGTGGCGGGTGCGGGGCGGGGTCCGACGACGGTGCAGGAGGAGCTTCTGTGCCAGGCGTTCGCCGAGGTCCTGGGACTCGACCGGGTCGGGGTCGACGATGACTTCTTCGCCCTGGGCGGTCATTCGCTGCTGGCGGTGGCCCTGGTGGAACGTCTGCGGGTGCGGGGTGTGTCCGTGTCGGTGCGGGCGCTCTTCGAGACGCCGACGCCGGCGGGTGTGGCCGGTGCTGCCGGGCCGGTCCAGGTGGTGGTGCCGCCGAACCTGATTCCCGAGGGCGCTACCGGGATCACGCCGGAGATGCTGCCGTTGGTGGAGTTGACTGCGGCGGAGGTCGAGCGGGTCGTGGCCGGGGTCGAGGGTGGTGCGGCGAATGTGGCGGATGTGTATCCGCTCGCGCCGTTGCAGGAGGGCATGCTCTTCCACCACATGCTGGCGGACGGTGGAACGGACACGTATGTGTTTCCGGTGGTGTTCTGGTTCGACTCGCGGGGGCGGGTGGACGGGTTCCTGGACGCGCTGCGGGCGGTGGTCGATCGGCATGACGTGTTCCGCACGGCGTTCGTGTGGGAGGGCTTGGCCGAGCCGGTGCAGGTGGTGTCGCGTCGGGTGGGGCTGCCGGTCCAGGAGGTCGTGCTGGACGCGCAGGGCCTTGGTGCGGTGGAGCAGTTGAAGGCGATCGGCGGATCGTGGATGGATCTGACCCGGGCGCCCCTGATGACGGTGCACATCGCGGCGGAGCCCGGGGGTGATCGCTGGCTGGCATTGTTGCGGACCCATCACCTGGTGCAGGACCACACGTCGTTGGATGTGCTGCTGGGGGAGGTGCGGGCGTTCATGTCCGGTCGTGCCGACATGTTGCCGGCGGCGTTGCCGTTTCGCGATTTCGTCGCCCAGGCCCGCCTGGGTGTGCCGCGTGAGGAGCATGAGCGGTACTTCGCGGAGTTGCTGGGGGATGTGACCGAGACGACGGCGCCTTTCGGTGTGCTGGACGTGTACGGCGACGGCAGTACCACTCGCCGGGAACGCCTTGCGGTGGACGATGAACTGTCGTGCCGGGTTCGTGAGTTGGCGCGTGCTGCGGGTGTCAGTGCGGCTGTGGTCTTCCATGTGGCGTGGGCGCGGGTGCTGGCCGCGCTGAGCGGTCGTGAGGATGTGGTGTTCGGCACGGTGCTGTTCGGCCGGATGAACTCCGGGGCGGGTGCTGATCGGGTGCCGGGTCTGTTCCTCAACACGCTGCCGGTGCGGGTGCGGGTGGATGGGCAGAGTGTGGGCGGGGCGTTGTCGGGGATGCGGCGGCAGTTGGCGGGGTTGCTGGTGCATGAGCATGCGCCGTTGTCGCTGGCGCAGCAGGCGAGCGGGATGACGGGTGGCGGCCCGCTGTTCACCTCGATCTTCAACTACCGCTACAG
>NZ_JBGCCL010000070.1:0-1644 GCF_041262505.1 Streptacidiphilus sp. MAP5-3
TCGCCAGTAGGGAGTGGCCGCCCAGGGCGAAGAAGTCGTCCTCCACGCCGACCCGCTCCAGGCCCAGCACCTGCGCGAACGCCTGACACAGCAACTCCTCCTGCACCGTCGCCGGCGCTCGACCCGCGCCGGCGGCGTACTCGGGGGCGGGCAGGGCCTTGCGGTCCAGCTTGCCGTTCACCGTCAGCGGCAACTCCTCCAGCACCACCACCGCCGACGGCACCATGTACGTCGGCAGCCGAGTGGCAACGAACTCACGCACAGAAGCCGGAAGTTCATCGCCCGCAGCATCGGCGCCCACCACATAGGCGACCAACCGCGACTCCTCGCCCACCCGGCCCTGACGGGCCACGACCGCAGCCCGCGCCACGCCCGGATGCTCGGCCACCACCGCCTGCACCTCACCCGGCTCCACCCGGAAGCCACGGATCTTCACCTGCTCATCCGCACGCCCAGCGAACACCAACTCGCCGTCGCCCGACCACCTCGCACGGTCGCCCGTACGGTACATCCGCCCACCACCGCCGAACGGCGACGCCACGAACCGCTCCGCGGTCAGGCCCGGGCGACCCACATAGCCACGCGCCAACTGCCCACCCGCGACATACAGATCCCCCACCACACCGACCGGCACCGGCCGCAACCACCCGTCCAGCACGAACAACCGCATGTTCGCCACCGGCGCGCCCATCGGCACCACCGAACCCGAACCATCCACCCGCCCAGCCGTCACCATCACCGTCGACTCGGTCGGACCATACGTATTCACCAAACGCCGGCCCGCACCCCACACCCGCGCCTGCTCCACCGAGATCGGCTCCGCACCCACCAACACCGTCGACAAACCCGGCAGCTCAGCAGGCTCCAACACAGCGAGCAACGACGGCACCACACTCGCCGCCTCAACCCCCGCCCCACACACCAACTTCACCAGCAGACCCACATCAGCCCGCTCCCCCGCCGACGCCACCACCAACGTCCCACCCGCCGACAGCGTCAACACGACATCCAACACCGAAGCATCGAAGCTGAACGACGCGAACTGCAGCACCCGCGTCCCGACCCGGACACCCAGATGCGGACCCAGCGCCACGGCCATGCCCGCCACCGCACCATGAGTGACCGCCACACCCTTCGGCACACCCGTCGACCCCGACGTGTAGATCACGTAAGCCAACTGATTTTCAGTCAGCTCCGTCCTGGGCGCTGTGGACGGCTGAGCAGCCAACTCCGGAGTAGCCAGGTCAAGCCCGCCCGTCCCCAACACCAAACCGGCACCGCTGTCCGCCACCATGAAGTCCAGCCGCTCGGCCGGATACTCCGGATCCAGCGGCACATACGCCGCTCCCGCCTTCCACACACCCAAGATCGCGGCCACCATCTCCACACCCCGCGGCAGACACAACCCCACCACCGACTCCGCACCCACACCCCGACCGATCAGGAAATGCGCCAACCGATTCGCCCGCGCATCCAACTCCGCATACGACACCTCCACACCCTCGAACACCACCGCCACCGCATCCGGCGTCCGCACCACCTGCCAGGCGAACACCTCCGGCACCAGCGCACCAACCTCCACCGACGGACCGTTCCAGTCCTCCAAGAGCAGGCCACGCTCAACCGGATCGAGCACCTCCACCG
>NZ_JBGCCL010000071.1:0-1520 GCF_041262505.1 Streptacidiphilus sp. MAP5-3
GATCTTCTCCCCCGCCAACTTCGTCCCGTCCGCGACCGACACCTGACCCGCATGGATCGAACGACCCATCCCCACACCACCACCATGGTGGATCGACACCCACGACGCACCCGACGCCACGTTCACCATCGCGTTCAACAACGGCCAGTCCGCGATCGCGTCGGAGCCGTCGAGCATGGACTCGGTCTCGCGGTAGGGGGAGGCGACCGAGCCGCAGTCGAGGTGGTCGCGGCCGATCACGACCGGCGCCGACAGCTCGCCGGAGGCGACCATGTCGTTGAACCGCTCACCCGCCTTGTCCCGCTCCCCGTAACCCAACCAGCAGATCCGCGCCGGCAGACCCTGGAAATGCACCCGCTCCTGCGCCATCTTGATCCACCGGTGCAACGACTCGTTCTCCGGAAACAGGTCCAAGACCGCCTGGTCCGTCTTCGCGATATCGGCCGGGTCACCCGACAGCGCCGCCCACCGGAACGGACCCTTCCCCTCACAGAACAACGGCCGGATATACGCCGGCACGAACCCCGGGAAGTCGAACGCCCGGCCGTAACCCGCGAGCTGGGCCTCGCCACGGATCGAGTTGCCGTAGTCGAACACCTCCGCACCCTTGTCCATGAACCCGACCATGGCCTCGACGTGCCGGGCCATCGCCTCACGCGAACGCTGCGTGAACTCGGCCGGCTTCTCCGCCGCATAGGACGCCATGTCGTCGAACGCCACACCCACCGGCAGATACGACAGCGGGTCGTGGGCGGACGTCTGGTCGGTCACGATGTCGATCGGCGCGTCCATCGCCAACAGCGCCGGAACCAGCTCCGCCGCGTTCCCCAGCAGACCGATCGACAGCGGCTTACGCGCATCCCGCGCCTCCACCGCCAGTTCCAGCGCGTGCTTGAGGTCCTTCGCCTCCACATCCAGATACCGGTGCTCGATACGACGCGCGATCCGGGACGGATCGCAGTCGATACAGATCGCCACGCCGTCGTTCATCGTCACCGCCAACGGCTGCGCGCCGCCCATCCCGCCCAGACCCGCCGTCAACGTGATCGTCCCCGCCAACGTCCCGTTGAACCGCTTCGCCGCAACCGCCGCAAACGTCTCATACGTGCCCTGCAGGATGCCCTGCGTGCCGATGTAGATCCACGAACCGGCCGTCATCTGCCCGTACATCGTCAGCCCCAGCGACTCCAGACGCCGGAACTCCTCCCAGTTCGCCCAGTCACCCACCAGGTTCGAGTTCGCGATCAAAACCCGCGGCGCCCACTCATGCGTCTGCATCACACCGACCGGACGCCCCGACTGGACCAACATGGTCTCGTCACCCTTGAGCGTCTGCAGCGTCCGCACCATCGCGTCATACGAACGCCAGTCACGCGCCGCCTTACCCGTCCCCCCGTAAACAACCAACTTCTCCGGATGCTCCGCAACCTCCGGATCCAGATTGTTGTTCAACATCCGCAGGGCGGCCTCCTGCTGCCAACCCAAAGTGCTGAGCCCCGTACCACGTGCGGCACGGACCG
>NZ_JBGCCL010000072.1:0-1258 GCF_041262505.1 Streptacidiphilus sp. MAP5-3
CTAGTAGATTGTCGCGGCTAAGTGTCGTTCTGGTTGGTGGAGTTGGGCAGAATCCCCTTGTCGCTTTCGTCCGGCCAGGCAGGGGTGCCGTGTCCTCGCAGAAGAAGTATCCGGTTGTGTTGAGCGTCGAAGAGCGTCAGGCGTTGGTGCGCGTGACGACGACTGGGGTCCGCAGCGCGTCGATGATCAGGCGGGCGCGGGTGCTGCTCGCGCTGGACACCTCGGTCGGCGAGGTCGCTCCACGGACCGTGATCGCGGAGCGGGTCGGGGTCTCGTGCGATTCGGTCCGCCTGATCTCGAAGCGGTACGCGGAGACCGGCGGCGATGTGTGGGCCACGATCGGCCGGAAGGAACGCGCGTTCCCGCCGGTGCCCTCTGCGGTGACTGGCGAGGTCGAGGCGAGGCTGATCGCGCTGGCCTGCTCGACGCCGCCCAAGGGATACGCCCGGTGGTCGCTGCGCCTGCTGGAGAAGCACGTCGCGCTGGTCCAGGACATCCCGGATCTGGACCACTCCACGATCGGCCGGGTGTTAAAAAAACGGAACTGCGCCCTCACGTGAAGAAGTGCTGGACCATCCCGCCGGCTGCGAACGCGGCCTTCGCCGCGGCGATGGAGGACGTCCTGGCCGTCTACCGCCGCCCCTTCGATCCGGCGCGCCCGGTGGTGTGCATGGACGAGAAGCCGTACCAGCTGCTCGGCCACGTCCGCGATCCGCTTCCCGCGAGGCCGGGCCGCGACCGGCGCGAGGACAACGAGTACGTCCGCTCGGGGACCTGCTCGATCTTCTGCTGGGTCGAGCCGCTGCGCGGATGGCGGCGTGTGGACGCACAGCCCCGCCGGACCAGGGTCGACTGGGCGCACCAGGTCGAGCGCCTGCTGACCGTGGACTACCCCGACGCCGCCACGGTCGTGCTGGTGATGGACAACCTCAACACCCACACCACCGCCTCGCTCTACGAGGCGTTCGACCCGGGCAAGGCCTTCGCCCTGGCCCAGCGCCTGGAGATCCACCACACCCCCAAACACGGGTCCTGGCTGAACATCGCCGAGATCGAGCTTTCCGCGCTTACCCGCCAGTGCCTGGACCGCCGCATCGACGACCTTGACGTGCTCAACAGCGAACTCACCGCCTGGCAGCAGCACACCAACAGCAACCAGCGCCAAGTCGACTGGCACTTCACCACCGACGACGCACGCGTGAAACTACGCCACCTCTACCCCACCACACAGCGAAATTAAGCTGCGACAATCTACTAG
>NZ_JBGCCL010000074.1:0-1191 GCF_041262505.1 Streptacidiphilus sp. MAP5-3
CTAGTGATCTGGTTCTGAGATGCGCGTGCAGTAGCGGCAGATGCGGTCGAGGATCTGGTCGGCGGTCTTGGTCCAGCGGAAGGGCTGAGCGGACTCGTTCCAGGTCTGGATCCACTGCTCCAGCGCGGTCTTGAGGCTGTCGAGGGAGCAGTGGACGCCGCGGGCGAGGCAGCGGCGTTCGAGCTCGGCGAACCAGCGCTCGACCTGGTTGATCCAGGACGAGTAGGTCGGCGTGAAGTGCAGCGTGAACCTCGGATGTGCCAGCAGCCAGCGGTGGACGACCGGGGCCTTGTGCGTCGACAGGTTGTCGCAGATCACGTGAACCACCAGGCGTTTGTCGGTCTGCCGGTCGATCTCGTCGAGGAAGTCACGGAAGTCCACCGCCCGATGCTGGGCGGACAGCTTCCCGATCACCTTCCCCGTCACGGTGTCCAGCGCCGCGAACAGGTCCACGGTCCCGTGCCGCACGTAGTCGAAGCTGCGTCGCTCGGGGACCCCGGGCAGCATTGGCAGCACCGGTGCGGTCCGCTGTAACGCCTGGATCTGCGGCTTCTCGTCCACCGCGAACACCGCCGCGTTCGCCGGCGGGGCCAGGTAGAGGCCGACCACGTCGCGCACCTTGTCCACCAGCAGCGGATCGGGCGAGATCTTGAACGTCTCGACCCGGTGCGGCTGCAGGCCGAACGCGTGCCAGATCCGCAGCACGCTGCTGGGCGAGATCCCCACCACTCTCGCAAGCTCGCGCTTGGACCAGTGGGTGGACCCCGCCGGGCTCTGCTCCAGGGTGCGGACCACCACCTCCTCCACCTGGGCGTCGGTGATGGTCCGCGGCACCCCGGGACGCGGCTCGTCCGAGAGCCCGTCGAGGCGCTCACGCAGGAACCGAGCCCGCCACTTCGTCACCGTCGAGCGGTTCACACGCAGGCGGGACGCCACCGCGATGTTGCTGCCGCCCTCCGCACACGCCAGCACGATCCGCGCCCGCAGGGCCAGCCCCTGCGCGGTCGTGCGCCGCTTGACCCAGTTCTGCAACGTCGCCCGCTCGGCATCCGACAGCACCAGCGGCTCCAACCGGTTGTCGCCCACACCAGCAGCACACCGCCAACCAGCCGGACCCGAAAGCCCCCTGGCAGAACTCGGTACACCACAGAACTCACGAGGCGACGAACAACCTCAAGACCAGATCACTAG
>NZ_JBGCCL010000075.1:0-1112 GCF_041262505.1 Streptacidiphilus sp. MAP5-3
GACGGGGCGCCGGCGTCCTGCATCTGCTCGGCCAGCTTCATGGCCTCCTCGATCAGGGTCTCCACGATCTTCGACTCCGGCACGGTCTTGATGACCTCACCCTTCACGAAGATCTGACCCTTACCGTTCCCCGAAGCCACACCCAGGTCCGCCTCACGCGCCTCACCCGGACCGTTGACCACACAACCCATCACCGCCACACGCAGCGGCACCTCCATGCCCTCAAGCCCCGCGGTGACCTCCTCCGCCAGCTTGTACACATCCACCTGCGCCCGCCCGCACGACGGACACGACACGATCTCCAGCCCGCGCTGCCGCAACCCCAACGACTCCAGGATCTGCGTGCCGACCTTGATCTCCTCCGCCGGCGGCGCCGACAACGACACCCGGATCGTGTCCCCGATCCCCTCCGCCAGCAACGCCCCGAACGCCACCGCCGACTTGATCGTCCCCTGGAACGCCGGACCCGCCTCGGTCACCCCCAGGTGCAACGGATAGTCACACGCCGCAGCCAGCTTCCGGTACGCCGCCACCATCACGACCGGATCGTTGTGCTTCACCGAGATCTTGATGTCCCGGAACCCGTGCTCCTCGAACAACGAGCACTCCCACAACGCCGACTCCACCAACGCGTCCGGAGTCGCCCGCCCGTACTTCTCCAACAACCGCTTGTCCAACGACCCCGCGTTCACACCGATCCGAATCGGGATGCCCGCGTCCGACGCGCGCTTCGCGATCTCCTTGACCTGGTCGTCGAACTGCCGGATGTTGCCCGGATTCACCCGCACCGCGGCACAACCCGCGTCGATCGCCGCATACACGTACTTCGGCTGGAAGTGGATGTCCGCGATCACCGGGATCTGCGACTTCCTCGCAATGATCGGCAACGCGTCCGCGTCATCCTGCGACGGGCAGGCCACCCGCACGATCTGACACCCCGACGCCGTCAACTGCGCGATCTGCTGCAGCGTCGCATTCACATCCGACGTCACCGTCGTCGTCATCGACTGCACCGAAATCGGCGCACCCCCACCGACCGGGACATTCCCCACCATGATCCGACGGCTCTGACGACGCGGAGCCAACAGCTCCAGCGGCACGGACGGCATTCC
>NZ_JBGCCL010000076.1:0-1059 GCF_041262505.1 Streptacidiphilus sp. MAP5-3
CTAGCTGTATTGATCCGCAGCGTTGTTGACTCGGCTGATGGGGGTTTGGCCTCCGAGTGCGGTGTGACAGCGATGGTAGTTGTAGCGGTGGAGGAAGCCGGGTAGCGCGTTCGCTCGTTCCTGGTTTGTCGCGTAGGGGCGGAGGTAGGCCCATTCGTCGGCCAGGGTGCGGTGGAAGCGCTCGACCTTGCCGTTTGTCTGCGGGCGGTAGGGGCGCGTGCGTTTGTGGACGATCCCGGCCGCGTGGAGGGTGTCGCGCCAGGCGTGGGACTTGTAGCAGGAGCCGTTGTCGGTCAGCACCCGTTCGACGGTGATTCCGAGGTCGGCGAAGAAGGCCTGGGCGCGGGTCCAGAACGCGGTGGCGGTGTGTTTGCGCTCGTCGGCCAGGATCTCGGTGTAGGCCAGCCGGGTGTGGTCGTCGAGGGCGGTGTGGAGGAAGCCGTAGCCGATCCTGGGACTGCCGCTCGCGGTGCGGTCCATGGTCGTGGCCAGTCTGTGGGCCTCGCCGGCCTGGCGGTCGATGACCCGGTGGCCGCCGCCGTCGGGGATGTTGCCGAGTTTCTTGATGTCGACGTGGACGAGCTCGCCCGGGCGGGAACGTTCGTAGCGGCGGATGACCTGGCCGGTGGGGCGGTCCAGGTGGGACAGGCGGTTGAGTCCGTGGCGGACCAGGACGCGGTGGACGGTGGAAGCGGGCAGGCCCAGGATGGGTCCGATGCGGGCCGGCCCGAGTTTGCGTTCGGTCCGCAGCCGACAGACTCGCGCCTCGGTGTCGGGGACGGTCCGGTGCGGGGTGGTGTGCGGGCGGCTCGGGCGGTCCTCCAGCCCGGCCTCGCCTTCCTCGCGCCACCGGCGGACCCACTTGTGGGCGGTGGCGCGGGAGACGCCCATCTCCGCGGCGACGTGCGCGACAGGACGGCCCGCCTGGACCCGCTCGATCAGGAGTCGCCTTCCGAACACGGTCAACCGGGCATTACGGTGGGACACGAAGACCTCCGTGTGTGCGGTGAAGCCTAGACACCTCCACCACACCGGAGGTCTTCGTCATGATCAAGCCCC